>JACNLA010000026.1 GCA_014381745.1 Actinomycetota bacterium | reverse complement strand
CCAAAGACCCATCACCCAGATGCTCACCAACCGTGGAAACCTCCACAGGAGCAGCCTCCGGTGGTGCCGTGGTCACGGGTGGAGCCGTAGCCGGAGCCGCTGTAACGGCCGGAGCCGCCGCAGTCGTAGCAGCCGGAGCCGCCTCTTCGGCATCGTCTGAACCACAGGCTCCCGCAATCAGCGTGAAGGCCAGGCCCAGTGCAAGCAGTACACGTCCTTGTCGACGCATGGTCAATCCCCTCCAGATAGTTGTAACTATGGCGTGACGACGGTCACGTCGGCACGAGACAGCAATCCTCGTCTCTCCGGGTGCGTAAGGCAAACCCAGAGACAAAGTTCCTGCTCAGGGCGTGATCGAAGTAAGCGGAAGCACCGGATCCGGCCCGATGCTCAACCGAACCCCCGAACCGACGGGAACTGCCTCGGCGGCGGGAACCCGAACCTCCAGATTCCCGACGGCTACGCACAGGGAGAACCGGTCACCACGAAACGATGACCCCACGACCGTGGCCTCGATGCCATCGGGACACCGTGACAGCAGCAACTGTCCGGGTCGAATCAGCACCGTTCCGGGTCCGTCTCCCAGCCGACCCAGCGGGCAGGCACCCGACCGGTCAAGTTCGACAATGTTCTCATGACCCAGACACTGGGCCACATAGGCGCTCACCGGGTCACTCCAGACCTCGGCAGCCGTACCGATCAGCTGGATTCGACCGTCGCCCATGACCGCTATCCGGTCGGCCAGGGCGAAGGCCTCGTCGTGGTCGTGTGTCACGTAGATGGCGGCCTGCCCGATGCCACGCAACAACACACCCAGATCGGCAACGAGCCTGTCGCGAAGTGCCCGGTCGAGTGACCCGAGAGGCTCGTCCAGCATCAACAACCTGGGACCGGGCGCCAGCGAACGTGCCAAAGCGACCCGCTGGGCCTCACCCCCCGACAGCGCGTCAACCGGACGCTCCCCAAAGCCAGAGAGGCCCACCAGGTCCAGAACCTCGGCCACGCGGGCCTCACGGACCTCGACCGGCAGGCCCGCAACGCGAAGACCGAAGGCCACGTTGGATGCGACATCCATGTGGGGAAAGAGCGCATGGTCCTGGAACACCAGGCCGAAGTCCCGCTCGTGTGGCGCTACCGACGTGAGGTCCTCACCTGACCATGCCACCCTTCCTCTCGATGGCCGCTCAAGACCGACGATTGTCCGTAGAAGGGTGCTTTTGCCACACCCACTGGGTCCAAGGAGCACCACGATCTCGCCCTCGGCCACCTCGAGATCGAGGCCGTCCACCACGGCCACCCCTCCCAGAACGACCTCGAGGCCTTCCACCCGCAGCATCTCAGAAGTCACCTCCCACAGACCCACGCCTCATCTCGATAACTAGTACCGAGAGTCCTGTGAGCACCATTAGCACGACTGCCAGCGCCATCGCCTGCCCCCGCAACTGCTGGCCAGGAGTACCCAACAGGCGGAAAAGGGCCAGCGGCGCTGTCATGCGGTCCGGTTGACGGGGCAGGAAGGAGGTGGCTCCGAACTCGCCCAGCGACACGGCAAAGGCGAAGCCCGCCCCCACCACGAGGGCTCTGGCTGCAATCGGGAGATCAATTAACCTACGGGCCACCGCCGGTGGGGCACCCAGCACGGCGGCGGCCTCCCGTAGACGTAGGTCGATGCTCCGCAGCGTCGGCACCAGCACCCGCATAACGAATGGCACACCAATCAGGGCGTGTGCCACAGGCACAAGCCACCGGGATGAACGCAGGTCCAGAGGTGGCTCATCCAGGGCGATCAGCATCCCGAACCCGAGCGTCACAGCCGAAGCCCCCAGTGGCAGCATCAGGCCCAGGTCGAAGACACGCGAAAGGGCACGCGGACCGTGCACCACGACGAGCGATGCGAGGCCGCCCACGGTGACGGCCATTGCGGTCGCCGCCAGCGCAAAGACGAAGGAGTTCACGAGGGCATCGATCGCCGTGAGCGGTAGAAGGTCGACCCTCACCGCCAGGGCCCTGTAGTTGTCGAACGAGTAGCCGCCACCGGAGAGAAACGAGCGCTCGAGAAGTACGGCAACCGGAAGCCCCAGGACCATGCCCAGAAGGCCCAGGTTGGCGGCAAGCTCCCACCGTCCGGCGGCCGGTGCACGGGCCACCACGGTCCTCAGCCCGACTGCCCGGCGACGCTGCAACCCGTTCCCGACAGCAACCACGGCCAGGACGGCAGCCAACTGGACGAACGCCAGCGCCGTCGCCGCCTCGAAGTCACCCCGCCAGACGGCGTGACGCCAGATCTCGGTCTCGATCGTGGCAATGCCTGGCCCACCCAGGAGGAGGACCACCCCGAATGAGGTGAGGCAGAAAAGGAACACGATCGAAGCGGCGGCTGCGACGGCGGGTCGGAGCCGGGGCAGCGTCACCAGGAGGAAGGTTCGGGTGGGCGAGGCGCCCAACACCTTCGCCTGCTCCTCGGGGCCGGGGTCCAGACCCTCCCAGAACGACCCGACGGTGCGGAGCACCACCGCCAGGTTGAAGAAGACATGCGCGATGAGGATCGCCCAGACGGTGTGGGTCAGGCGGAATGCACCGTCAGACATACCAAGCCTGTCGAACACAGCAAGGAAGGCCCCGCCGACGACGACGGTCGGCAGAACGAACGGCACGGTGGCCAGTGCCCGTACAAGCCGCCGACCAGCAAAGCGACGTCTCGCAATCAGGTGGGCTCCGGGTAGGGCCACGACGACGGTCAGCACCGTTGACACAACCGCCTGCCAGAGCGTGAACCAGGCGACCCCCCTGAAGTTGGCGTTGCCCGACAGGCCGATCAGGTGGTCGAGGCCCCCGCCGGAGAGGCCGAGGCCGAGTATCGAGACAACGGGGTAGATGAAGAAGAGGCCAAGGAAGGCGGCCGGGACACCCACACAGAGGACACGCGCCAGGCGACCCCTCATCGAAGGACCAGATTGGTCCACTGCTCGGTCCAGTCGTTCCGGTTGGCCTCTACCACGGCCGGATCAACAAGGTGCGGGTCTTCGGCTAGTTCCACGAAATCAATGAACTCCTCAGGCAGGGCCGCCGCCGACAGTGCCGGGAACACGAACATGTTGAGAGGAATGTCTTCTTGGAAGGTTGGTGAGAGAAGGAAGTCAACCAGAGCCTCAGCGGCTGCACGGTTATCGGTTCCGGTCAGGATGCCGGCGAACTCAACCTGCCGGAAGCAGGTGTCCGTGAGCACCCCGGTTGGTGGTGAGTCCACGGGCGGGTCCGCATAGATCACCTCTGCGGGAGGGCTGGAGGCGTAGGACACGACGATCGGCCGGTCGCCCCCGCCGGCGATGAACTCTCCGTAGTAGGCGTCCTCCCATCCGGTTGTGACGGCAACATCGTTGCGCCGCAGCGCCGACCAGTACGCCTCCCAGCCGTCTCCGAACTCGGCAATGGTGGCCAACAGGAAAGCCATGCCGGGTGAAGAGGTCTCCGGGTTCTGCACCACGAGCATGCCGGCGTAAGCGGGGTCAGCGAGGTCAGCCAGGCCCGCAGGCACCGGCAGATCGTCTCCGAAGGAGTCGATCCAGTAGTTGACGCAGACGTCCCCAAAGTCGATGGGGGTAACCCTGTGGCCGGGATCCAAGATGAGCGATGCAGCAACACCGGCCAAGGCAGGCGACTCGTAGGGCACGAAGAGATCGGCGTCTAACGCCCTCTGCAGGAAGGTGTTGTCGACCCCGAACAGCACATCTCCCAGCGGATCGCCGGAGGTGAGGATTGCCGACGCCACCAACTGTCCAGTGTCCCCGAGCCTCTGCACCTCGACCTCCACCCCGGTTGCCGAGGTGAACGCCTCGAGGGTCCCCTCCGACACCCAGAACGAGTCGTGGGTCACGAGCGTGACCGTCTGCCCGCTGATCACCGGCACAGCGGTGGTGGCACTGATCGGTACAGCCGGGGTGTTGTCCGTTCCAGAACAGGCGGCTGTGGCAACGAATGCAACGATCAACACGGCGATGGTGGCGATGGTTCGTCGCATGGATCTCACCGGGGCTCCCTTCGCTGGCATTACCCAGAGCAGGTTCGGTTCGGGTCGACAGCACCCCCGCCAGTAGCGGTCGCTGCCCTCTCAGCCCGGCACAAAGGCCCGAGCTCCCCGGCTGGTTGTTGCCGTCGAGACTAGCCGTTGTCATCGTCGAGGTACACGGCGAGAACGTCTCTGATGTCTCTCGACGACGCTCCCATGAGAATCTCGTAGCTGCCGGGGTCCGCGTACCAGCCCGGTTCCGGGCGATGGCCTGGCCCGGCCCCGCCCCCTCCGGCCGCCACAGGCAGGCGAGCCGACCGGTCGGACCAGGTGGGGTCGCCCGGGTCGTAGTAGGCGAACGCCCTGTGGCCCAGCCGGATCTCGGCCACAGAGGACTCACCGGGCAGCAGCTCCACCTTGGCAAACCCTCTCAGCTCCCGTGGCGGCCGGGCCAGAGCCGGCTCCGATTCCGAGACGTAGCACTGGACGACCTCGGTGGCGACACGGTCGCCGATGTTGGTCAACTCAACCGTTACAACCACCTCTGCACCACCGGCGAGTTCCCCGATTGTGGGCACGGCTGACACGGCGGTGTCACCCCAGTCGATTTCGCCGTAGCCGAGGCCGTGTCCGAAGGGAAAGCACGGCTCAATGTCTCTGACGTCGTACCAGCGGTATCCGACGAACACGCCCTCGCCGTAACGGACCTCGCCGTTCTCTCCGGGATAGTTGGTAAACGCCGGCGTGTCCTCCATCCGGCGGGGCACGGTGGTCGGGAGGCGTCCGCCGGGCTCGACCTCGCCGAACAGCACATCGACCAGGGCAGCTGCCATCTCCTGGCCACCGAACCAGGTCTGCAGGACGGCTCCGGTCCCGTCGATCCAGTCCATGGTCACCACCGATCCCGCGTTGACGACCACCACGGTCCGGGGGTTTGCGGCCACGACCCGTCGGATCAACTCGGGTTGGTCGCCGGGAAGGTCCATCGACCCGCGGTCCCTGCCCTCAGTTTCCCAGTCGTCGTTGGTGCCGACGACCAGAACCACCGCGTCGCTGGAAGCGGCTACGGCTACCGCCCGGTCGATGAGGTCGCCATCATCAGGGGGACGCAGGCCCACCTGGGCCCCCCTGAACATGAACGCCCCCTCGGACGAGTACTCGACAACGATCCCAACGGGGACGCCTTCATCAAGGCTCAGCTCTGCGGTGATCTCGTCGCTTCCCAGGCCGAAGAACGCCTCACCACGGCCCGGTGGGTCGGTGATGCCGTCCAGAATCACGACGCCGTCCACCAACACCCGCGCACGCCCGACCTGAGCCATCGCCAGCGTGTGTGTACCGGTGAACTCTGGAACCAGCGTGCCCGTTGCACGTGCCGTGAAGAGGCCTTCCTGAGACACCCCTGCAACGTCGCCGACCCTAAGGATTCGACCGTCAGCCCGTTGCTCGACCAGCAGAGGGGCTCCCGCCCAGTCCGGACCGTCGAAGTACTCGACGCTGAAGCCGTCCACGAGAAGCCTTGATGGAACCGGCCGAACGGTTCGCTCTGTGAAGGTCCCCGGTTCGTAGACGACGTCGATCCCCCCGAGGCGGGCCTGTAGGGCAGCCAGAGGTGATGTGTCGTGCTGGGGTACGAGCGCAGAGGACCCACCACCCATGATCATCGCCGATGCAACGTTGGGCCCGATCACAGCGAGCCTCTCGAGGTCGCCATATTTGAGGGGTAGGAGCCCGTCGTTCGAAAGAAGGACCATCGCCTCGATGGCCGCCTGTCTTGCAAGGTCCCGGTGAGCCTCGACATCAAGCTTGGCCTCGGGCCGGTCCAGCGGATCGTCAAGGGCGCCGGTTCGCTCAAGCAGGGTCAGGAGGCGGCGCGCCGAATCATCAAGCACCGCCTCATCCACGTCGCCGCCCTCAACAGCCGATTCAAGGTCGGAGCCGTAGAACCTTCCCGGGCCGGGCATCTCCAGGTGGAGGCCGGCGTTGGCAGATGCCACGGTGGACCGGGTCCCGAACCAGTCACTGACCACCACGCCGTCAAAGCCCCATTCGTCGACAAGAACTCCGCTGAGCATCTCGGCGCTCTCGCACGCGTACGTGCCGTTCACCCGGTTGTAGGCGGCCATCAGACCCCAGGCTCCGGCCTCCTTTACCGCCATCTCAAAGGGCCTCAGATAGATCTCCCGAAGGGCCCGTTCGGGCACGACAGAGTCGATGGTGTTGCGCTCAAACTCGGAGTCGTTGGCCACGAAATGCTTTACGGTCGTTCCCACGCCGCCCGCCTGCACGCCCCTGATGAAGGCGACCGCGATGCTTCCGGTCAGGTGGGGGTCCTCCGAGTAGCACTCGAAGTTGCGGCCCCCCAGGGGTGACCGGTGGATGTTCACTGTCGGCGCCAGGAGCACATGGAAGCCCCTGGCACGGGTCTCCTCAGCCAACACGCCACCGAGGGCCTCGACCAGGTCGGGGTTCCAGGTTGCACCTAGGGCCGAACCGCAGGGAAGGCACAGGGCGGGGGTTCCGGTTCCCAGGAGGCCGGCCCCTCGGGCACCGTTGGGGCCGTCGGTGACCTTCAGGGCGGGTATTCCCAGCCTTTCGACCGGGTTCACGGCCCACATGTCCCGCCCCGTCATCAGGGCGACCTTCTCGTCTCTTGTCAACTCGGCTAGAAACCGCTCGACACGCTCGGTTGACATTCCCGGCACCGGTTCAGCGTTCCGGGGGTTCTGGAACCTTCACCCCGGGTGGCACCCTGGCGTAGTGGTCGTGTTCGGCCGTGAACCGGCCCCTGCCACCGGTTATGGACCGCAGGTCGATGGCGTAGCGCAGTATCTCGGAGGCAGGAACGGTGGCGCTGATCACCTGCTCACCCCATTCGCTCGGAATGGACCCCTGCACGGTCGCCCGCCGGGACGACAGGTCGCCCATCACATCGCCCAGGCACTCGGCCGGGACGGTGACCTCTATGGCTGAGATTGGTTCCAGGACGACAGGTGCCGCCAGGACCAGTGCCTCCTGGAACGCCAGGCGGCCAGCCATCTTGAAGCTCATCTCCGAGGAGTCGACAGCGTGGTGCTTGCCGTCGTAGACCGTGGCCCTTACGTCCACGACCGGGTAGCCGACAACCCCGCCGTGAGCCATGGCTTCACGGATGCCCGCCTCTACAGCGGGAATGTGCTGCCTGGGGATCACCCCCCCACGGACCTCATCCACGAACTCGAAGCCAGTGCCGGGAAGGGTCGGCTCCAGGCGGATGGAGGCGACCCCGAACTGGCCGTGACCGCCACTCTGCTTCTTGTACTTGCCGTCGGCGGAGGATGAGCCGGTGATGGTCTCACGGAACGGAACACGCACATCGTCGGTGTCGACCTGCACGCCGAACTTGCGGTCCAGCTTGGAGATGATGCTGCGCAAATGGGACTCGCCGAGACCCGACAGCAGGGTCTGTTGGGTTTCGTCGTCACGGTGCACGGTGAGGACCGGGTCCTCCTCGACGATCCGGTGCAGGGCGTTCGCCAACTTGTCCTCGTCGTTGCGGGTGCTGGCCGCCACCGCGATCGAGAGGACAGGCACCGGAAAGCCGATCTCAGCGGCCTGCGCCCGACCGGCACCCGAGAGCGTGTCGCCGGTGAGGGTTCCGGAAAGCTTGGCCACGGCACCGATGTCACCTGCTTGCAACTGGTCCACGTCCACCGACTCGCCACCCTGGAGGGACATGACTGACCGGAACCTCTCGTCGTCGCCGGTGCGCCCGTTGGTGAGGTGCATGTCGCGCCGGACGGTTCCGGTCAGCACCCTGAAGTAGGACACGTGACCCAGGTAGGGGTCGACCGCCGTCTTGAACACCTGCAACAGCGCGTCGGCATCCGGATCGGGTTCAAGGGGCGACTGCACCCCTCCGACGATCACATCAACCGGAGGGCGGTCGAGCGGCGACGGGCCGACCTCGACGATGTAGTTGCACAGGCGGTCGACGGCGATTGGGATCGTGGCTGATCCACACACCACCGGGAACACGGTGCCTGCGGCGACTCCATGTCCCATGACCTCTTCCAGTTCTTCGAAGGTGGGAACGTCGCCGTTCAGGTAGCGCTCAAGAAGGGCGTCATCAGCAACAACGATGTTTTCGACCAACTCGGCGTGGATGGCCGCCTCACGTTCCTCCATGTCGTCCGGAATCTCGTCCAACTCGGCATGGCCGCTGTCGTAGATCCAGGCCTTGTCGGTCAATAGATCGGCTATCCCGTGGAAGCCCTCTGCCTGGCCGATGGGAATCTCAAGGGGAGCCACACCGGCACCAAATGCATCCTGAAGATCAACCAGAACCTTTTCGAAGCTGGTGTGCTCCCGGTCCAACTTGTTGACGAAGATCAGCCTGGGGAGGGACCGGGCCGCTGCCTGACGCCACAGGTCGATGGTTGCGTGATCGAGACCGCTGGATGCGTCGACTACGAAGACTGCGAGATCGGCTGCCGACAGGGCCCCAACCGCCTCACCGGCAAAGTCAAAGGCCCCCGGTGTGTCGAGCAGGTTCACCTTGTGGTCGTGCCACTCCAGAACTGCCAACGCGGCGCTCATGGAGTGCCCAGATTCCTTTTCCTCGGGCTCGTGGTCACAGACCGTGGAACCGTCCTCAACACGACCCACGCGGCTCACGGCGCCGGCTCGAAAGAGCATCGCCTCGGCGAGCGAGGTCTTTCCGGACCCCGGTGGACCCACCAGGGCCACGTTTCGGATGCGGTCCGGCGAGAACGCCTTCACGGCAAACCCCCTTCGCCGACGGGAAGGGCTCGAGCCCGGCCGTCGGCCTCGTCCAACTTGGGCGCCCGACCGTACCCCCCACGCCACCCCTGCGCCATAGGTGGGCGGAGGTAGCTACCAGCCGGGATGCCGCTTCAGGATCGCGAGGCCCACCAGGCATCCAGGCGGGCCTCCAACTCACCAATCTCGAGGTGACCCTCGGTGCGCCTCAACGCGAGAAGAAAGGCGAGTGCCTGCCCGACCCCCGGACCCGGCTCGATCCCGAGGTGCTCCATAACGGCAGCACCGTCCATCTCCGGTCTTTCGGCGGCCCGCCGGTCGGCCTCGGCCAGCACCGAGATGCGTTGTTCCAGGTCATCCATGGCTGCCTGGATGGCGGCCACCTTGACCTTGCTGCGGGTGGTGCAGTCGCAGCGGATCATCTCGTTGAGCGTGCCAAGCAGGGCGCCGGCGTCACGTGCGTAGCGACGCACCGCCGAGTCTGACCAGCCGTCGGAGTAACCCTTGAACCTGCCCGACAGTCGCACCAGCTCGCTCACGTCATCGACCGTCTGGTCCGGGTAGCCCAGGGTCTCGAGACGCCTGCGGGCCATGCGGGATCCGACGACCTCATGGTGGCGGAAGGTGACGCCGCCGTGTTCGAAGGATCTGGTTCGGGGCTTGGCGATGTCGTGAAACAGGGCACCCAGGCGGATCGTCAACTCGGGGCGGGTCTTGTTGACCACCGCGATCGTGTGAGCCAACACGTCCTTGTGTCGGTGGATGGGATCCTGTTCCATCAACAACAGGGGCAGTTCGGGTACGAGGATGTCCATCTCCCCCGACTCGACCGATGCCCACAGGCCGGGAGCACAGTCGGGTTCGAGCACCAGGGCGCTGAGGCGGTCGGCGCCCCCTGATCCGTCAGCCATGACAGGAAGTGTAGGGAGCGGTCAGGAACCCCGACTGGCAGCTTTGCCAGCCGGTCGGACAGACTCGTCACCACATCGAGAACCCGGTCAGAGGGGTCAAATTGGGAGGACCGCCATGAAGGTCGGTATCGCATTCGCAAACGCAGGACCGTTCGGTGGCGCCGAGGGCGCCGTCGCCCTCGGGACGAATGCCGAGGCAGCTGGCTTCGAATCGGTATGGACCGTGGAGCACGTCGTGTACCCGCACGACTACCAGTCGGCCTATCCCTACGACCCGAGCGGCAAGATGGCCATGGGTCCCGATACACCCCTTGTCGACCCTCTGATCTGGCTTACCTGGGTTGGTGCGCACACCTCAAGCATTCGCCTGGGCACCGGAATCCTGATCCTGCCCGAACACGAGCCCCTGGCCCTCGCAAAGCGGGTGGGGACACTCGACGACCTGACCGGCGGACGTGTCGAGTTGGGTATAGGGGTTGGCTGGCTCCGCGAGGAGTTCGATGCCATGGGTGTCCCATGGGAGAGACGTGCCGCCCGTACCGACGAGTACGTGTCCGTACTTCGCACCCTGTGGTCAGGAAACGGGGTCTCGTTTGACGGTGAGTTCATCTCGTTCGGCGAGGTCTCCTCGAACCCCAAGCCGGCCAACGGGAGCGTCCCGGTGGTAGTCGGCGGCCACAGCCATGCGGCGGCGCGGCGTGCCGGTCGGCTGGGCGACGGCTTCTTTCCCGCCGGTGGTGGAGACCTTGGCGACCTTCTCGCAACAATGCGTCAGTCTGCTGAGGAGCACGGGCGGGACCCGGACACCATCGAGGTCACAGGTAGCGGCGAGAGCCTCCTCGGAGACGACCCTGTCGGAGCTGCACAGGAGCTTTCGGAGTTGGGAGTCGACCGGGTGGTCGTTCCGGCGTTCCTGTTCTGGGCCGATCCGGCGGCATCGTTGGCCGAGTTCGGTGAGCGGATCATCACCCCGTTGTCAGGGGTCTGACAGCCACCTGACACCACGGTGGTTGGCATGCGTGGCCTCGGGTCCCGCTGTCGGGCAGGCTTGTGGTATCCGACACCTGATTCGACACCTGTGAGAAGCCGATGACCGGCTGGATGCGCGATCCCCGCGACCGCCGCGGACACACCGGTGGGTTCGGCCCCGCGTTCGGTGGCGGGCGTCGCCCCAGCGCACCTCCGCGTGGCGGGTTCGCCGAGATGATCCTCGAAAGGCGCGGCCTTGTTGCGGGCATTCTGGTGATCGCCTTCTTCGTTGTGGTGGCCGTCGGCTCCGGTAGCGAGGAGGTGGCCGAGGACGAGCAGTTGGAACTGAGCGGCGTCGTCCAGGCGGCCATGATCCAGGCCGGCCTGCCGTCGGTAGAGGTTCAGGTTGATGACTGGACGGTGATTCTCTATGGCCGTGTTGCCACTCCCGAGTTGAAGGAGGCGGCAACCCGGGTGGCCCAGGCCCAGGCCGAGGTGATCGCTGTGGACAACAGGCTGATGGTGCCTGAGCCGAAGGTCGATGAGGAGGTGGAGCCGGAGGTGCCGGACCTTCCTGCCGCCCAGGCCGATCTGTTGTTGCAGGCCAGGCTGAGCGCTGCGGCTGCACACTCCCCCATCCGCTTCAGCAGTGGGGGTGACCGCATCACCGAGGAGTCCGTGCCGACCCTGGACCTGATTGCCGGCTTCCTCTCCATGAACCCGACCGTGTCGGTTCAGATAATTGGCCACACCGACAGCGACGGAGAGGCCGAGGCCAACCTGGAACTATCGACGATCAGGGCCGAGGCGGTCCGCACCCAGCTGGTTGCCCGGGGCGCTGAACCCGAGAGGCTCACCACCCTGGGCCTCGGCGAGACCGATCCGATCTCGGACAACCTGACAAAGGAGGGAAAGGGCCGTAACCGCCGAATCGAGTTCCTTGTGATTCCAGAAGGTCAGACGGGTCTAACCGGCCCAGCCATCAGCCTGACCGAGGAAGTCGGTGACCAGCCGATCGAGACGGATGCTCCCGTGGTGGACCCGGTCGACGACACACCGATTCCGACGACTATCCCGACGGGCTGAGCGTTGATCAAATACATCGGGTCCAAGAGGCGCCTGGTCCCGCTGCTGTCCGACCTGTTCGCCCGGAGCGGGGCGACCACGGCCCTCGACATGTTCTCGGGGACAACCAGGGTGGCCCGGGCCTTCAAGCAACAGGGCGCGATCGTCACCGCTGTCGACATCACCAGGTACGGCGAGGCTCTGGCACGGTGCTATGTGGCCACGGATTCAGGTCAGGTTGACATGGACCACCTGTCGGCCGAGGTCGAACACCTGAACGGGCTGTCTGGTCACGCCGGGTACTTCACCGAGACCTTCTGCCGCGACGCCAGGTATGTGCAACCGTTCAACGGTGAACGTGTCGATGCCATCCGCGATCACCTGGAGGCTCGTAGAGACGACCCGCTCTTCCCTGTCCTACTGACAAGTCTCATGGAGGCCACCGACCGGGTGGACTCGACTACGGGCGTGCAGATGGCCTACCTCAAGAACTGGGCACCCCGAAGCCACAAGGACCTTGAGCTCCGGGTTCCGGACCTTCTACCGGGGCCGGGAACCGCAGTCCGCGGCAACGCAGTCGACCTTGCTTCACAGCTTGGACCGTTTGATCTGGCGTATCTGGACCCGCCCTACAACCAGCACCGCTACATCGCCAACTACCACGTCTGGGAGACCCTGGTGGCGTGGGACGCCCCTGAGCACTACGGGGTCGCCAACAAGCGGGTGGAGTGCCGAGAGCCCCGTTCGTCCAGCCCGTTCAACCGCAAACCGCTAATGGCGGACGCCCTCCGGAGCGTGATCGCCGACGTCGACGCACAGATCGTGATGCTCTCCTACAACGACGAGTCGTGGCTGGATTTGCAGGAGTTGGTTGAGGCGTGCAGGCAGCGTGGCCACGTCGTCGCCCTGGCTTTCGAATCCGGTCGGTACGTGGGTGCCCGGATCGGCATCCACAACCATGAGGGCCACAAGGTCGGAACCCCGGGCCATCGCAAGAACCTGGAGTACGTCCTCGTCGCCGGCCCCGAGGAGGTCGTCGAGCACATGGTCGAACCGTTCGCGGAGGCCCGGGTGGCGAACGCCGCGTGAGGTACGTTGCTGCGGCCCTGCTCATGATGCTGTTCGCCGCCTGCGGAGGCGAATCCGGGCCCGCCGCCACAGCCCTCAGCGGCGGTTCTGCTGCGCCTCCAACCGCCACCCTCCCCGTCGACCCCGCCGTCACCATCGGGCGGCTCGACAACGGCCTCACCTACTACCTGCGCTCCAACGATGCACCCGGCGCGAGCCTGGAGCTGCGGCTGGTGGTGGCAGCGGGCTCCCTCGAACAGGAGGTGACAGGCTCTGGCGTCGCGCACTTTCTCGAGCACATGCTCTTCAACGGCACCGCCCACTACCCCGGCAACGCGCTAGACGATGCACTCCAGGAGTTAGGCATGCAGGTGGGTGCCGACGTGAACGCCTACACGGGCTGCGAGGCAACGGTCTACGAGTTGACGGTCTCGCTCGACAGCCCCGAGCATCTGGAGGTGGCGTTCGACGTCCTGGACCAGTGGGCCACGGCCGCAACCCTCGATCCCGATGCTGTCATCAACGAGAGGGGCGTGGTTCTCGAGGAATACCGGATGACCGAGACCGCCCAGGGAATTATTGCGGAGCGCTTCGACGAGATCTACACGCAGGGATCCGTGTACGAGGATTGCGACCCGATCGGAACCGAGGAGGCGATCCTGGCAACCGATCCCATGGTGCTTCGCCGCTTCTACGACCGCTGGTACCGACCCGACCAGATGGCCGTGGTGGCGGTCGGCGACCTGTCGGTTGACCGGATGGAACGCGAGATCATCGACCGCTTCAGCGACAACGCTGCCAGGTCGGACAGCCCGGAACCAGGTCAGCGGCAGACCGGGTTGATCACCGGAGTTGTGGCAGAGGTGGTCGTGCACCCGGATGCACCGAGCCCGTTCGTGTCGATCGACTACAGCCTCCCCGACCGGGACGAGAACACAGCCGAGGGCGAGCGCACCTCGCTCATGGATGGTCTGGTGTCAGCCCTCGTGCAGTCACACCTTGATGAACAGGTCGCCGCGGGAAACCTGGGGGTTGTGAGACCCTTCGCCACGAACTTCACCTACACCGACATGCTCAGGTTCATGGGCTTCAACTACGTGGCAGAGGATGAGGCCGCATCGGTGACGGCGATGCTGATCGAGCTCCGGGGCCTGGCCGACCGAGGGTTCGCTCCGGAGTCGGTCGAGAGGAACAAGGCGGCTTTCTCCAATGCCATGGATCAGGCCCTGGCCATGGAGGCCACCCGACAGGACCACACGTTTGCCGCCTCCTACGTGGAGCACTTCCTGTTCGGGGCCGATATCGGCGAGGTGACGGCCCGGCATGCCCGTCAGACCGGTGTCTTGGCGTCGATCACAGCCGATGAGCTGTCTTTGCATTTCGCCACCACGTTCGCGCAGGCGGCCCCGTTGGTGCTAGTGGTCGGTCACGATCCCGCAGAACTGCCGTCCACTGCCGAGCTGAAGGCCGCCGTCAACAATGGCTTGACAGGTAAGACGGACACCAAGACGGCGGCCCCGACAGGCGTTGTCGAATACCTCATGGAGGCACCGGCGGCCGTGGACCCGATTGCTGTGAACCAGATTCGTGCCCATGGAGCGGTCGAGTTCGTATACAGGAACGGAGCGAAGGTCATCTTCACACCGTCCGACATCGCCGAGGGCCAGGTGGACATCTGGGCCGAGTCCCAGGGTGGATGGACGCTGCTGGCACCTGGCAGTTCAGCCCTGGTCGACAAGGCAACGGGGGCGGTCGACCGGAGCGGGGTGGCCGACCTGAGCGCCCTCGAGGTCGAGGCGTTCCAGCAATCGGAGGGAATCTGGCTGGCCTCGATGATCGACGAGACCACTGAGGGGTTCTTTGGCTCGGCCCGAAGCACGGACCTGGAGGACCTGTTTGCGCTGATGCACCTGAGGGTCACGGCTCCCCGGATAGACATGCCGGCCTTCGACGAGATCATGGAGGCGATTGTCAGCGAACAGCGGTCAACCGAGGCCGACCCCTACACGGCGTCATCGGCCCAGTTGGCCGACGCCAGGTACGGAGGCGACGGCTACTTCAGGCCGTACCCCGATGACACCCAGATCGCGGGCTTCACGGCCGAGGGTGCCTTGGCCATGTTCACGAACCGCCTCGGGAAGGTCGACGACCTTGTTATCGCGGTCGTCGGAGACACCGACGAGGAGACCGTGCGCCGTCTGGCGGACCGCTATGTGGGCAGCCTCCCGACAGGACCAGCAGACACCTGGGCGAATTTGGCGCCACAGCCGCCCGCTGGCGTGGTCACGAGGACCGTGACGGCGGGTGCCAACGAAGCATCAGCGGGGTTTGAGCTTCTGGTCACGACCCCGGCAGAGCGGACCGAGGAGTTGCTGGCCACCACCAGGATCCTCGAGAGGCTCCTCCAGTCACGTCTGTTCACGTCGCTCCGCGAGGAGATGGGAATGACCTATGGAGGCGGACAGGTCTTTATCGACCTGGTGGACCATCCGCTGGCCCTGGCAGAGGTGTTCGTGAGCGTCGACGGCAACCCGGACGGAGTTGCAGAACTGCATGCCCGGACGCTGTCGGAAATGGCCGATCTGGCTACATCCGGGCCAGACCTGGATGAGCTGGACCGTGCCAGGGCCACGGTGCTTTCCGATCTGGACTTTGTGACCAACGTGGACATCCTGGGCCGGCTCGCGGCGTGGGGCCGCAGCAATGGCCAGGATTCGGCGACCCTCGCCGAGAGGTACCACGAGGTGGAGTTGGTGTCCCTCGCTCAGGTCCGTGAGGCCGCCGTGATGCTGCTGCCCGAGACCCGGCGGATAGAGGTCTTCAGGGTCCCGGAAGGCACGACGCCCTGATGGAAGACGGACCACATCCGGACCGTCTGAGCCGCTTCCCTCTCGGCGGGGCTCTGACGCTGGAGGGTCTCAACGGATCTGGGGCTCACCAACTTCTCGCCGACCTGAGACCAGGCGAACCGGTCTCATGGTTGCCTGCACTCGGGGGCTGGCTGGTAACCAGCCGTGCGCTCGCCCTCGACGTCATGCGTGACGTCGAGACCTTCACCGTCGACGACCCCCGCTTTTCGACAGCCCAGGTGGTGGGGCCCAGCATGCTTTCGCTGGATGGTGCCGAACACGAACGTCACCGGTCTCCGTTCGCCGATCCGTTCCGCAAGAGCACCATCCGCACCGACTACGAGGAGTGGACCGGGGTCGAGGCCCAACGCCTCGTCGAGGATCTTGCACCCGCCGGGCACGCAGATCTGGCCACGGAACTTGCAGCACCGCTGGCAGTGTCCACCGTGACACGGGCTCTGGGTCTGGTGGACGTTGATCAGGAACAGATGCTGGCGTGGTACACGGCGATCGTTGAAGCGGTGGTCGGGGTGTCAGCCGGCAGGGATGTCCCACCGGAGGGTGTAGCCGCAGTTGCCGACCTGCGCCGTCAGGTGGACAGAACAGTCGAGGAGGCGGGGGCCTCCCTGCTCTCGGCTGTGGCGGGAACTGGAACCCTCGACAGAACCGAGGTCTTTTCCAACACGGCGATCCTCCTGTTCGGCGCCATCGAGACGTCCCAGGGGATGACGTCCAACGCCCTCTGGCACCTGCTCTCCCACCCGGACCAGATGGAGGAGGTCCGTACGGGCCTCACCGACGGCGACACATCGGACCTTGTGAACGCCGTCGAGGAGTCTCTCCGGTTCGAACCGGCTGTGGCCCTGGTCGACCGCTACGCCACCGCCGATGTGAGCCTGGGTGACGCCAGAATCGGAAGGGGTGACCTGGTATCGGTGTCGCTGACCGGCATCAACCGGGACCCGTCCACCTTCGAAGACCCGGACCGTTTCGACGTGCACAGGTCCAACGCAAGACAGCACCTCTCGTTCGTGCACGGTGCCCATGCCTGTCTCGGCATGCACCTGGCCCGTATGGAAACCCTTGCAGCAATCACGGCTGCGCTGGAGTTGCTGCCGGAGCTGAGCCTTGACCGTGAGCAGTCAAGCCGGCCGAACGGGGTCGTGTTTCGCAGAACTTCTTCGGTGGCAGCGACCTGGAAGACACCACTGAAACTCCAGAGCCAGAAGGCGGATTCCATAGCGCACGTGCACGAAGCCGGCCGCAGCCGACCCCGGTAACCTCGTGCGTCAACACGACGCCACCCTTGCCCTCGTAGCTCAGTCGGATAGAGCGACCGCCTCCTAAGCGGTAGGCCACAGGTTCGATTCCTGTCGAGGGCGCAAGCAGCCGAGAGACCCAATGACCGAAGCCAGCAACCCAGACCGGGCGACACCTGCCTGGTACACGGCCGCCATGGCGGTGCCCTATCAGGATCGGACCGTCAGCGTCGGCGGCGTTGACATCCACTACCTGGTGTGGGGCGAGGAAAACCGCCCGGGCCTGGTCTTCGTCCACGGTGGCGCCGCCCACGCTCACTGGTGGACCCACATCGCTGCCCAGTTCGCCCGCGTCTACCGGATAGCGGCCATCGACATGTCGGGCCACGGCGACAGCGACAGGCGCGACAGGTACTCGCTGGAGAGTTGGTGCGACGAGATCGTCACCGTCGCCGAGGACGCCGACATGGCCGGCCCGCCGATTGTGATCGGCCACTCCATGGGCGGCTTCGTGACCCTCGCCACGGCTGCCACCAGAGGTGACCAGATAGCCGGCGCGGTCATCTTGGACTCACCGGTCCGCAGGCCCGATCCCGAGATGGAGACGACCACCCGCAGCCAGTTCGCCAACCCCAAGGTGTACCCGGACCGGGACGCCGCAATTGCCCGCTTCCGCACCGTGCCAGAACAGGTGCACTGTGAGCCCTACGTAATGGCCCACATCGCCGCCAACTCCCTCATGGAGGTGGAAGGTGGTGTCACCTGGAAGTTCGATCCCCGCATCTTCCTGTCGCCGCGCTCCACTGCCAACGAGCTTCTCCGACAGGTGACCTGCCGCATCGCCCTGTTCCGGGCCGAACACGGCCTCGTCACCGCCGACATCGGCGCCTACATGTACGAGCAACTGGGTCAGGTGGCACCGGTAATCGAGATCCCGCTGGCTGGCCACCACATGATGCTGGACCAGCCCCTGCTGGTCGTCACCGCCCTGCGGACCCTCCTGGCCGACTGGGAGCATTCGGTCCCCTTCGAACGGACCTGAGGCCCGGTCCCAGTCGCGGGACCGGGCACGAACTGACCCCGGTTCGCCCGCTACCGTGCGCCCCCATGACCATGCACCTGTTCGACACGGCCCGCGGCGAGGTCGTACCGTTCGAGCCGGGCCCGACGGTCACCATGTACGTGTGCGGCATCACCCCCTATGACGCAACCCACCTGGGACACGCCTTCACCTACCTGACCTTCGACCTGGTGATACGGCGTCTAGAGGACCTGGGTCACGAGGTGCGCATGGTCCGCAACGTCACCGACGTGGACGACTCGATCCTCGGCAAGGCCAGGGAGCTCGGCGTCGACTATCTGGACCTGGCCGCCAGCGAGGTGGCCAGCTTCCATGAGGACCTAGCAGCACTCGACCTTCGGCCTGCTGCCGCCGAACCCAGGGCCACCGAGTCGATCCAGTCGATGCTCGACCTGATAGGCCGCCTCGAGGCGGCGGGACACACATACACCGTCGAGGGAACAACCTTCTTTGACACATCCACATGGGAGGGGTTCGGGTCGGTGTCCGGATACGACGAGGCGACCATGGTCGCCTACGCCGCCGAGCGGGGTGCCAACCCCGACGATCCGCGCCTGCGGAACCGGCTGGACTTCATCCTCTGGCAGGCCAGCGCCGACGACGAGCCGTCGTGGGACTCACCCTTCGGCCCGGGGCGACCCGGCTGGCACATCGAGTGCTCGGCAATGGCAATGGCTGAGCTGGGCCAGACCATCGACCTGCACGGTGGCGGCGACGACCTGGTGTTCCCCCACCACGAGTGCGAGGAGACCCAGAGCGGGGCGGCCAACGGTGCCCCCCTGGCACGCCACTGGATGCACGTGGCGATGGTCGCCTACGAGGGCATCAAGATGTCAAAGTCGCTCGGCAACCTGGTGTTCATACGCAACCTGCGCCACCTCCACGATCCAAGGGCAATCCGCCTGTCGCTGCTGGCCCACCACTACCGGGCCGGCTTCGAGTGGTTCGACCACGACATCGATGACGGGGTTACCCGCCTCGACCGTCTCATTACCGCTGCCGGGCGGCCAACCGGCCCCGACCCGGCCCCGACCCTGGCAACGATAAGGAACGCCCTGGACGACGACCTCAACACCGCCGCCGCACGCGACGCCCTCGACATGTTGGCCGGAGCGATATTGGCAGGGGCCGGCGACGACCCCTCCTCGGCAGCGGGCCTGACCGAGGCAGCAGGCCTGCTCGGCATCCGTCTCGATGAGAGCGTTCCAGAGTCATGGGTACGTACGACCTGACCTGCAACAAGCACACGCCCCGCCTCCGTCACCGCGTATCCTGACCCGGTGCTGCGCTTCACCGACAGCCTCACCGGCGACAAGACCGAGTTCGTCCCCCGCGACCCGGGCAAGGCGTCCGTCTACTGGTGTGGGCCTACCGTGTACGACCTTCCCCACCTAGGGCATGCACGCAGCACCCTGGCATTTGACATCCTCGTCCGGTACCTGCGCTGGTCCGGCTACGAGGTCTGCTCGGCGTCCAACATCACCGACATCGACGACAAGATAATCGCCAGGGCAGCTGAGGAGGGCTCAACCGAACCGGAGTTGGCAGCCCGTTTCGAGACAGCGTTCATCAAACAGATGGACCTCCTCAACATCGCCCACCCGGACCTTCGCCCAAGGGCCACCGAGTACGTGGAGCAGATGATCGCCGTGGTTGCCGACCTCGTGGATCGGGACATGGCTTACACCACAGACTCCGGTGTCTACTTCGCAGTCGACCGCCTTCCCGAGTACGGCGCCCTCGTCCACCGCTCAACCGATGAACTGCGCGAGGGTGCCGGCGCCCGAGTCGACGTCGACGACGACAAGGCCGACCCGCTGGACTTCGCCCTCTGGAAGGCATCCAAGGACGGCGAGCCATCCTGGGATTCGCCATGGGGTCCGGGGCGTCCCGGGTGGCACATCGAATGCGTTGCAATGTCGCTTGACCTGCTTGGTGATGGCTTTGACATCCATGGCGGCGGCGACGACCTCATCTTCCCTCACCATGAGAACGAGCGTGCCGAGGCCCTCGGCTGTGGCAGGGCATTCGCCAACCACTGGGTCCACAACGGCATGGTCCAGGTGGGCGGCGAGAAGATGTCCAAGTCTCTGGGCAACTTCACAACGCTCATGGGCCTGCTCGAAGCCTGGGACCCCAGGGCGCTTCGGCTGCTCGTACTGCAGACCCACTACCGCAGGACCATGGAGATCGGGTCCGACACGCTCGACCAGGCCGCTGCCGCGCTCGGGCGCCTCGACACCTTCGCCGACCGAATCGGTCAGACCGACCTTCCCACTTCGGAACCCGACCAGTCGGTCGTGGAGCGGTTCCGTTCAGCCATGGACGACGACCTGGGTACGCCAGCAGCGGTTGCGGTCATCTTCGATGCCGTTCGAGACGCCAACAGGGCCATCGACATCGAGGACCATGCCGGTGCCGCAGCGCTTGCTGCAGCCGTGACGGACCTCGCATCGGTGCTGGGCCTGGAGTTGGGGTCCAGGGGATCATCGACCACGGACCCCGAGGCCGACGAGATCGACGCCCTCGTTGCCGAACGGAGCGCAGCCAAGGCCGCGGGCGACTACGCCCAGGCCGACAGCATCCGCGAAGCCCTCGCCGCCAGGGGAATCCAGTTGGAAGACGGTCCGGCCGGCACCACCTGGCGCCGGGCCTGAAACCCGGCCACCTCAGGCCTCCATGTACTCCTCGCGCAGCACCCGGCGGAGCGTCTTGCCGGCCACGTTCACGGGGAACGACTCGACCGCATAGACAACGCCCACCTTCTGGTAGCGCGCCTCGACCCGCTCGTTCACCCATGACCTGATCTCCTCAGGGTCGATCGGATCGTCGAGCACCACGGCAGCGATCGGCTGCTCACCCCATTGGGGGTGCGGCGCTCCGAACACGGCAACATCCCGGACCAACGGGTGGGTAACGACGAGTTCCTCAATGTCGCGGGGGTACACGTTGACCCCGCCGGAGATGATCATGTCCTTCTTCCTGTCGACCAGGTAAAGGTACCCGTCGTCGTCCAGGCGCCCCAGGTCACCGCTGTAGAGCCAACCGTCCCGAATGGCCTCGGCCGTCAGGTCTGGCCTCTTGTAGTAGCTGGGCATCAGCACCGGACCTCGGCCCACGATCTCACCAACCTCGCCGACGGGTACATCGTTTCCATCGTCATCGACGATCCTCAGCTCGTAGAGCGGTGGAGGCACCCCAACCGATCCCAGCTTGGAATGGGGTGCATCGCGGTCGAGCACCGTGCAGAGACCCTCGGTCAGGCCGTAGAGCTCGTAGAAGCGGTTAGGAAGGCGGCGGACCAGCTCCTCCTTGTGCTCCAGGTGCAGCGGGGCGCCGACGGTGAGGACCATTTCCAGCGTCGGAAGGTGTGCATCATCGAACCGGGGGTCGGCCAGCAGTTGAATGATCTGGGAGGGCACCAGGACCACGTGGGTCACGTTGTTGGCGATCATCACGTCGATCAGCCCCGACGGGTCAAAGGCCTCCATGAGCACGAAGGTGCAGCCCAGGTACATGGACGGCATGAGCGTTAGAAACGCGCCGTTGAACACAAGCGACCCCGAATGGACCGCAACGCTCTCAGGGTGGATCCGACAGCCGGCTGCGTGGCCGGTTGCATACGCCTCCCGGATTCCGTGGGTGTGGACTATCCCCTTGGGTAACCCGGTCGTGCCGCTGGAGTAGATGATGTTGAACAGATCGTCGTCGGTCAGGTCTGCTGCACCGACGGGCTCAGGCGGCTCGACCGATGTGTCCGGGTAGCTGCAGTAGCCGTCAGCCTCACCGTCGACCAGGAAGAACCTGTCTTCGGGCACGTTCACCAGATCGGAGCGCACCGGATCGACGTGCTCGACCATGCGCTGCATGGTGACGACGGCGACGGCATCAGAGTCGTGGATGAGGGTCGTGAGGCCACCACCCCGCAGCATCGGGCTGAGCGGAACGACGACGAAGCCCGCCTTCGCTGCCGCGTGGTAGAGCTCCAGCACCTCAAGGCAGTTGTCCAAGAGCAGCACAACCTTGTCGCCCACGCCCAGGCCCTCCAACCTGAGCTGGAAGATGAGGCTGTCGACCCTGCAGCGAAGGTCCGCCCATGTAATCGCCTGGCCCTTGAAGACGAGGGCCGGATGGTCCGGGCGGTAGGTGGCGTGCCGGTCGAGCAGGGTGTTCAGGGGCATCTGGTCACCGGCAGGACCCGGTCAGTTCCTGGGAACCTCGGACCACGGAAGCTCCTTGTCGACACGTACATCACCGGGAAGGCCCAGGACCCGCTCACCCAGGATGTTGCGCATTACCTCGGAGGTGCCGCCCTCGATGGTGTTGGCCCTGGCCCGCAGGAAGGCGTACCTGATGTGTGAGTCGGGGCCACGCAGGCCGTCGGGCCGCTTGCGGTCGTAGCCGGCCTCGTAGAGCATCCCACCGGCGCCGACGACGTCCATGCAGGCCTCGTAGATGTGTTGGTTCATTTCGGCCGACATGAGCTTGGTGACAGATCCCTCAGGGCCGGGGTTCCCATCGCGGCTGGCCTCCCGGGCTCTCCAGTTTGTGAGCCTGAGAGCCTCGGCCTGAACCCACAGGTCGGCCACCCGATCCCGCAGGACCGCCGCTGTCACAGGATCCAGGCTCTCCCTCGTCTCATTCCAGACGTTGACGAGATCCTGGATCGGGCCCGACCCCTTTTTTGGAACTCCACCACCGAGGGCAACCCTCTCGTTCATGAGGGTGGTCACGGCGGCGCCCCAGCCGCCTCCCACGTCGCCGAACACGTGGTCGTGTGGGATTCGTACATCGGAGAGAAACACCTCGTTGAACTCGGCCTCACCGGTTATCTGGTGCAGCGGCCTTACCTCGACACCAGGTGACTCCATGTCAAGAAGGAAGTACGTGAGGCCCTTGTGCTTGGGCTGGTCCGGGTTTGTCCGGGCCACGAGCATCCCCCACCGGGAGACGTGGGCGAGGGTGGTCCAGACCTTCTGGCCGTTCACGATCCACTCGTCACCGTCGCGTTCTGCACGGGTGGACAGGCCGGCCACATCTGAGCCCGATCCGGGTTCACTGAACATCTGGCACCAGATTTCCTCGCCGGTGAACATCGGCCGCAGCAGGCGCTGCTTTTGTTCGTCGGTGGCGTAGGTAAGCACGACCGGTCCACCCATGCCGATTCCGATCGGGTTGATGAGCAGGTCGTTGTAGGTAACCCCGGCGGAACGAAGTTCCGAATCGACAGCCGTCTGCAGGCGCCGGCTGGACAACCCCAGACCACCGAGGCCCTCAGGGAACTGGACCATGGCGAGGCCCCGGTCGAACTGGGCTCCCCTGAACTCGAACTGGTCGACCTGGTCTGGCGGTACGTCCTCCACCAGCTGCCTCGCAAGGGCTCGGACCTCTTGTTCTGTCAGTTCAGGCATATACGGCTGCTCTCTGGTTCAACGACAGTGCTGCGACGGGAAACCTACCAAGAGGCCGTCGTCCCGGAGAATCGGGGAAACACCGTGTGAACCCGACTCAGGAGGGGTCGCGTAGGGCGTAGAGGTGACCGTCCCGCGATCCGATGTAGATCGTGCCGTCCCAGACAGCGGCCGATGCCTCCACACAGATTCCCGTAGGCACCTGCCACAGTTCCCTCGGAGCGGCACCGCCATCGGAAAGGTCAAATGCCAGGATCCGACCGGTGCAGTCTCCGATGACCATCACATTGTCCACGATCGTCGGCGACGACCAGAGAGGGCCGGGAAGCCTGAGTGTCCAGCGAACCTGCCCATCAGCCCTGGATATTCCCAGGACCTCACCATCGGCGGTAGCAACGATCACGAGGTCGCCGTACACCACCGGGGTGGCCCACACGCCGGTGCCGACCTTCGTGTGGGCCTGGACGGACCACACCACCGGATCGAGGGGTCTCGATGGGTCCAGCTTGATGACCTGGCCCAGCTCCAGCGAGCGTTCGGTCTCGCGTTCGTACTCAACACCGACGTAGAGCATCCCCTCGTCATCGGGTACGAGGGTGGCATCCACGTCATCGCCCACCCAGAAACGGAACTCCCTGGTCGGCTCAACCCCGTCAGCCAGGCCGGTGATGTCCCAGCCCTGTACGAGGCCACCTGAGTTGGCGAAGTACAGGGTGTTTCCCACGATCAGCGGAGAATTCTCGATCGACACGTTCGGGCCCACCTCGGCGACAAGGCCTGCATCCCATCCCGCCACGTCCCACACGAGCTCCGGTTCGACGGCCACAAGGCCGTCGGCCCCGTAGGAGCGGTTCAGGCGGACCACGTGGAAGCGGCTGTTTTCTCCACCTTCGAACAGGTGATCGTCCACGATCAGGGGCGACGCATCCCAGTCGTTGTTCCACATTCGTGGTGCCGTGTCGTCGGCGTCGATACCCCACAACTCGACGGGCCTGGCCCGGTCGATTGCCAATATTCTGAGCCTGTTGTCACGTGAACCCACGTAAACCAGCGGGTAGCCGTCCGGGTCCACGGTCACCGAACCCTTGATGATGTCGGCCGTGGCAAAGTCGGGAAGGATCTTCTCGCCTGTCGCACCGTCGAGGAAGTGGACCCTGGCGTCGAATGCGCCGAAGACGACCCAGGTGCGACCCTGCCTCTCAAAGACCGCCGGCTGGCCTGTCCAGCCCATACCGCACCATTCCTGTTCAACGCCGGCGACGCTCGACATGGAACACATCTGACCATCGGTCGGAAAGCGCCAGGCCACAACCGGGTCGACAGGGACCGGGCCGGCACCGTGCCAACTACGGGTTGGTGAGCCCCTGAAGGTGAGCACGCCGGGCACGACATCACCCCAGGGTTCGCCTATCGAGGTCGGATCCACCCAACCGTCGTAGACGGGAAGGGTCGTGGACACGGTCGTCGTCGCTACAACGGTTGTGGGCGCTGGCTGGGTGGTGGTTGACGGCGCCGGCGTCGCCGGAACAACCGTGGTCGAAACAACCTTGGGAGTAGCCGGTTCAGCGATGGTGACCGTGGAGGGAGGGTTCTGGGTCAACTCAGATGTCGGGGACGGCCACGCCAGGGCCAGCACCAACAGGGTGGCAAGGAGCAAGGCTCCCGTCCCGAACAAGATCCAGCGGCGGGGGGTCACGCTGCGCTACCTGGTTCGAGCGCTCTGTCAGGCCGAAGAGCAGGTTCAGGCGATGTGTTCGGGCTCGTGGGGTGCGAGCGAAAGCTGCTCGTCGTCAAGGTGGTCACGCTGGTCCCAGTCTGCGTCATCTGCCGGAAACGCGTCTAAGACGACCGTGTCTGCCTGGTCCCCCTCGGGACCCCGATCGCCGGCAGGAGACTCGGAAGTCGACGGGTGGCGGTCGACTCCGAGGAAAGCCCGGGCCAGCAGCGGCATCTCGGCAGGCTCTGAAACGCTCGGCTTCTCGGGGCGAGCCAGATCCAGGGGATGGACCGCTGCGTCGACGGTTCGGATCACCTGAGGGCTCGGTGGCTGATCGCCAGTTGAGTGCAGGGCTGTCACCGAGGCATCCTCGAGTGCCTCATCGGCCTCGGCAGGAACCGGACGGTCGGGGAACACCAGGAGGCTGGCGTCGGACCGCTCGTCAATGAGAGCCCAGCCCCTGGGGGCACGCATGCGGTCCATGTGGACGTCACAAAGGACGACCCGACCGGGACCGTCGACCTCGGCGAGGTCGCGGATGGTGAAGCTGAGTTCTACTGCGTTCATCTCGACCAGCACGGACGCGGCGCCCGTGCAGGCGGACCGCATACAGAGGTTCCGCATGACCGAAACGGTAGTTCCGCCACCATGCCGGATCGGGGACTCCCCAGGGCTCACCTGGTGTACGCGCCTCCCGAGACAGCCGCTGCCATCACGGCTGCCACATCAACGACGCGCGGGCCGTCCCTTTGCACCGTCAGGACTGCCCGTGTTTCACCACCCAGACGGCGTTTCCTCTCGCCGTCAAATGCCATGAGGACAGGCCCGTCGACACCTACCTCCTCGCCAAGGGAGAGGCGGCGTACCTCAGCGAGTCCCAGATCGTCGAAGTGGCCGGGAGCCGTCGGTGCCCGCACGACGGTCGGGCAACCGTCCGCCGGACCGAACCGGAGAAGCAACCCGGCGTCATCTTCTGGCGACACCGGCTCGACCCTGCCTCCGACACCGGCGAAGCCGATCGACATCGGATCGGCTCTTGCGAGGACCGCCAACTTGAGGGTTGACGGATCGAACAGTTCGAACGAGCCCACGTACGGGTCGTCGACCGCCACAGCGTCTATGAGAGCCATGTCGTGGAGGGGCGGTTCCGCTCCGACTCCTTCAATTCTGAGTCGAACCACCTTGGCTGGTGATGAGACCTCGTCAACCCCGCACAGCCCGCAGGCAAGGTGGCCCGCTGCAGAGCCGGCGACGGTGGCCTCAACGAAGACCGGAAAGGCGTTGTTGGTCCCCGTCGACACAGGAATCACCGGAATGTCCTGCCACGCCCTCGCAGCAGCCCTGTTTGTGCCGTCGCCACCCAGCACGACGACAACAGCGACACCTCGGTCACGCATTGAGGAAACCGCCGTCACGGTGTCCTCCTCGGTGAAAACCCTCACCTCGTCCACCCAGTCCAGGTGGATGCCACGGATCGTCTCGGTGGCCCTTCTCACGATGCTGTGAGGATCCTCCTGAACCACGAACCGGTTAGCACCGGCCTCCATCGCCCCTAGGACCACCCTGCGCACGACGTTTGCCTTGGCCTCGACGGTCACGTTCGCTGCCGCCGACACGGCCCGACGCACGTCCGTCCCAGCACGCGGGTTCACGATGATCCCGATGGGCGCACATCCGTCTGACATGGATGCCGACCGTACCGGTCGCCGCTGCTGGGCTGGTAACGGGCCGGGAATAGGTTCACACCTAGATGACCGACGACTCCGAGATGGCCGACAACGGCCTACGGGCACGACGGGAGAGCCTCAGGCAGCGGCCCGACTACCCGAGGATCGTCCTGATGGTGGCCCTGTTCGGTGCTGCGACCGGGAGTTACCCGGTCACGGTTCTCTCGGCGTCGCTTCCGACGATCGCGGAAAACCTTGGAACGAGCGACAACACGATCACCTGGGTAATTGCCGCACCCCTGTTGGCCTTTGCGCTCGCAACCCCGATCGCCGGCAAGATGGGCGACCTCTACGGCCATCGCCGGATCTACCTAGGCGGCTTCATGGCCGGTTGCCTGCTCTCGTTTGCGACCTCACTGGCCTGGGATGTCGCATCGCTCATCGTGCTCCGGACGCTCGCCCAGACCGCCATCGCGGTTTCCGGCCCGTCGGCGATGGCGATGATCCTCTCGATCTACCCGAAACGGGAGCGTCCCCGTGCACTCGGAATCTGGGCTGCCGTCGTCGCGCTCTCCCCGGCCCTAGGGGTGGTCTCGGGTGGACCTCTCATCGAATGGATGGGCTGGAGGGCCCTGTTCGTGGTGCAGGGCACAACCGTCGTCGTAGCCCTCGTGGCAGCCATCCAGGTCCTGCCTGAGACACGCAGCCGGCCGGAGACCCGCTTTGACATACCCGGCTCGGTTCTCCTGGGCGCCGGAACGGCAAGCCTGCTGATCGCCATCAACCGGGGCCTCAACTCCGGTTGGAGCAGCCCCCTGGTCCTCATCTGTCTGGCTCTCTCGCCCATCGCCCTCATCGCCTTCGTGGGTGTCGAGCGTCGCGTATCCAACCCGTTGATCGCACCCCGCCTTTTGGGAAAGCGGGCGTTCATACTCCCCATGGCCGCCCAGGCGGTCCTGCAATCGGGGTACATGGGGGCCATGGTCATGGCACCGTTCCTCTTGGAGAGACGCTGGGGGTTTCGCCCCACCATCATCGGCCTGCTGATGCTTCCCAGACCCCTTGCATTTGCCTTCTCGGCCAGGATCGGCGGCATCCACGACCCTCGGCGAGGTGCCCGCCGCGTCGTGATGACAGGAATGTTCACCTTTGCCACGGCGATGGTCCTGGCAGGAATCGGGGCGCAGCAGCGGTGGCTACCCGTGTTCATTCTGGGTGCCGCCATGGCCGGCGCAGGCAGTGGCTACATCCGGCCGGCAGTCGCCAACTCGGTGACGCTGGCGGCAGGCGACGACGACCTTGGTATCGCCGGTGGCTCTTTGAACATGCTCCAGCAGATCGGTGCCGCCGTCGGCATCACCGTGCTGACGTCGCTGATGGGCGACTCGGTCAGCGGAACCAGGTTTCTCGTTCTCCACCTGTTGGCCGCCGCCCTCGCCGTTGTGGCAGCCGGTCTGGCCTCACGGATGGACGACGGTCGACCTCAGGAGTAGTCGTAGAAGCCCCGGCCGGTCTTTCTGCCCAGGTGGCCGCCGGCGACCATGCGCCGCAGAAGTGGCGGCGGTGCGTATGAGGGATCTCCGTACTCGGCCAGAAGCGTCTCGCCAACGAGCAGCATCGTGTCGAGGCCGATCAGGTCGCTGAGCGTGAGAGGGCCCATTGGGTGGCCTGTTCCGAGGGTCATGGCGGTGTCTATGTCCTCGGCTGTGGCGTGACCGTCCTCGAACATCCGCATGGCGCCCAGCAGGTACGGCACGAGAAGCATGTTCACCACAAAGCCGGCCCGGTCCTTTGCCGCCACGACGGTCTTACCGATGACTTCGGTGGCAAAGGTGGTGACCTGTTCGGTGACCGCCGGGTCGGTTCGTACTGACGGGATCACCTCGACCAGCGCCATGACCGGTGCCGGGTTGAAGAAGTGGAGGCCGACCACCCTGTCGGGCCTGTTGGTGGCCATGGCGATGTCGATGATCGGAATCGACGAGGTGTTGGTAGCCAGGATCGCATCAGGCGAGGTGACGATGGAATCCAACTCGGCGAAGATCTCGGCCTTCAGTTCGAACGACTCGACGACGGCCTCGACTACAAGATCACAGGCTGCAAGGTCAGCCAGGTCCGTCGTGTAGGAGAGGTTTGCCAGCGTGGCATCATGTGCAACCTGGTCGATCTTGCCACGGTCAAGGGCACGCCCCAGAGACCGTTCAATGCCGGACCTGCTCTTCTCGGCCATCTCCGGGCTTATCTCACGGACCACGGTCGTCAGACCGGACCTGGCGGTCACCTCTGCGACACCACCACCCATCTGGCCACCACCGACTATTCCCACGATCTGGATTGTCATGGTCTCTCTCCCTCTCCCTGGACGGTTGATCAGCCGCCGACGGTGATCGTCACCGACTCGATTACAACATCTGTCAACGGCCGGTCACCGGGAGCGGTGGCCACGTTCTGGATGGCGTCAACCACATCCAGGCCTGCGATGACCTTGCCGAACAGCGAGTAGCTGGGCGGCAGGCCCACGCCGCTGGCTCCCGAGACGATGAAGAACTGGCTGCCGTTGGTGTCGGGGCCGGCGTTGGCCATTGCCAGGGAGCCGATCTCATAACGCCCAGGGGGCGGGAGCTCATCTTCGAACTTGTAGCCGGGTCCGCCCCTGCCGGTTCCCTCGGGGTCGCCGCCCTGAATCATGAAGCCGTTGATGACACGGTGGAACACGATGCTGTCGTAGTAGTGGCAGCCGGCCAGGAAGACGAAGTTGTTGACCGTTCTGGGAGCCCTGATCGGGTCCAGATGGATGGTCATGGTTCCCATCGAGGTGACCATTTCGGCCGTGTACGTCTTGTCGGGGTCGACGGTCATCGGGGGTGGCCCATCAAAGGATGTGCGGCGCTCCCCTTGTCCCTCGGCGGCGGGCGTGTTCTCAGTCATTGGGGTCTCCAGTCGGATCGGGCACCGAAACGACTGACAATCGCAACCGGCACTTCTGACACGGGCAGGCTACGGGCAGTTTCGGGGGTCACCCCCGCGCGCGCGGGGTCTGGTTAGGGTGCCGCGCATGGCACCGGTGCCGAACCTGAGTCGACAAGGGGCCCATCAGCCAACCTCTCATCCGGGCCATCCCACAGCACCGGCAGTTCACCCGAGGCTCTCTGCAACCACCACGGTGGCGCCCGACCATGTGCCTACCGATCACGTCACGCTCACCTGTGGGCGCTGTGAGGTGACCTGGCACGGACGCCTGTCTGAACCGTGCTGGTCCTGTGGCGAACAGGGCCTGCGCCCGGCAGGCACCACGCTGGTCCACGACTGAGCCGTTCCCGCTGCCGGGTCCGGTCCGGTGGTTGCCCGTCACAGCTCCATGGCCAGCATCTGAACCCGCTTTGACCCGCCTTCGGTGTCCTGTTCACCCACAGGCACAAAGCCGAACGCCTCATGGAAAGCCAGCGAACGGTCGTTTCTGGGCAGCAGGTTCACCTCGGCACACAGGACCGGGTGGCCGTCTGCAGCCGAGATGAACTCCGTGTACAGGGAGCGACCCAGACCCAGACCCCAGGCCGCCGGAGCCACGACAACGCGGTCCACGTAGATGAACCGCTCGTAGCGCTCACAGAACCACCTGTAGTTGTCGCTTCTGTAGCCGAGCTCCGGTCCCTCCAACCCGATCAGGAAGCCCGCGTACCCGTCCACCTCCGGATGGCCGGCTACGAGAAAGGTGTGGGCTACGTCTGCAAACCACGACAGCTCATCGGATTCCAGTTGGTTCACCGCTGGAACAGCATCGTTGTTGAGCGTGAGAAGAGCCGAAAGATCGGCTGACTCCACCGGCCGTAGCAACCCGTCTCCAGACATCGACCCACCCACCTCCATGATTGGTTCTTCCTGCTGCGGTCTTAGTCTGACGGCATGAACGACGCGAGCGAAGTACCCGGATCAGGCACCACCCCTTCTGCAGCCGTAACCGCTGCTGCGAGGATGGCCGATGGAACCAAGGTCTACGGGGCCGGCGACACCGAGGTCCGGGCTCTTGATGGGGTCAGCGTCGGCTTCGAGGCGGGCCGCTTCACGGCGATAATGGGTCCGTCGGGATCGGGCAAATCGACCCTCATGCACTGTGTGGCGGGCCTCGACGACCTCTCATCGGGCAGCGTGTTCATAGGCGACACGGAACTGGGCAGCCTGTCCGACCGTGACCTCACGCTGTTGCGCCGCGACAAAGTCGGCTTCGTGTTCCAGTCCTTCAACCTGATCCCCACCCTCACGGCGGCCGAGAACCTGACCCTCCCGCTGGATCTGGCCGGTCGCAAGCCGGATCAGGACTGGATGGAGAGCCTTGTCACCTCTCTCGGAATCGGAGACCGGCTACGCCACCGGCCAGACGAGTTGTCCGGAGGCCAGCAGCAGAGGGTTGCCATTGGTCGGGCACTCGTCGGCAGGCCATCCATTGTGTTCGCCGACGAACCGACAGGAAACCTGGACTCAACTACTGGCGGTGAGGTGCTGGACTTCCTGCGACGGGCCGTCGACGACCTGGACCAGACCATGGTCATGGTCACCCACGATGCGGGCGCCGCTGCCACGGCCCACACAGTGCTGTTCCTGGGCGACGGGAAGATCGTCTCCGAGATGGCCGACCCGACCGCCGACGGCATCCTGGACCGCGTAAAGCAAATCGGCGGCTGAACCGGTGTTCCGCCTGACCCTCCGCAACATCAGCCGGCAGAAGCTCCGGTACGCCCTAACCACCCTGGCGGTGGTCCTGGGGGTCTCTTTCCTCTCCACGGCGTTCTTCCTGACCGACCGCATCAGGGACACCTTCGATGAGTTGGCCGTTGAGATCACCGGCGACCTGGACCTTGAGATCAGGGCCTCGGTTGGCGACGGCGAGCGGGTCAACCGCCTCCCTGTACCAGCGGACCTGACCGAGTCCATCACCACTGACATACCCGGTGTCGCCGCCGTCGAGCCGCGCATCAGGGCCTTCAACGTCGTTCCCATCTACATCGACGACGAAGGCGAACCCGCAGCTGTCTCCTCCAACGGACCCAAGTTGGGCATGAACTTCTCCGGTGACGAGACGCTCAGCCAGCTCTACATTGCAGAGGGACGCGCCCCGGACCGAATCGGCCCACTGGCTGATCCCGACACCATCGGCGAGTTCGTTCTGGACACCAGAACGGCCTCCACCTTTGGGTTCGAGGTTGGTGAGACCTACATCGTGAGCGCCACGGGTGGCAACCGGCAGTTCACCCTTGTCGGTCTCGTCTACTTCGGGTCACCCGATTACTTCGGGTCACCCGATGAGAACAAGTCCCCGGGTGCGATCATCAGCGCCTTCGACGAGGCCACAGCCCAGGAGTTTCTCGGGCGGGAGGGCCTCTACGACACGCTGGCCGTGTCGCTGACCAGCGATGCCGACGAGACCGCTGTAATGGCTGACATCCAGCAGCGGCTCGACGCTGCAATGGCCGGACTTCGCTCTGAACTGCAGGCGCTTCCCGACGAACAGTTGGAGGTGCTGGCACCGTTCGCCGAGGCCCAGATAGAGGTTGTCACGGCCGCCACCACCACCGAGGAGGACAGGCAGGACTTTGACCAGATCGTGTCGGTGCTGTCGAACGTCCTGTTGGCCTTTGCAATCATCGCCGTCGTGGTGAGCGCCTTCATCATCAACAACACGTTCTCAATCGTCCTTGGCCAGAGGGTTCGCGAGCTGGCCCTGCTCAGGTCGCTGGGCGCCACAGGGCGCCAGGTAAGTCGGTCGGTTCGGCTTGAGGCAGTCGTGATAGGCACCGTCGCAACCGTGCTGGGCCTCGTCGGGGGCTACCTCCTGGCTGCCTTCCTTCGATGGGTCCTTGTGACCATCAACTTCGGAAACCTCCCGGGGGCTATCCCGGTAAGGCCCCGCACGATCATCGTGGCGGCCGTAGTCGGGATTGGAGCGACCGTGTTGTCGTCGCTGGGGCCATCACGACGGGTACGAAGCATTCCACCGGTCGCCGCCCTACGTGACCAGGCCAGGCTCACCCCCACGAGCCTCCGAAGGCGCATCTGGGTCGGCAGCGTCGTTGCCCTCGCCGGCGTGGCGCTGCTTGCGCTCGGCATGACCGCCGAACTCGACACCCGACCACTGCTCCTGTCTCTGGGTGGCGGGGCGCTTGGAACATTCATGGGCATCTACCTGCTCAGCCCGGCCGTGGCACGGCCTCTGGCAAACCTGGTGGGCCGCCCCATTGAACGCGTCTACAAGGTGCCCGGACGGCTGGCCCGTGAGAACGCCGCGAGGGCCCCCAGGCGCACGGCTGCCACCGCTGCGGCGCTGACGGTGGGCCTTGCACTGGTGAGCCTGGCCGCCGTGGTCAGCGACTCAATGAAGGCGACGTTCGTGCAGGCACTCGACGACAGCGTCGAGTCGGACCTGTTCATCTACGCCAACGCCTTTGACCCCACCGCAGGTTTCTCCGGGCAACTCGCAGCCGATCTTGACCTCCTCGGAGCCGACCGGCCAGATCTGGTCGAATCGACGGTCCGTTACCGCTTCGGCCTGGGCGGGCTCGAGGTCGACGGAGTTGGTAGGGACATCGTCAGCGCCGACCTGGCGGTACTCGACGCCCACATGGACCTGCAGGTCGTTGAGGGCTCAACCACCGGGTCGGCAAATGCGGGTACCGACGGAACGGTGCTGGTGCACGTTGACCCCGCCGAGGATCTGGCGCTTGGAATCGGCTCGACGGTTGATGGCACGTTCCCCGGCGGGCGACAGGCCACGTTCACGGTGGCGGCGATCATCGCCGACTCCTCGATGCTCGGAAACTGGGTGTTTGACACCTCCACCTTCGATCGCTATCTGCCCGATGCTCCCGACGGCTTCGTCTCAGTTGTGTATACACCGACGGCCGACATGAAAGAGGCCAGGACGGCTGTCGAAAAGATCACCGACGCCTACCCGCAACTCACCGTTGAGGACAAGGCTGAACTCCGTGCATCGACCGAGGCCCAGCTGAACCAGCTGCTCGCCGTCATTACCGTGTTCCTGGGGTTATCGCTGTTCATCGCAGTGCTCGGCATCACAAACACGTTGGCGCTGTCGATTTTCGAGCGCACCCGCGAACTGGGCCTGCTCCGTGCCATCGGAATGACCCGGCGCCAGCTGCGGCGAATGGTCAGGTGGGAGGCCGTGATCATCGCTCTGTTCGGCGGCCTCCTGGGTGTTGCCATGGGAGTGCTGTTCGGCCTGGCTGCCATCGCTGCCATACCGGAGACGTTCGTCGACATCGTGTCGATTCCGGTGCGGAGGCTCGGCTTCTACCTGCTCGTGTCAGGAGCGTTCGGCATGGTGGCGGCAATCTTTCCGGCGCGCCGGGCATCTCGCCTGAACGTGCTCGATGCCATCGGCTACGAGTAGCCCACCCGGCTCACCCGAATCCGAGGGCTGCGAACAACAGAGCCCAGCAGCTCATGGCGATGCCTACGCCTGTGAACACCATCATCCTCGTTTGTTCGGCGATGCGTGACTCGAACCGGGCATCCAGTCTCTCGAGCTGGGCATCAACCATCTCGAACCGGGTGTCAACCTTGTCGAGGCGGCGGTCCATCTGGTCCAGGCGGCGGTCCATCTGGTCCAGGCGGGTACCGATCCCGTCCAGGCGGGTACCGATTGCGAGCACGTCGTCGCGGGTAGCCAGATCCTGACCGGCAATGCCCTCAAGCATGCCCATCAGGACCTCGGCCGGATACTCACCGAGCACCGTGTCGAGCCGCTCGCGAAGCGACTGCCGATCTTGTTCATCAACCTTCATTGTCCATCTTCTTCCTGTCGGCGGCAAGCCACTCCGCAGAAGTGGCAGGTAGACGAGGGAGAAGTTGCCCAGAACCTATTGGGACGGTGTGACAGTCGAGATGGCGTTGGAGGGTCTCAGCAACCGGCGAACTCAGGCGGACAGAACCGTTGGCAACGGTTCGGCGTGGAGGATCGTGAGCCGCTTGGTGGCACGCGTGAGCGCCACGTAGAGGGCCCGCATTCCCTGCTCCTGTTCACGCACGATGCGCGACGGTTCCACCACCAGGGCAGCATCCACCTCCAGTCCCTTGACCAGCGTCACCGGAACTACCGCCACCCGCTCGTCGAGACCGCGCCGGGTCGGCTGTCCGAACTCGATTCCGGCGCCAACGAGGGCCTGTTCCACGTCGGTCACCTGTGACCGGGCGACGATGACAGCCAGGTTGCCCGTCTCGACGGCCTCCAGTTCGGCTCGAACCGCTGAAGCCAGGTCAGCGGCCATGTCGTCCACCTCTACGTACCGGGGAGGGTCGCCATCGGACCTGACAGAAACCGGCGGAGCCAGGTCGGGCGCAGCTTCAGTGAGCACCCGTGAAGCAACGTCCATGAGTGGCGCCGGTATCCGGTAGCCGACGGTCAGCTCGTTGCGCCGGGCAGGCCGGCGATCGGGAAGGTGGTCGAGGATGCTCTCCCAGTCGTGGTGCGCCCACGCACCGGTGGCCTGGGCGATGTCTCCGACCACGGTCATCGACCCGTTCAGCGAACGACGGTCCAGCATGCGCAGGTCCATGGGTGACATGTCCTGGATCTCATCAACCACGATGTGTCCATAGGTCCGAACGGCGTCCTCTTCTCTGCGCCCCGGTCGTGGACCGAGCACGGCCCTGGCCTCATCCAACAGCGGTGCGTCGGTTGCCGACCAGAGAAGCTCGTTCGGCTCCGGCGACCTCGGCCTGTAGAGCGCATCGACCTCGGCATCGGTCAGGGACGGATCGGCGGCACGCAGAAGTGCGTGCGAACCGAAAAGGTCGTTGAGCAACTGCGCCGGGGTCAGGACGGGCCACATCCACTCCAGGGCCTCCCGTACCGCCATCTCGCCGCGGAGGCGTTCACGCAGCCCCTCCGGGTCCAGGTCGCCGCGTCCACCTTGGGCCATGACCGCGAAGAACTCGGCTTCTACGAAACGCCTGGCTGCATTGTGGGTACGGAACCGACGCCGCGCCTCGGTGACAATCGCTCCGGTGGCAGCGGCTGGAACCGTTAGCCACTGCAAACCGTGACCAACGCGAACATCATCGCGCAACGGCTGCTGGCGCGTGCGGGCAGCCCTGGCGATCATTCGGACCATCCGGAGATCACCCTTGAGGCGGGACACAGCCTCGTCGTCCCGGTTGTCTGAGATGCGGACGCCGCCGACCATGTCGCCGACAGTGGCCAACTGCACGCCGGCCTCTCCGAGAGACGGCAGAACCTGCTCGATGTAGGCGAGGAACAACCGGTTCGGTCCGACCACCAGAACGCCCTGACCCTCCAGCGGAAACCGGTGCGTATACAGCAGGTAGGCGGCCCTGTGAAGCGCCACGACGGTCTTTCCGGTGCCTGGCCCACCCTGCACGGCAAGCACGCCAGGTAGTGGAGACCGGATGATCTCATCCTGTTCTGCCTGGATGGTTCCGACGATGTCGCCCAGGTGACCGGTTCGGGCCGACTCCAGTGCGGCGATGAGCGCACCCTCGCCACGAAGGCCCCGGCCATCGTCTGTACGGAACCGTTCGAGATCTCCGAACAACTCGTCCTCAAGCCCGACAAGGGTCCGGCCACGGCTCACGAAATGGCGTCGCCTACGCAGGCCCATCGGGACGGGCCCCGTCGCCCGGTAGAAGGCCTCGGCCACCGGTGCCCGCCAGTCCACGACGACCGGTTCCTGGTCGTCGTCCCAGACTCCTACCCGGCCGATGTGGTAGCTCCCGTCGCCAACCTCTTGTTCCTGGTCGATTCGGCCAAAGACGAGGGACGCGTCACCGAGGTCGAGTTGTTCGAGGCGGAGGGCCACAGACCCCCAGATGGCTTCACGTTCGAACCTGGCCTGGTTGGTTCCACCGGTACCGACCTCGACCATCGACACCAGCTCAAGTGCACGGTCGCGCGCTTCGTCCAGACACCGATAGGCGTTGTCAACGTAGGCCTGCTCGGCCTCCAGTTCCGGATGGATCGCTACAACCTCCTGCACGTCGTCGGCCAGCGCAGAGTCCCCTAAGGGCCAATATCTCGAATTCGGCCGAAGATCGATTCTACAGGGCCGGTGCCTGACCGAACTCGCGGGCGGATATGTCGCCCTGGGGCAGGAAAACCCCGATTTGCATGCGACGATGGCGACAATGAGGTCCAACCCGTGACGAGCATCGGCCTTGTCCTGAGCGCTGGCGGAATGAACGCAGCCGCATTCCATGCCGGGGTGCTGGCCGCCGTCTCGGAAGCCACCGGCTGGGACCCCCGGACAGCAGATGTCATTGTCGGCACTTCGGCCGGGGCGGCAACCGCAGTTTCGCTGAGGGCGGGGCTCTGTGCCGCCGACCTTGCAGCAAGTTGTACGGGCTCTCCCCGCAGCGCTGAGGGACAGACCATCGCCGACCGGGTCACAACCCGGCTCGACATTGCCGAACCGGTTACCCGTTCAGGCGCCTGGTGGCCGGCCAACCCGATGCTCCCCGTCCGTGAGTTGCTCAGCTCGAAGCGGCCCCGGCCGGTCGTGGCCATCGCCGGTGTCCTTCCGGAGGGAACTGCTTCGGGAACGACCATCGCAGAACGAGCCAGCCAGGTGCTGCCGGGGCCCTGGCCGCAGGATCCAACCTGGATCTGCGCAGTGAGCCTCGACTCTGGGAAGCGTGTCGTCTTCGGACGCGACGACGTGGACGCAGAGATCGGCGAGGCCGTGCACGCCTCATCAGCGATTCCGGGCCACCTGGCACCTGTTGCCATCGACGGTGACCGCTACGTGGACGGCGGCTCTCACTCGACCACCAACGCCGACGTGTTGTCCACCCTGGGGCTGGACCTGGTCGTTGTCTCCTCGTCCATGACCGCGGTTCCCGTCGCCGCTTCATGGCCTGACGGGCCGATAGGTCGAGCGTGGCACAGCCGAACCCTCCGACGCGAGGTCGAGGCCATCCGCTCCAGGAACACATCGGTACTCGTGGTTCAACCAACCACGATTGACCTCGCCATTCGGGAGAACGGCGACATGGATCGTTCCTCCATGGCCGAAATGTGTGAGGCCGCTGCCCTGTCGGCCAGGGCCTGTCTGGCGCATCCACGCTCGGCGGCGGCGCGTGGGCTCCTGAAACGGGCGGCAGCTGGAAGCGTCGCCACGTGACCGGCACCGATCCGTTCCTGGCAGCGTGCCGGGGGCTTCCCCATGGGCACACTCCTGTCTGGTTCATGAGACAGGCGGGAAGGTCGCTGCCCGAATACCGGGACCTTCGCGGCGAGGGCAGCATCCTGGATGCCATTGCCGATCCGGCTCTTGCCGCTGAGCTGACCCTCCAGCCGGTGCGGCGCTACGGCGTTGACGCAGCGATCCTCTACTCAGACATTGTCGTACCGGTGAACGCCATCGGGTTCGGTGTCGATGTCCAGCCCGGGGTGGGACCGGTGGTGGAGCGTCCCTTCGCCCGGGAATCCGACCTTGAGCGACTTCGCCCCCTGGAACCGGAGGCTGACACCCCGTATGTGTTGGAGACGATCTCGATCCTGGTCGAGGAGTCACCCGTCCCCGTCATCGGCTTCGCCGGGGCTCCCTTCACCGTTGCCTCCTACCTGATCGAAGGTTCGCCGTCGCGCACATACGGACGCACCAAGGCCCTCATGGCCGGCAACCCCGAGCTCTGGTTCAAGCTGATAGACCGCCTGACCGACCTGGCGATCTCCTCGTTGCGCTCCCAGATAGATGCCGGTGTCGCAGCGGTGCAGGTCTTTGACAGTTGGGCCGGTGCTCTCAGCCCGGCCGCCTACGAGCGCTTCGTCCAGCCGGCCACACGCCGTGTATTTGATGCGGTTGCCGACGTGCCACGCATCCACTTCGGAGTCGGAACCGGCGAGATCCTCCACCTCATGGCCGACACGGGCTGCGACGTGGTCGGGGTGGACTGGAGGGTTCCGATCGACGTGGCCCGCGACCGCCTGGGGCCCGACACCGTGCTCCAGGGCAACCTTGATCCTGCCCTCTGCCTTGGGCCGATAGCGGTGGTTGAGGCCGAGGTGACCGACATCTTGCGTCGCAACAACGGCCATCCCGGACATGTGTTCAACCTGGGCCACGGTGTTCTTCCCGAGACAGACCCGGCGGTGCTCGAAAGGGTGGTTCAGCTTGTTCACGAGCTGACCGTCGACGCGGGCAACCCAATGTCAGGAGCATGATCCGATGAGCACGAGAACGGTCAGGCGTGTGGTGGTTGTCGGTGCAGGCATCACCGGCCTCAGCGCCGCACACAGGCTCATGGTGGACCGACCGAGGCTGGAGGTGGTCGTACTCGAGGCCTCGCCGTCACCGGGCGGCAAGCTGGTCACCAACACCTTCGCCGGGCTGCCTGTTGACGAGGGCGCCGACTCCTTTCTGGTCCGGGTTCCGTGGGCTGTCGACCTGTGTGCCGAGTTGGGCATCTCTGACGAGTTGGTTGCCCCCAGTGCCCGATCGGCTTCCCTCTGGCTGGACGACCGGCTGCGGCCGATACCGAGCGGGAGCGTGTTCGGCCTTCCTCTGGATCCGGGATCGGTCCAACCAGGGCTGCTGTCTGACGAGGACCTGGCTCGGCTGGCGGGCCCCGGGCTACCCGCGGAACCGCTTTCGGCCGGTGATGGCCCGGCTGGCGACCTCAGCATCGGTGAGGTGATCCGGTCGTGTGCCGGGCAGGCGGTCCTTGAACGGCTGGTAGATCCCCTGCTGGGTGGGATCAACGCCGGCCTGGCCGATGACATGAGCTGTGCCGCCATGGCCCCCCAGTTCCTCCGGGCGGCTCGAAGCGACGAGGGGTTGCTGGCCACCCTGCGCCTGGCAATGGCCGAGGCCGACCCAGATGCTCCGATCTTCAATGGCCATCCGGCAGGAATGTCGCATCTCACCGAGACGCTGGCTGGGCGCCTCGGCGACCGGATTCGAACCGGCAGACGGGTTACGTCCATCTCACGCCTGGGTGATCGCTGGAGCGTCGGCACAGACGACGGTGCCGAGGAGGCCGATGCCGTGGTGGTGACAGCGCCGGCCTTCGTGGCTGCCCCGCTGGTTGAAGAGGTCTGCCCTACAGCCGGTGCCGCCCTGGGGGGGATCCGTCACGCCTCCGTGTCCCTTGCTGCAATCGCCTACAGGCGGTCCGACCTGGAGGTCCCATACGATCAGAGTGGGTTCCTCGTGCCGAGGGGTTCAGACATGTTGATGACCGCCTGCTCTTTCGCCGGCAGCAAGTGGAGCCACCTGGACGATGGTGAGCACACGGTGCTGCGGGTCTCGGCCGGGCGGATCGACGATGACCGTGCGCTCCACATGGACGATGCAGAGCTGGTGGCAGTGCTCCGACGCGACCTTGCCGCCACGCTCGGCGTCAAGGCCGATCCGGCTGAGGTGAAGGTGAAGCGTTGGCCCGACTCCCTGGCGCAGTTCCCCGTTGGTCATCGACGCCAGATGGCCGAGATGGTGCTGGCCCTGGGTCAGGATGCTCCGGGTCTCTATGTGACCGGTTCGGCCCATAACGGGGTCGGGATTCCGGCGTGTGTCCGCTCAGGGAACGAAGCGGCATTCGCCGTGTCAGAGTTTCTGGGCTGAGGCTCCACGCTCCGGGCTGATGCCGACATTCCCACACCTGCGTACCGCCGCCACGGCTATCGGCGCCGGCCTCCTGCTGGCTGCCGCCGTGCCGCCATGGGGTTGGTGGCCGGCGGCCTTTGTCGGCATCGCCGTTTTGGACCAGCTCATTGCCGGGCAGTCGGCCGCCGTCCGGTTCCGTCGCACGATGGCGGCCACGGCTGTCTGGAGCCTTCCGGCGACGCTCTGGATGCTGGACCTGACACCACCGGGTTGGGTGTTCGCCGGGCTTCTCCACGCAGCCTTCTTCGGCCTTGCCGCTGCGCTGGTTCCTGCCGGTCGGGGCAGACGGATCGGCCTTGTCGGCTCGTTCACCCTGGCCGAGTTCATCCGCTGGAGCGTTCCGTTCGGGGGTGTTCCCCTGGCGACCATCCCCATGGGGCAGGCCGACGGCCCATTTGCGCCGGTGGTTCGCGTGGCCGGATCGCTGCTCCTGGTCGCAGTGGTCGTGACCATCGGCATGTCGCTGAGTGCCCTGATCGACGCCAGGCGGGGCGACAGCCGGTCTCTCAGGGAGGCTTTGACAGGAGTTGGCGCGGTCCTTCTGGTGACGATCATGACGGTCATCGCTCCGACGGGTCACGTCGTGGGGAGCCTCGATCTGGCTGCCGTACAGGGCGGCGGACCTCAGCGAACGAGGGCTTCTCCGACCGGCGCGGCAGTCGTGTTCGCCAACCAGATGGCGGCATCACAGCTGGTGACGACACCGGTCGACCTGGTTCTGTGGCCTGAGAACGTCGTCAACCCGACGCCGCTCCCAGCGTCGGGAATCCGCCGAGCTGACAGGCTCTACGCAGACGAAGCCGACCTGGCCCTCAAGGTTGAGGCCCAGAGGCTTGATGCGGTGCTGGTTCCGGGCTGGTTCCACCGCTCACCGAGCGACCCGAAGGCCAACGTCAACTACTCAACCGCAATCGAACCTGACGGAACCGTCGTTGACCGCTACGACAAGGTGCGCACGGTTCCCTTCGGCGAGTTCGTGCCGCTGCGTTGGATGATCGAGCCCTTGGCAGGCGGAATGCTCCCGTCCCGTGACCTCCTTCCGGGCACCGGTGACGCTGTGCTTGAAACCTCGGTCGGACGCCTGGGGGTGACCATCTCGTGGGAGGTCTTCTTCGACCATCGCACCCGCGCTCCGGTGCTGGACGGGGCCCAGATCATGTTGAACCCGACCAACGGGGCCAGCTACTGGCTGACCCAGGTCCAGACCCAGCAGATCGCATCCAGCCGGCTGCGGGCCCTTGAGACCGGACGCTGGATGATCCAGGCGGCACCCACCGGATTCAGCGCCATCATCAACGCCGAGGGTCGCCTGCTGGAACGCACCGGCGTGGGCGAACAGGCGGTCATTCGTGGGACGGTCGAACTCCGCGAGGGTCTCACCTGGGCGACAAGGCTGGGTCCGGTGCCGATGCTCGTGCTCTCGGTGCTGTTGGTGACTGCGGGCCATGCAATCATCCGCTGGCAGGCTCCGGACAGGGGCCGAGGCAGAAGGAGCAGAGATGCCCAAGGTTGAGGCCAACGGGATCAGCATCGAGGTAGACACCACCGGGGATCCGGCCGATCCGGCGGTCCTGCTCATCATGGGTCTGGGCTTCCAGTTGATCCACTGGCCGGATGGCCTCGTCGACCAGTTGGCGGCACGGGGCTTCCACGTGATCCGGTTCGACAACCGCGACGTCGGCCTGTCCACCTGGTTCGACGATCAGCCCGAGCCGAACATGGCCGCTGTCTGGCTGCGCTCGAAGTTGGGTATCGCGCCCAAGGTCGCCTACACGCTCTCCGACATGGCCGGCGATGCCGCCGGGGTTCTCGACGCCCTCGGGATCGAGGCAGCCCACGTGGTGGGTGTCTCCATGGGGGGAATGATCGCCCAGCGCCTGGCGATCGAACACCCCGACCGGGTTCTGTCCCTTTGTTCCACCATGTCCAGCCCGGGTCAGCCGGTTGGTTCGTTCGGCCTGACGCTGAAGTTGATGAGGATGGACCAGAACCCGGACTCCAGGGAGGGGCGGATCAAAGTCGGGATGGACACCTTCCGGCTCATTGCCGGAAACGGCTTTCCCCTCGAAGAGGACCACCTGCTGGAGGTGGCAACCATCGCCGCGGACAGGGCGTGGCATCCTGCGGGAACGAACCGTCAGATGGCGGCGATCATGGCCGACGGTGACCGTGGACCCGGCCTGGCCGACCTCGACGTCCCCACCACGGTCATTCACGGAACCGACGACAGGCTCATGCTGCCCAAGTGCGGTAGAAGGACTGCCAACGCGGTGCCGGGTGCCGAGTTGGTTCTCATCGAGGGAATGGGCCACGAGTGGCCCGAGGGGGCATGGCCTGAACTGCTCGACACCATCTCGGGTCTGGTTGAGCGAACGGGCAGCTGAACCTCAGGAACCGGGCGAGGTGGCCACGATCCCCCAGACCCGATGGGGCGTGTGCACCTCATCTCCGGGGAACCTTTCGTCCAGCATCTGCACCAGGTCCCGGTCGAAGGCTGCGGCCTCATCGGGTGAGAGGTTGACGATTCCGGCGCTGGCTGCGATTCGACGCCGCCAGGCCAACTGGTCGTAGACGACGTCCATGTCGAACCTGAACGTGACCTGCACGGTGAAGCCGGTCCGATCCAGCAGCGGCCGCAGGGTCGGTTCGTAGTTGCGGATGCCGCCCAGGTCCCAGGCCGGGTTGTGGACCTCGATGAGGGCCTCGGTGGCTCCGGGAACGGTGTCGGGTAGCGGGAGCCAGTCGAACCCACAGACCGCCAGCCTGCCACCAGCGACCAGCAGGCGCCCGACCTCGGCCATGGCGTCCTCCTGGTCGAACCAGTGCCAGCTCTGCCCGGCCACAACGGCATCGAAGGTTCCGGCCTCAAGGCCGGTGGACTCCGCTGGAGCCTCGACCCAGTCAACCCCGACTCCGTCTGCCTCGGCCATTCCCTGTGCCGCCTGCAGCATTCTGTGGTCGACGTCCAACCCGACGGCCGTGCAGCCACGAGCGGCGAGCTGGCGTGCGATGGTGCCGGTGCCACATCCCAGATCCAGGATGCGCTGGCCCGGTGTGCCGATTTCGTGTTCGGCCAGGCGGTCGAGGGTCTCGGGCGGAAAGCCCTTGCGGTAGCGGACGTAGTCGTCGGCGGCGGCCCCGAACGAGTCGCCGGGTACTCCGGGCACCATCAGACCCCGGCTGTGTTGGTCAAGGGGTCGTCGTACACCGAAGCCCGCTCCACCGGTTGCACCAGCGCTCGCACGAACCGACTCTATACGGGGCCTGGGCAGCGTCGATGAACTGACCAAGGCATTGCCCGGGCCCTGGTGTGACCCGGGGCGGTTCGCCAACCAGAGTTGATACACACAGGTAAGAGGGTTGCGGGCCCCGGGAGTCGCCGCCCACCCCGACACGCACGGACCCTCTACCCGTCCTGTCTCACTCCACGCCTCTTCCGCCTTGACTGCATGAACACGATGAGCACGGCGACCAATTCGCCGAGACAATCATTGGCCGGGTTCCGCAGTCAGGGTGAGGCCGTCGTTGCGCGACAGCGTGAGCCTTCCTTGTTCATCTTCAGCGACACCGATGCTCGAATCAACTGAGAGGAACATAGTCAGGTACCGCTGTGGGTCACCGTCTTCGACGCCGACGTCCGTAGTGTCTCCTCCGCCCTCCACAGTGAATCCTTCTTCGGTCCAGTCGATTAACCGGCTCGAGAAGTTGACTCCGTCATGGAAGCGGATGCGATCGTTGGTGAAGTCGAAGGAGCCCTCAACGATATTGTCTTGAGGAAACCCGGCCATCGAAACGATAACCCATTCAGTGCCACCGAGGTCGCTGCTGAAATCATCTACACACGCTGACATGATCAGGCTGGCGACCACAAGAGCGACCCAGAGTCGGGTTCGTGTCGTCACTATTACTCCCCTTGTCGGCACCAACGTTTTGGGATCTAGTTCGTCGCGAACGTCAGGTCGAGGTCGCGGAGCACATCATCCATCGCTGTGAACGTGGCGTAGTCAGTGCCGGATGCAGAGCAATCCGACCCGTTGTCACTTCCCGAGTGGACGCCGTAGGCAGTCCGATTGTTGAACCAAGGCCCTCCACTATCGCCACCACAGGACTCCAGCGTGCTGCTTTCGACCTTGACCCATCGGTTGTCACATCCGAGCTACCAACCACACACTGAGTAGTATGGATCGTGGTTCGTGGAGACGACTGTTCCGCATGAGTAGCCCGATGAAGTGCCGAAGTGGCAGACGTAGTCACCGTTCATGTTAGACCGCACCTCGTGTCCGGTAGCGTCTCGAGTAGAAGTAGTTGTGACGTAGAAGTTGTCGGACTCCCATTGCGTTGTCGTGTACCAGGACGAGTCGCCATCGTCACCCCAGACGGTGTCTCGGTGAGTGGCTGTATAGCTGCCGCCTGCGTGGGAAGACGTGCGTGACCGCCAATGCGTTGTGACGTCCGCGCAGTGACCGGCGGTGAGCATTCCTCGAGTGCTGCCGTCGAGCACTGCGAACGCACTCGTGCAACGACCACCGCTGTGGTCGTTGTGTTCGCCCCCATAGATCGCGTCGGGTTCTGATCTCGCACCAGTCGTCACGATGAAAGGGAGTCCCGTATCCGCCTCGAGAATTTCTTCGAGGGCCTCAGCGGCTTGTAGTAGTTTGAGGGACTGAATCGGCAGAACTTCAGAAGTCCGGTCATCTTCACTAGCCGGTTCTGGAGGAACGTCGCGATCCAGTGCGATGACGATGCTGTTTTGTTCGAGACTGATATCTCGGTATGCGATCCTGGCTCGCATCACCTCAGGGATCGCCTCAAAGTTCGACTTGATCGACATCGCCTTGACCAGTTCTGCCAAGGTGTGTGTCGCACCAACGTCGATCCAGATGTCGCTATTCTCCGAAGTGAGGAGGGTCGAGCGCAAACTCGGTTCCTCCGAACCGACCAAGGAAATCCAGCCTCCGAACTCTGGTTCGTGCACAATGCTCCAACCTGCGACCCGACCATCTTCGGTTTCGGCAATTTCCCGAAGCGCCGTCTTGAGTTCTGCGATGCGTTCGAAACGTCGAAGAGCTTCGTCGGCGGTCACCCCGTACTCTCTGGAGTATTGTCCGGCCTCCAACTCCAGGCCGGGAGCGACCGCCTCGGCCTCGGCGCCAGGATCAGTCTGAGCGCCAGCCGACGCAGCAGCCACGCCGAGCGATAGTGCTGCCAGGGTGGACGCCACAAGCAGTAGCCGTGTCACCTGAATTTCCTCCTGGGCCGTCACATGGCGACGTCCCAACAGTGGAATGCCCCCATGTTAGACAACTCATGGTGCTAGGTGAACCGCCCCGGGCATTGTGCAGGCCGCGCCAATCGGCGACCGTCGCGTTCAACAACTTCGAGTGCGGCCGCTGAGCCGTGGACTGCGTCGCTCCGCACAAGTTCCGAAGAAACCCATCCAGAGTCGACTCGCCAGGATCTGGACTCAGGCCGATCCTCGAGAGAACCTTGGACACGTTGACACCTTGGCAAGCAGGGAATCGGCTGACCCACGGTTACCGGGTGGTAATCGCCACCCTTCCGGCCAGACTTGTCGGATGCCCAACCCCGCCACGCCCGACAACGGGGCACTGCGTATCGCCTACCTCGCCTACCGGGGCAAGCCCCACTGCGGTGGCCAGGGCGTCTACACACGGCACCTCACGAAGGCCCTCGTCGACCTGGGCCACCATGTCGAGGTTCTGGCCGGCCAGCCCTACCCGGAACTGGACGATCGGGTCCCGATGGTGAGGCTCCCCAGCCTCGACCTCTACAACGACCACTTCCCGATGCGCAAGCCCCGCATCTGGGAGCTGAAGACCCGCTGGGACCTCGCCGAGGCGATGTCTTTCGCCACGGGCAACTTCTCTGAACCGATGGCGTTCAGCATGCGGGCCTGGGACCACCTGCGCCACAGGCGGGCCGACTTTGACCTGATACACGACAACCAGTGCCTCGGCTGGGGCCTGCTGCTGCTCCAGAACCGGGAGCACTTCCCGGTGCTGGCCACGATCCACCACCCCATCACCGTCGACCGCCGCCTCGAGATCGAGCACTCCCGGCACATCGTGGAGAACCTCGGCAAGCGACGCTGGTACGCCTTCACACGGATGCAGACCAGGGTGGCCAGCCGGATGCGACGTGTCATGACCGTGTCGGAGTCGTCGCGTGGCGACATCATCGCCGACCACCGAGTCAATCCGGATCGGCTACACGTGGTCCCGGTGGGGGTCGACCCGGATCTGTTCCGCCCACTCGACCACGTAGAGCGGGTGCCCGGCCGGATCGTCACCACGGCAAGTGCCGACGTGGCCATGAAGGGCCTCAAGTTTCTTCTGGAGGCGGTAGCCAAGCTGCGGACCGAACGCCAGGTCGAGTTGGTGATCATCGGAAAGCCGAGGGAGGACAGCGCGTCCAGCGACACCTTCGAACGGCTGGGCCTCACCGACTGTGTGAGCTACGTGCACGGTGTGCCCGATGAGCGGATCGTGGAGCTATACAGCGAGGCCGAGATCGCCGTCGTGCCGTCGCTCTACGAGGGCTTCTCGCTGCCCGCCATCGAGGCCATGTCGTGTGGCGTACCGCTCGTGACCACCACCGGTGGAGCCCTACCCGAGGTGACCGGCACCCACGCCGAGACCTGCTACCAGGTCCCACCCGGCGACTCCGATGCCCTGGCGGCGATGCTCAAGACGGCGTTCGACGACCCCGACGCAAGGGAGCGGATCGGGGCCGCCGGCCGCCGACGCGTAGTCGACAACTGGAGTTGGCGACACACCGCCCTGCGGACAGTTGAGCAGTACCGGACGCTTCTGGCCGGTCAGAAGGCCTGAAGGTCACCGCGGGATGCTCACAGTCAACTACGACCGTCTCGGCCTGAAGCCCGGCGACAGGGTCCTTGACCTCGGCTGCGGCTTCGGCAGGCACGCCTACGAGGTTCTCCGGCGCGGAGCCGCCGTCGTGGCCTGCGATCTCGGCGTCGACGAGCTGCGTCAGGTCCGTGGCGTCGTGGCGGCCATGTACCTGGACGGTGAGATTCCAGAGACCGCCTCGGTCGGGACAACCGCCGGTGACGCCACCTGCATGCCCTTTGACGACGGTTCCTTCGACCATGTCATCGCCTCGGAGGTGCTCGAACACATCAACGACGACGAGGGAGCTCTGGCCGACCTGGCACGGGTGCTGCGACCCGGTGGAACCCTGGCCGTCACCATCCCGGCACGTATGCCTGAACGGATCTGTTGGGCACTCTCTGAGGACTACCACGCCCCCAACACGCCCGGTGGCCACGTCCGCATCTACCGGCAGTCGGAGCTCCACGCCAAGATGGTTGCAGCAGGCCTGGAGCCCGTCGGCTCACACCGAGCGCATGCACTCCACAGCCCCTACTGGTGGCTGCGCTGCGCCGTCGGTCCCGACCGTGCCGTCGAGGACAGCCGACTGGTCAGCCTCTACCACCGTCTGCTGACATGGGACATCGTCAAGGCACCAAAGGTCACCCGGCTCACCGAGCGGGTGCTGAACCCCGTGCTCGGGAAGAGCCTCGTGGTCTACGCCACCAAGCCTGCCGCCGTCAAAACCACCCAACCAGTCAAGGAACCGTCGCATGCCGTTGCCTGAGGTACCCGGGGTCCTCGACGCCGCCGCCGTCCACCGCACCGCTGAGACCATCGCAGAGTGGCAGCTGCCCAACGGCATGATCCCGTGGTTTCCCGGTGGCCACGCAGACCCGTGGAACCACGTCGAGGCCGCCATGGCGCTTGCGGTGTCAGGCCACCTGGACGAGGCCGAGGCTGCCTACCGCTGGCTGAGCGACACCCAGCTCACCAGCGGGGCCTGGCACCAGTACTACACGGCAGACGGAATCGAGGACCACAAGCACGATGCCAACGTCATCGCCTATGTGGCGACTGGTTCATGGCACCACTGGTTGATGACCCGGGACCGCTCCTTCCTCGAGTCAATGTGGCCGGTTGTAGAACCGGCCATCGACTTCGTGCTGGACCTTCAGACCACCAGGGGCGAGATCCTCTGGGCACGCCACCCCGACGGCACCCCGTGGTCGTTCGCCCTGCTGACTGGTTCATCCAGCATCTGCCACAGCCTCCGGTGCGCCATCGCCGTAGCCGAGGAGTTGGGCCATGAGCGTCCCGACTGGGAGCTCTCGCTGGCATATCTGGCCCACACCGTGCGAACAATGCCGGACGGTGCCTTCGCACCCAAGCACCGTTGGGCGATGGACTGGTACTACCCGGTTCTGTCAGGCACCGTCGAGGGGGGTGATGCCCGACAGCACCTGGCAGAGCGCTTCGACGAGTTCGTCATGGACGGCCTCGGCGTCCGCTGCGTCAGCAACAGGCCCTGGGTGACAGCCGCCGAGACCTGCGAGTGCGCCATCGCCCACCTGTTCGCAGGTGATCGCCTGACCGCTGAACAGATGTTTTCGTGGATCCAGGCAATGCGTTGCGATGACGGCCGGTATGTGACCGGGCTGGTCCACCCCGAGGGCGTGACGTTCCCCGACGGGGAGTGCACCACCTACTCGGCTGCGGCCGTAGTCCTGACAGCTGATGCCATCTCCGGTGCCAGCCCTGCTGCTGGCCTGTTCACCGACCACACCGGGCTGCCTGACATCATCGAGACTGGCACACCGGTACACGAGACCGACTGAGGCGACCGGTCAGATCCCCTCGCCGGTCCTGCACAGTGCACGCAGCGAGCCGACGGCGTCAACCTCGGTGAATGCTCCCGAGCCCATGGCCCGGCCGTAGATCTCAAACGGTGGCCTGCCTCCGTCGGCCGGGTCTGGAAAGACGTCGTGAATCAGAAGGGTTCCACCACGGCACAGGTGCGGCACCCAGCCTTCGTAGTCGGCATGCGCCGGCTCGGCCCCATGTCCACCATCGATGAACAACAGCGCAAGAGGGGTGGCCCACGATGCGGCCACGACCGGTGAGTCGCCGACCACGGCAACCACGGTCGCCTCCAGGGCGGCCTCTTGAATAGTGCGGCGAAACGTCGGAAGAGTGTCGATGCGACCGGTCGCCGAGTCGACCAGATCGGGTTCATGCCACTCCCACCCGGGCTGGTTCTCCTCGGATCCCTGGTGGTGGTCGACCGAATAGAGGACCCGGCCACGAGACTCGGCAGCCGAGCCAAGGTAGACGGCCGACTTGCCGCAGTAGCTTCCGACCTCGAGGAACGGTCCGTCAACAGCCACCTCGGACGCGTGGCGGTGCAGCGCCATCCCCTCGTCGGGGGGCATGAAGCCCCGTGTCGACCCGGCCAGGGCCATCAGGTCCACGAGGCGTTCATCCACCGGTGGGCCCACCGGTCAGCCGGAGGTGTCGACCAGCTCGTCGTCGGAGCGGTCGCCCCAGAGAAGGTGTTCCAGCACGGCGAAGCGGACCAGCCACAACAGGCCGAAGGCGATTGCGTTTGCGGCCTGCACGGCGATGGTCCGGTCGCTGAAGCTGTCCACAACCCCTACAAGGGCGGTTGAGAGGATCAGCCCCACGAAGGCCAGCGACCAGAACGGCAGGACCTCGCCGATCTTGTGGTCGCCCTTGTTCTTCTCCCAGACGTAGTGACGGCTGAGGTAGTAGGCGGGCATGCTGCCGATGGCTACGGCTACGGCATTGGCTGCCATTCCAGACCATCCCAGACGGCCATAGAGGATGACAAGAAGGGTCTGGCCGGTGATGACGTTGACGACGGAGACGCCGGCGAACCGCATCAACTTCTGCCCGTAGTCGTGGAACAGGCGCGCAGGAAGCGCAAGAAGGCGAGGGACCATGAGGGGAGAGCCTACCCCTGTGTCCGAAAATGGCCCGTGCCTGTGGTCACGCGGCGGGTTCAGCCCAACAGGCCTGCTGCCAGCCTCCGGGCCACCATCATGGGCGATTCGGCGGGGTTTGTGGCCTTTGACGCCTCGGTGGCGAGCACCTCCTCACCGGCGCCTTCCAGCAGGTGACCCAGGTGGGCCCGCACCTCAGCGAGGCGCCGCCGCTCCCGACGCTGAGCCAGTTCCTCGCCATCGGACAATCGGCCAAGGTGCCCGACCACCGCTTCAGCCAGTTCGGCGATTCCGTCGCCCTCTGTGGCCGTGGTCATGGTGACCGACGGGCGCTCGCCGCCGACCCGACCCGTGATCGTGGACAGGTCGAGCATCAGGTCCAGGTCCCTGCGGGCATCGTCGGCTCCTGGCCGGTCAGCCTTGTTGACAACGAACAGGTCGGCCACCTCGAGCAGCCCTGCCTTGTTGGCCTGCACGGCGTCACCCCAGCCGGGTGCGACCACGACGACCGTGGTGTCGGCAGCGTCGGTCACGTCAACCTCGACCTGTCCCACCCCGACGGTCTCGATGATCACCGGATCAAAACCTGCGGCGTCAAGCACCCTCACCGCCCCTGGTACCGCAAGCGCCAGACCCCCGGCGTGACCGCGGGTCGCCATGGACCGGATGAAGACGCCGGCCTCCGCGGCCCCGTTCATGCGTACCCGGTCGCCGAGAATCGCCCCGCCCGTGAGCGGCGACGAGGGGTCAACTGCGAGCACGGCCGGGCGGCGACCGGCCTCGGCGAGCAGGGTCGTCAACGAGTTGGTGATGGTTGACTTGCCCGAACCGGGGGCACCGGTGACACCCACCACGTGGGCCCCTCCCACATGAAAATGGGTGGCCGACGCCACCTCGTCTGCCTGAGGCCCGCCACGCTCGACGAGGCTGAGCAGCCTGGCGGTGGCCCTGCGGTCACCTGAACGCGAGGCCTCGGCCAGCTCGGCGACCGCCGACGAACCGGACCCGGTTTCAGTCGGACCCATCGTGTCCTGCCACGGCCCGGACGGTGGACACCACCTCGTCGACGGGTGCTCCCGGCCCCAGAACCGCTGCCACGCCGGCAGCCTCAAGTTCTGCAAGATCCACGTCAGGGACGATTCCGCCGATCACGACCGGCACGTCGAGGCCTGCATCGGCAAGGGCGCTGACGATTCGGGGACCCAGGGTGAGGTGTCCGGCGTTGTGCATCGAGATTCCGACCACGTCGGCGTCCTCCTGCTCAACCGCGTTGAGGATGCTCCCGGTGGTCTGACGGAGCCCCAGGTAGACGACCTCCATGCCCGCATCGCGGAGCATGCGGGCCACCACCTTGAGGCCACGGTCGTGGCCGTCAAGACCCAGCTTGGCGAGCACCACCCTGATCGGAAGTCCGGTACCGACCATCACACGACCGCCGTCTCCACATAGGTGCCGAACACTCCCTCGAGCACCTCGACGATCTCTCCCACGGTCGCCCGCGCCTCGACCGCCTCGATCAGCGAGGGCATCAGGTTGAGGTCAGGGTCGGCTGCCTCGGCGGCAACCCTTCCAAGTGCGGTCGCCACTGCATCGCTGTCACGCCCTGCCCTCACGGCCGTCAGGCGCGCCAGCTGGTCGTCCTCTGTCTCCTGGCCGACCCTCAACAGATCGGTGCCCGTGGACCCGTTCCCCTCCGTGAACGCGTTCACCCCGACCACGATGCGGTCCCCCGCGTTGACCTCGCGTTCGAAGCGATAGGCCGACTCGGCTATCTCGCCCATGAACCATCCACTCTGGATGCCCTCATATACCCCTTCCAGGATCGACCCTCCACCGATCTCGTCCAGGTGCGCAAAGACCTCCTCGGCACGTCGCTCGACCTCGTCTGTCATCCACTCCACGTAGGCGGAACCACCAAGCGGGTCCGCAACGCCCGTCACGCCGGTCTCGTGGGCGATCACCTGCTGGGTCCGGAGGGCGGTGCGTGCGGCAGCCTCGCTGGGCAGGGCAAGGGCCTCGTCGTGGCTGTCGGTGTGGAGGCTCTGGGTGCCGCCCAGCACGCCGGCCAGAGCCTGCAGAGCGACCCTGGCGATGTTGGTCTCGGGCTGCTGTGCCGTCAGGGACACACCGGCTGTCTGGGTATGGAAGCGAAGCTTGAGGCTGCGCTCGTCCGTTGCGCCGTAGCGGTCCCGCAGCCACCGGGCCCAGATCCGTCTTGCGGCCCTGAACTTGCCGATCTCCTCGAAGAAGTCCACGTGGCTGTTGAAGAAGAAGCTGAGGCGTGGAGCAAAGATGTCGACGGGAAGGCCGGCTGCGACGGCGGCCTCTACGTAAGCGAACCCGTTGGCGAGGGTGAAGGCCAGCTCCTGTACAGCCGTGGAGCCTGCCTCCCTGATGTGGTAGCCAGACACCGAAACCGGGTTCCAGCGCGGCATCTCGGTAGCGGTGAACCGGATCACGTCGGTGACGAGGCGGACCGACGGGCGGGGCGGGAAGATGTACTCCTTTTGCGCCTGGTACTCCTTGAGGATGTCGTTCTGGAGGGTTCCCGCCAGCCGGCCCCTCTCCACGCCACCCTGTTCGGCAACAACCACGTACATGGCCAGCAGGATCGCGGCGGGTCCGTTGATGGTCATCGACGTGGACACCCCGCCCAGATCGATCTCGGCGAACAGGTCGGCCATGTCCTCGACGCTGTCGACCGCCACGCCGGCCCGACCCACCTCACCCAGCGACCAGGGGTGGTCCGAGTCGCGGCCCATGAGAGTGGGCATGTCAAATGCCGTCGACAGGCCGGTGCTGCCGGAGCGGAGCAGTTCCCTGAAGCGGCCGTTGGTGTCGGTGGCCGTTCCGAACCCGGCGAACATCCGCATGGTCCAGAGGCGCGACCTGTACATGTCGGCGTGCACCCCGCGGGTATAGGGATACTCGCCCGGGAACGGGCCTTCTCCGTAGACCGGCTCAAGGGGAATGCCGGACAACGTGGAACGGGAGCCATCCATGCCACCACACTAACTTTGGCCAGGATTCCACGCCCCACCGGTCGACAACACCCCATCCACACCCGGGGCCCGTAGGGTCACGTCAATGGTCGCCACCACCGTCGTAGCAGTCATCGTCCTGATCGCCGGCATCATCATCGGCCTGCCGGTGCTGGTGGCGCTGTCGGTCATCTTCGTGGCCGTGCAACTGCTGATGATCGGCGCCAAGGTCGCCGTCGAGCGAAACGACCGGCGCCTCTCAGCACGCCTCGCCGAGCGCCTCGCATCACGCGACGAAGAGGGTTAGCGGCCACCCATCCGCTACCGTTCCTGAGGGCACGGAGCGGGGTACAGATCCCTCTGAGCGTGCCCAGCGATCACCATGAACTCCACCCACACCGACCCCTTCTCGCTGGCCGACGAGGCCGCTGCCGTCCTTGCCGAGCGCACAGGACAGGCGACACACGACGCAGCTGTCGTTTTGGGGTCCGGCTGGGCGGCTGCAGCAGACGGCCTGGGTGAGGTCGTGGCCGACGTGGCACTCGACGACCTGCCCGGGTTCCCCGCCCCGACCGTGGCGGGTCACCGCAACAGCGCCCTCTCCGTGGCCGTCGGTGACACGAAGGTTCTGGTTCTGGGAGGCCGCAGTCACCTCTACGAGGGGCACCCTGTACCGACGGTCGTGCACGGTGTGCGGACGGCAATCGCCGCCGGATGCGGTGTCGTCGTGCTCACCAATGCCGCCGGGGGCCTGAACCCGGCCTGGCCGGTGGGCCAACCTGTGGTTCTGAGCGATCAACTCAACCTGACAGGCGCCTCACCCATGGCGGGACCACCGCCGCCGACCGACAGGCCGGCACGCTTCGTGGACCTGACCGAGGCGTACTCGATGCGACTGAGGACCATTGCCCACGAGGTCGATGCCTCGCTGCCCGAGGGCATCTACGCGGGGCTGTTGGGCGGTGCCTACGAGACACCGGCCGAGGTCAGGATGATCGGTGGCCTCGGAGCAGACCTGGTCGGCATGTCGACGGTGCTCGAGACAATCGCAGCCCGACACCTTGGAGCCGAGGTGCTGGGGGTGTCGCTGGTGACCAACGCAGCCGCAGGCATGGGCAACGAGAACCTGGACCACGCCGAGGTGCTCGAGGCGGCCCGTGCCGCTGCACCCCGCATGTTGGCGCTGCTGCGCGGTGTGCTGGAGAGGCTGTGAGCACGGTCACCCGCACCGACAGCTCAGCCCAGACCGCCCACAGTTGGCTGGAGGTTGATCCCGACGACGACACGCGGGCCGAGATCGAGAAGTTGCTGGCCGATGGAGGCGAAGACCTGGAGCAGCGCTTCGGCGACAGGCTGATGTTTGGAACAGCGGGCCTTCGTGGGGCGCTCGGAGCCGGCCCTATGCGAATGAACCGTGTGATGGTGCGGATGACCGCCGCGGCCATCGCCGGCCACCTGACAGCTGACAACGGTTCGACCAGTGCGACCCCGCTGGTGGTTGTGGGCTTTGACGCACGCCACATGAGCGACGTGTTCGCCGAGGACACCGTGAGGGTGCTGGCAGCCCGGGGTGTCGCCAGCATCCTGCTGCCGGGGCCGCTGCCTACGCCGGTCCTGGCGTTCACCCTGCGGGACCGTGGGGCCGACGCCGGAATCATGGTCACGGCCAGCCACAACCCGCGTGCCGACAACGGCTACAAGGTGTACTGGACCGACGGTGCCCAGATCATCTCACCAATTGATTCTGAGATATCGGCCCTGATCGAGGGGGCACCGCTGCCTACCGACGACGATCTCGCAGCACCTGACGACCCCCTCATCACGCGGGCGGGCCAGGCGGAGGTGACCCGCTACATGGAGACAGCGACTTCGGTCGTAGGGGTCGACTCGCCCCGTGGCCTCTCGGTCGTCTACACACCGCTTCATGGTGTGGGTAGGGACACCCTGCTGGGTGCGTTCCAGATGGCCGGCTTCGATGAGCCGACGGTGGTTCCCGAACAGGGCGACCCGGACCCGGACTTTCCAACGGTGGAGTACCCAAACCCCGAGGTTCCCGGTGCCCTGAACCTGGCCATCACCCTGGCAACCGAAAGGTCGACTGACATCGTGCTGGCCAACGACCCGGATGCGGATCGGCTGGCGGTGGCGGTTCCCGACGGGGCGGCGTGGCGCACCCTCACCGGAGACGAGGTGGGCGCACTGCTGGCCGACCACGTCCTGGCCGGAGGTTCGGGCGACAACCGCCTGGTGGTCACCACGGTGGTCTCATCCAGGATGTTGGAGTCGATCGCGGCCCACCACGGCGTACGCTACGCCGAGACCCTCACCGGCTTCAAGTGGATTGTCAGGCCGGGCCTGCTCGACCCGTCGGCCGACTTCGTGTTCGGCTACGAGGAGGCTGCCGGGTTTGCTGTGGGTGATCTGGTGAGAGACAAGGACGGCATCACCGCAGCACTGGCCTTTGCGGAACTGGCTGCCTCCGAGAAGAGGGCCGGCCGCACGGTTGTAGACCGACTGCACGACCTGTGGCGCCGCCACGGTCTCCACAGGACCGGTCTTCGCACGATCCGGTTCGAGGGACCCGACGGTGTGTCCCGGATGGCCCGGCTCATGGACGACCTGAGGTCAGGCCCCCCTGAGGCCATCGCCGACATGGATGTGGTGTCGGTGACCGACCTCTCCCTGCCCGGGTCGCCGTTGCCGCCAACCGACGCCCTTGTGTTCAACCTGGAAGGCGGACGCCTGGTGGTCCGACCCAGCGGAACCGAACCGATGCTGAAGGCCTACGCCGAGGTCCTGGACACCGACCCCGGTGAAAACCTCGCCGCAGCCGAGAAGTCGATGGACCACACCCTGGCCGGCCTGATGGACGCTGCAGGGCTCCTGTTGGCAGGCTCGCGACAATGACGGCCTCGCCCGCATTCCTTCCGACCACCGGTGGTGGCCCCGTGCGCACGACCCCGGTCGATGCCGTCGCACTTGAGGCACGCGCCGCAGCCCTGTGCACACGGTCGATCAAGACCACCAGCAAGCGGGCCGCCCTGCACACCACGATCAGGTGCATCGACCTGACCACCCTTGAGGGCACCGACACGCCCGGCAAGGTGGCGTCACTATGCCAGAAGGCGATAAAGCCAGACCCCTCGGACCCGACGGTGCCATCGGTAGCTGCAGTGTGCGTGTACCCCGAGATGGTCGAACACGCCGTTGAAGCCACGACAGGAACGGGCGTGGCCGTGGCCAGCGTGGCCGGAGCGTTTCCTGCCGGCATGTCGGCACCTGCTGTGAGGGTCGCCGACATTGTCGATGCCGTGGGTCGGGGTGCCGGCGAGATCGACATCGTCCTGAACCGGTCGGCGTTCCTCTCCGGTGACCTGGGGCGTGCCCACGATGAGATCGCCGCAGCCAAGGATGCCTGTGGCGCATCACACCTCAAGGTCATCTTGGAGACGGGTGAGCTGGGCTCCTACGACCAGGTCCGGCGAGCGTCGATGCTGGCCATGGCCGCCGGCGCCGACTTCATCAAGACCTCCACAGGCAAGATCCCAAAGGCAGCAACCCATCCGATGATCCTGAACATGGCCGAGGCAATCCGCGACTACGCGGACCAGACCGGCGTTGTTGTGGGCCTAAAGGGGGCCGGCGGGATACGCACCTCCAAGCAGGCGTGGCACCATCTGGTCATCGTGGGCGAAACCCTGGGGTCTGCCTGGCTAACCCCGGAGCGGTTCCGGTTGGGAGCCTCCAGCCTGCTCAACGACGTCCTGATGCAACTCCAGAAACTCGACACAGGCCGCTACAGCGGCCCCGACTACGTCACGGTGGACTGAGACCATGGCCCCTTCCGACAAGACACCAGAACCCTTCGGTATCGACTACGCCCCGGCACCTGAATCGACGGCGGTAGTCGACATCGCCGATGGCTACGGGCACTTCATCAACGGTGACTTCGTGGAGTCCCTCTCGGGTGCCACCTTCGCCACCGTCAACCCGGCAACCGAGGAGCACCTCGCATACGTCGCCGACGGTTCAGCTGAGGACGTCGACCGTGCCGTAGCCGCTGCACGTGCCGCCTTTGAGGGGCCGTGGGGCCAGATGTCTGGAAGCCAGAGGGGAAAATACCTGTTCCGGATCGCCCGCCAACTTCAGGAGCGCTCCCGTGAGTTCGCAGTGCTCGAGACCCTGGACGGCGGCAAGCCCATCAAGGAGAGCCGTGACCTGGACCTCCCGCTGTCGGCCGCCTGGTTCTTCTACTACGCCGGATGGGCCGACAAGTTGGAATACGCCTTTCCCAACAGGACCATGGCCCCCCACGGCGTGGCCGGCCAGATCGTTCCATGGAACTTTCCCCTCATGATGGCTGCGTGGAAGCTGGCGCCGGCACTTGCCGCCGGCAACACCGTGGTGCTCAAGCCTGCCGAGACCACGCCGCTCACCGCCCTGCTGCTGGCAGACGTCCTGCGTGATGTGGACCTGCCCCCGGGCGTGGTCAACATCGTGACCGGTGCCGGCGTGACAGGTGCCGCCCTCGTCGACCATCCCGGTGTCGACAAGCTGGCCTTCACCGGTTCCACAGGGGTCGGAAAGGCCATCCAGAGGGCAGCCTCGGCCCGTCGGATTCCCCTCACCCTGGAGTTGGGCGGCAAGGCGGCCCACATCGTTTTCGAGGACTCAGCAGTAGATCAGGCGGTCGAGGGTGTCGTGACCGGCATCTACTCCAACCAGGGCCATGTCTGCTGCGCCGGATCACGACTGCTGGTGGAGGAGTCCATCGCAGACGAGTTCGTGGAGCGCCTCATGCGCCGCATCTCGACCCTGCGTCTTGGCGACCCCCTCGACAAGAACACCGACGTGGGGGCCATCAACTCGGCTGACCAACTGCAGCGCATCACCGACCTGGTCGCCACCGGGGTGGCCGAGGGCGCCGACCTCCACCAACCCGGGTGCGACCTGCCAGACAAGGGCTACTGGTTCCCGCCGACGGTTTTCACCGGGGTGCAGCAGAGCCACACCGTCGCCCGCGAGGAGATCTTCGGTCCGGTGCTGACGGTTCAGACCTTCCGCACCGCCGAGGAGGCCGTGGAGAAGGCCAACAACACGCCCTACGGCCTGTCGGCGGGTATCTGGACCGAGAAGGGCTCCAAAATTCTCTGGATGGCTGAGAAGCTGCGGGCCGGCGTGGTCTGGGCCAACACCTACAACAGGTTCGACCCGGCCAGCCCCTTTGGTGGCTACAAGGAGAGCGGCTTCGGGCGGGAGGGCGGCCTTCACGGCCTGGCCCCGTACCTGAGGGAGCGAACCGGCGCCAAGGGAAGGGGTGCGTGATGGCCGAGCACATGCCTGTCGACAAGACCTTCAAGCTGTTCATCGGCGGAGCGTTCCCCCGCTCCGAGTCGGGGCGCACTTTCCAGCTCCACTCGGCCGACGGGAAGCTGTTGGCCAATGCAGCGAAGGCTTCACGTAAGGACCTCCGCGAAGCAGTCAAGGCGGCACGCGGTGCCCAGGCTGGCTGGGCGGGACGCACGGCCTACAACCGCGGGCAGGTGCTCTACCGGGTGGCCGAGGTCATGGAGTCCCGAAAAGCCGAGTTCACGTCGGTGCTTCGGGAGATGGGCCAAACCGCCCGTACCGCCCGCAGCGAGGTGGACAGGTCCATCGACCGCTGGGTCTGGTACGCGGGCTGGGCCGACAAGGTTCACCAGGTGCTCGGCACAGTGAACCCGGTCGCTGGCCCGTACTTCAACTTCACCTTCCCGGAACCGACGGGCGTGGTGGTTGTCGCATCACCGGATGATCCGCCGTTGCTCGGCTTGTTGTCCCGCCTGGCCCCGGTGATCGTCTCAGGCAACACGGCCGTAGTCGCCACGGGTGGCGCCGCTGCGCTGGCGGCTGTGACCCTGGCTGAGGTGCTGGCCACCTCTGATGTTCCCGGTGGTGTGGTCAACATCCTCACCGGCGACAAGGCCGAACTGCTGCCATGGGCGCTGGGCCACATGGACGTCAACTCGGTGGACCTCACCGGTGCCCCCGACGGCCTCGCCGACGACGCTGTGGCCGCGGCCGCCGACAACGTGAAGCGCATCGTGAGGGCCGACCCGGCTGGTGCCAGCCCGCACATGATCGGTGACTTCCTGGAGATGAAGACCGTCTGGCACCCGATCGGGCGCTGAGCGGGCCTCAGGCCCCGATCCGGTCAACTACCAGCGGCATCGGGTCGGGCGCCTCACCGACCACGTCGATAGCACCCTGCAGGGCGTCACGGGCAACGGCGAACAGATCCGGGTCTTCTGCGTGCAGTTCCAGAACCGGTTGACCGGCCTCTACGGCGTCTCCCGGCTTGGCCAGGCACACGACGCCGGCCGAGGCACTCACGGTGTCTTCCTTGCGGGCACGGCCCGCACCCAGGCGCCACGCTGCGATTCCGACTGAAAGGCAGTCAAGGCGTCCTAGCCAACCGGCCTCGTCGACCGTGACGACCTGAACGTGAGGTGCCGCCGGGAGGTCCGCTGAGAGGTCGCCCCCCTGTACGGCGACCATCTCCTCAAACACCTCGCGGGGTCGCCCCGATGCCAGAACAGCTGCGGGGTCGGCGTCCAGCCCAGCCAGGGCGACCATCTCGTCTGCGAGCGCAAGGGTCACCTCGATGAGGTCGGCGGGACCTCCTCCTTCCAGGACCTCGATGCTCTCGACCACCTCGAGGGCGTTGCCGGCGGTCCTTCCCAGAACCGTGTGCATGGCTGTCAGGAGGGCAACGGTACGCACCCCGTTGTTCTCGCCCAGGCCGACCATGGTTTGAGCCAGCTCCCTGGCACGGTCCAACTCGGGCATGAACGCCCCTGAGCCGAATTTCACGTCCAGGACGAGCGAGTCGGTGCCCTCGGCGATCTTCTTTGACATGATCGAGCTGGCGATCAGCGGTATGGAGTCGACCGTGGCGGTCACATCGCGCAGAGAGTAGAGCCGCCGGTCGGCCGGGCTTATGTCCTCGGTGGCCCCGGCTATCACACCCCCTACTCGGCGCATCTGGTCGACCATCTCGTCGACGCTTAGCGAGGCCCTCCAACCCGAGATCGCCTCCATCTTGTCGAGCGTGCCACCGCTGTGGCCGAGCCCTCTGCCGGACAGCTGCGGGACGGCTGCACCACATGCGGCTACGAGGGGCACGAGGATCAGAGAGACCTTGTCTCCGACACCACCGGTTGAGTGCTTGTCGACCGTGGGCAGGCCCACCCCGCTGAGGTCCAGGCGGCTACCCGAATCGACCATGGCCGCGGTCCAGATAGCCAGCTCGTCGGGAGCCATTCCCTGAAAGAAGATGGCCATGGCCAGCGCTGCGGCCTGCTCGTCGGCGATGACACCACCTGCGGCATAGTTGTGGATGAACCAGTTGATCTGCTCGTCGCTAAGCCGGTAGCCGTCGCGCTTGGCCCTGATTATGTCGACTGTGTCCAAGGGTCAGCCCCCGTCTGAGGGCGTGTTCAGGTCTTCTGGGGAGAAGGGGTCGGCCAGCAGTTCGACGATGGAGCGGGGCCCGTTGCGACCATCGACCAACAGGTCTGTGCCTCCGGCCTCGAGGAGCAGTTGGCGACACCGTCCGCACGGGGCCAGTGGCTGACCCTCAGGGTTGGTGGCCACCACTGCCACGAGGCGCCCACCTCCGGTGAGGTGCATGTCTGAGACCATCCCGCACTCGGCACAAAGGGTGAGGCCGTAGGAGGCGTTCTCCACGTTGCAGCCCGACACGATCCGGCCGTCGTCTGTAAGGCCTGCTGCACCCACGGGGAACCGCGAGTAGGGGGCGTATGCGTTGGCGGCCGCCTCGGCTGCCACCGAGCGGAGTGCCTGCCAGTCGATCTCGGTTCTTTCGTTCATCCCACCATGCTGCCCCATTTGGCCCGGTCCACGCCGGATTCGTCGAACAAGGGACCACCAGTCCGGGTGCTACAGATCCAGGCGGTAGACGTTGGTGTCGCGCAACTTGAAACCGAGGCGACCGTAGAGCCGGTTGGCGGCCTCCCGGGACGGACGGGAGGTCAGGTCCACGGTCCGGGCACCCGCATCCCTGGCACGCTGGATGGCAACCCGGTTGAGGGCCTCACCCACACCCCTGCCCCTGGCTGCCTCGTCCACCACCACATCCTCGATCCACGCCCGCACACCCGTGGGAATGCGGAAAACCACGAGCGTCATCGCCCCCAGAACCTCTCCTTGTTCCTCGGCCAGCAACAGGATCGAGGAATCCGATTCCACGATCACCGACAGCGCCACCCGGTCGGGGGCCGGGTTGGAGCTGGACAACTGCGGAATAAGCCGGGCCATGGCGGCCACCAGGGCGTCATCGACCTCGGTGGCCTCGCGAATCTCAACACGCTGCTCTGTCATCGCAGCCGAGTGTAGAAGGACCCGGCCGGCCAACCGGATCGCCCACCCCACGGGCGCGCGCTGCACCGGCCACCGGTAGCCTCCGACCAATGACGGGCTCACCATCACCGCACCTGCACTGGACCGACGCCGAGAGGCTCAGCGACCTTGAATCGCCGATCCTGATAGCGGCCTTCGAGGGCTGGAACGACGCAGGCGAGGCCTCCTCCACCGCCGCCCGCTACGTACGTGACCACTTCGAGTCGATCGAGGTCGCAACCATCGATGCCGAGGACTTCTTTGACTTCACCGTGGCCCGACCCAGCGTCCACCTCGACGACGATGGCAGTCGCCACATCGCCTGGCCGACCACAAGCGTGTACGCCGCACATATCCCCGGGACCAACCACGACCTTGTCGTCCTGACCGGCCACGAACCCCAGCTGCGCTGGCGGACTTTCGTGGACCACGTGGTCGCAACCGCCGAAGAGGTCGGTGCCAGCCTTGCCGTCACCCTTGGAGCGCTGCTAACCGACGTTCCACACACCAGGCCCGTACAGGTCTATGGCACCTCCGACGACGCTGAGATCGCCGAACACCTCAGCCTCTCGCCATCCACCTACGAGGGACCCACCGGCATCGTCGGCGTGCTCGGGGCGGGCCTGCGGGCAGCCGGCATACCGACCGCCTCGCTGTGGGCGAGTGTGCCGGCCTACGTCTCCAGCGCCCCCTCCCCAAAGGCGGCCCTAGCCCTGGTCGAGGGCCTCAGCACAGTGTTCGGAACATCCATCCCCTGCACCGACCTTGAGATCGCCTCAGCAGCCTATGAACGCCAGGTCAGCGATCTGGTCGCCGAAGACGACGACACCGCCGAGTACGTCGAACGCCTCGAGGTGGACTTCGACGAGGGACCAGACGACAACCCCGACCGGCTGGTGGCCGACATCGAGGACTTCCTCCGCAACCAGCCCGGCAGGCCCTGACCCTCAGCTTCCCCGAGGACACCAATCCAGCCGGAAGGCACCGTTCCGGGATGATGCATACAACTGTAGCCACCTAGTGATGATATGGCTACACTTTCATACATGCGATCCGTAGTCGTCGAAGACCTCCCTCCCGTCTTCACCCACGCCAGAGCCCGGACCCTCGGCCTCTCAGACCGCGTCCTCTACCAGTGGCGCGACGAAGGGACGATTAACCAACTGGCACGCGGAATCTTCACCAAGCCGCATGTCGAAGCGGACCCCGACCTGCTGGAGATCGCTATACGAGCACCCTACGCAACCCTGTGCCTGACAACCTCGCTGTCACGACACGGCCTCATCGACGAGATCCCACCCATGATCAACGTTGCGCTCCCCCGCCGGAAGCGCACGCCGCGCACCAGTGCACCCGTCACCTGGCATCGATTCGACGAGAACTCCTTTGAGGTTGGCCGAACCAGCCTCACCGTCCTGGGTGAAATCACCATCGGCATCTACGGGCCCGTCCGCTCGATCGTCGATGCCTTCCGGCTCACCCACCTCTACGGTCCCGAACAGGCAGTAGAAGCCCTCAAACGCTGGATCAAGGTGCCCGGGAACCAAGCATCTGACCTGCTCAGGATGGCAGGCCACTTCCCTGTTGCCGAGTCGCCCATCAGGCGCGTCCTTGAGATCCTGTTGTGACCAGAAGCCCGACACATGCAACCCGATCCGGCTCCGTGTACCTGGCCCTACGCAAACTGGCCGCAGCGACAGAGCGACCCACAGATGAGCTGCTCCAGATCTACGGGCTCGAAGGCTTCCTCGACAGGCTCGTCCAATCCCAACATGCCTCCCAATTCGTGCTGAAAGGTGGGGTCCTCCTCGCCGCCTTCAACGCTCGCAGGCCCACCAGAGACGTCGACCTCGCCAAGACCGGGGTCGCGGACGACGTTGACTCGACAAGACAGACCATGAACGAAATTCTGACAGTTGTGGTAGACGACGGCCTCATCTTTGACACCGCGGCCACCACCGTCGAATCAATCCGGGACGGCGCCCGTTACGAAGGAACCCGCGCACGCATTTTCGGCACCCTGTCGACCGGCCAGATTCGTTTCCACGTCGACATCAACTTCGGTGATCCGCTGTGGCCCCAACCCGAGTCGGTTGACATCCCACGTTCCCTCGGTGGTCAGCCGATACACATCCTCGGATACCGAATAGAACTGGTCCTGGCCGAAAAGATCGTGACGGCCATCCAACGAGGCACAGCCAACACGCGCTGGCGGGACTTCGTCGACATATCAAATCTCGCAGAGGCTGACATAGAGGATGGCTCTCTCATGGAAGCAATCGCCCGAACGGCTAGCCACCGCCAGGTCACACTCCATCCTCTACGAGAAGTTCTGGCCGGCTATGGCCCCCTCGCCCAGCAGCGATGGACGGCATGGCGCCGAAAGCAGCGTCTCGTCGAGACAACTCCGGAGTTTTTCGCTGACCTTCTCGAACAGGTCATGGCCTTCAGTGACCCACTGCTCAGCTCTCTCATCAACTCGAGGTGACCTAGGCAACCAGCCCGGCAGGCCCTGACCCTCAGACCTCGATTTCTCCCTGCCACGGCGGGTCACGCGGCGCATCGAAGCGAACCTCGACATGCTCGCCCCGGATGGCCCGAAACGCCTCGTCAGCCCACTCCTCGGGAAGAATCGTGTCCTCCGGCAGGTCGCCCTCGGCGAAGAACCCGACATCCCTGCACTCCAAGGGATGGGCCTTCAGGTCGCCGCCGGTCATGCGGCAGTGGAACACCAGCGAGTAGAGCGGAATCCCGGTGAAGCCCAGTCGGAAGCCGTCCAGGATGGCGATGGGCCTGACCACCTCACAGTGGATGCCCGTCTCCTCCAGGACCTCCTTGATGACAACCTCAGAAGGCGAGTAGCCCACGTCGGCCCAACCGGTCGGGTAGAGCCAGAGCCCGGATTCGGCCCGCTGCACGAGCAGCAACTCGCCGTCGTCGTTGCCGACCACCGCCGCCACCGTCGACTTGGGCGTTACGTACCCGGGCACCCCCTCGCCCACCGAGGCCATCCACTCCCGCATCAGGTCATCGGTGACCCCTCCGGATCCACCAGACTCGGCACGCACCCGGATGTCGGCAGCAACCCTCAGCACCTCCTCAAAGCGCTCCTGTTCGTAGAGCACCTCGGTGAAGCCCAGGCCGGTGCGGGCGATAGCCGAAAGCGACTCGGCCCAGCGAAGCAACTCCTGACGGGACGGAGGCAGGTGGGCCGGGTCGCTCATGGAACGGGACCGTAGGCGATCACCGGCAGGATCGTCGGCTCAGAAGTCGACAACCACCCAGCGCAGTACCGACAGCTCGATCTCGGCAAGGTGGTCGGGGTCCGTGATCCGGTCACCAGAGCCGTCGCGCAGGTAGAAGGCGTCGACCACGTCCGAGCCGATGGTCTGCACGCGGGCGCTAACGATGTCAAGGTCAAGCTCGGCGAACGCCCGGGTGATCCGGTACAACACCCCGACCCCGTCAGGGCAGCTCACCTCCAGAACCGTCGCCGCAGCCGATGTCTCGTTGTCGACAGTCACCCGCGGCCGTGCCGGCCTGGCCGCCGTGGGCGCCTGCCTGTAGGTACGGGAACGCTCGCCCAGGCGGGCAGCTAGCGCCAGACGACCCGCAAGGGCCCGCTCCACCTGCTCAGCGACCACCGGCCAGTCGGGAACCTGCCCGAACACACCCGTCACCCGGAACACCGCCAGAGCACGGCCCATTTCAGTGTGTGCCGATGCATCGACCACGTCGAGGCCGTTGAGGGCCAACACGCCGGCAGCCTTGGAAAACACACCGGGCCTGTCGGTGGTCACGACAGTGAGGGTCGGACCCTCCCCCCAGACCACATCCTCTTCGCCCTCCAACATCACACGTTGCTCTGGACTCGGGAACAGGCCAACGACCAGTTCGGAGACGTCGCCGCCAGCCAGCACGTAGTCGACACGCGCCACCAGGTCACCAACCAGGTCCGCCTTCCAGCGGCTCCATGCTGAGGGGCCGGTAGCCAGCGAGTCGGCCTCTGTGAGGGCCGCCAGCAGGCCCAGCAGACCCCGACCATCCACGGCCTGGGCGACTGCCAGGATCGTCCCTGAATCGTCCAGGTCGCGCCGGGTGGCGACATCTGGCAGGAGCAGGTGGTGTCTCACCATCGCCACCAGAACGTCAACATCGGCCGCCGGATAGCCCATCCGTGTAGCGATGGTGCGAACCAGCCCCATTCCAACCTCTGTGTGGTCCCCCGGGTAGCCCTTGCCTATGTCGTGGAGCAGCGCACCCACCACCAACAGGTCCGGTCGCTCGACGGCGTCACAGAGGCGCGCAGCCCCGGCCGTGGCCTCAAGCAGGTGACGGTCGACGGTGAAGCGGTGGTAGGCGTTGCGCTGAGGGCGGTGCCGGCATGGCTCCCACTCGGGAAATAGGCGGACCCACAACCCGACCTGGTCCAGGTCCTCCACAACCTGCACGAGGTCTGGCCCAGCCGACAAGAGGTCCACAAGGCATTCGCGTGCCTCGTCGGGCCACGGCTCGGGCATGGGTGGTGAATCGGATGCCAGGCTCGCCAACATGAGTCGATCCAGATAGGCCCCCTCGGCCGCCGCCCTGGCTGCCACGCGCAGGGGCAGCACCGGGTCGTCATCGATGGAAACCCCATCTGCCAGGCACAGCCTGTCACCGTCCAACATCAGCCCTGAGCCCAGATCGTCCACCTCAGGGCCGGAAAAGCCGACCGACAAGGGGCTCTGTTGGTTGGCGAGGGCACGGCGGATCCGCCTGTAGGCGCCGTCACCCACCCAGGTGATGGCACCGGCAGCCGCGGCTACATCGGCCATGAGCCGGTCGGCGTCGCCATGTCCGAGCTGCTCGGCCACCTCGTCCTGCAGTTCCAGGAGAAGCCGGTCGGAACGGCCACCGGTCACCCTGTGCAACTCCACCCGGACCGTGAGAAGCACCTCAAAGGCATCAGAGAGGCCCTCCGCCTCAGAGGCGTGCAACACCGGTTCTGTGGCCTCGGCCCATGCCAGCGTATGGACGTCGCGCAGACCACCACGCCCCTCCTTCAGCTCGGGTTCAAGGAGGAAGGCAACCTCACCGTGCTGCAGATGTCGTTCATCGACCCTTGCGGCCAGCGCCGCCAGGTTCTCGTCAGCCCGGTCCATCCACTGGAGCCGCCCACCCTCCGAAAGCCCCGTCACCAGGGTCGTGTCGCCAGCGACGTGTCGGGCAGCCAGGAGGCTGGTGGCGGTATCCAGGTCGCCGTCGGCCACTGCCAGAATCTGTTCGACGGTTCCCACCTGATGGCCCAACTTGAGGCCCGCATCCCACAACGGGTACCAGAGCCTCTCGGCAAAGTCCGACACGTCCGTGTCGGAACGATGGAGCAGGATCACGTCGATGTCGCTCCCGGGGCACAGCTCCCCGCGGCCGTAGCCACCTACCGCCACCAGGGCTGTCCCCTCGGGCGGGTCCCCGGCCCTGAAGACATCTTCCAGAAACTGGTCGGTACGAACGGTCAGCGAATCACAGAACGCAGATCCGCTCAGAGAACCGTCGGCCATAAGGTCGGCGACGCTGAAGACAACGGTCATGCGACTCCGCCCTCAGACGCCCTTGAGAGCCTGGTTCAGATTTCCCGAACGCAGCCCCTCCAGGTCAAGGGTCACGTAGCCGTATCCGACGGCCCGGATGGCCCCGACGACTTCCTCCCGCCTCTCGAGAACATCGCCAAGACGCTCGACCGGGACCTCGATCCGTGCGGTGTCGCCGTAGTGGCGAATGCGCAGGTCATGAAAGCCCATGGCCCGCAGTGCCTCCTCGGCACGGTCCACCACCGAGAGCACAGACACCGTCACCTCGGTGCCGTAGGGGACACGGGAGGCGAGGCATGCAGCGGCGGGCTTGTCCCAGGTGCGAAGGCCGAGACTGCGGGAGAGGTCCCGGACGTCGGCCTTGGTTAGCCCGGCATCGGCAAGTGGAAACCGTGCTCCACGGTCGGCTGCGGCAACCTGGCCGGGTCTGTGATCCGTCAGGTCGTCCAGGTTCACGCCGAGCACAACCGTGGCACCGTCGACAGCAGCGATCGGAGCGAGCACGTCCATGAGGGCGTCCTTGCAGTGAGCACACCGGTCGGAGTCGTTGACCCGGTAGGCAGCCGACTCCATCTCGGTGGTCGACACGGTCGACCACCGAAGACCCCATTCGGTTGCGAGCGCCTCGGCATCAGCCAACTGCTCCCCCGCGAGCGATGGCGACACGGCCGTCACCGCCTGGACCCGGTCCGAACCGAGTGTGTCGTGGGCGACCCTGGCCAGCAGGGCCGAATCGGCGCCGCCCGAGAACGCCACGACCACCCGGTCGAGCGTCATCAGATCGCGTTGCAGGTGGGCCAGACCGGTTGCCACGACCCGGTCCCCGACAGTCACCGTCAAGGGCAGCCGACGCGGCGCAGCACCACGTCGATGTCATCGACAATGCCCGTGTAGAAGGGACCGAACTCGGCGTAGATGGCCGACGCCTTGTCGTAGCGCATCGTGTAGACGACGTCTTTGAGGTCGTCGGGTCGCTCGCCGAACAGGGTCACCCCCCACTCAAAGTCGTCGACACCGGTCGAGCCCGTCACCACCTGGAGTATCCGTCCCGCAAAGGTTCGGCCTGAGGCGCCGTGTTCACGCATCAGGTCCATCCGCTCCTCGAAGGGAAGGGTGAACCAGTTGGCGCCGACTACCCGGCTCTTTGACATCGGGTAAAAGCACCACGCCGGCTTTCCCTCAGGGGGAAGCTGCGGATAGAGGCGGGCCTGCTTCATCTCGTCGGGTACCCCGGCGGCGTACTCGGAAATCTCCGTCATCGAGAAATAACTCTCGACCACCTCAAGGCCTGCAGCCACGACCGCCGTCTGAAGGTCACGCAACCTCCAGAGGTCGTCGCCAAGGACCATCAGGGCCATATCGGCCTTGTGGCCGAGGATTGCCACAGGAACCACTTGGTCGCCAGCGGCGCTCGACGAGGCAACCGCCGCACAGACAGCATCGGCGTCGGTCGCCGGAGGAACCCTGCAGAACAGGTGAAGTACGCAGAGGCCCTCGGCGGGGCTGACGGGTTCGGTCATCGCAGCGGATTCTAGGTAGTGCCGGGCCCACCCGGTACCCCGGAACGGCAGATACCCGTCAATCCTCCGTGTAGAGGTTGAGACGTCGTCCCCTGGCAAAGCCCGCTAACTGGAAACCAGCGGCCCTTGCGGTCTCGACGGCCAACGCCGACGGGGCGCTAACTGCTACGAGTGCAGCAAAGCCGGCCGCCCATGCCTTCTGTGCAATTTCAAAAGAGGCACGTCCGCTCACCCACAGGCCGAGGCCTGTGGCCGGTAGGAGCCCATCTAGGTGGAGGCGTCCTACGACCTTGTCGACTGCGTTGTGTCGGCCGATGTCCTCGCGGACCACGATCGGCTCACCGGAACGGTCAAAGGCAACGGCCGCGTGCACAGCACCCGTCGTTCCGAACAGCGGATGGTCAGCGCCGATGCGATCAGTTAGCCCTGCCAGAAATTCGAGGTCGAATGGTTCCACCTCGAGGGGTTCCAATCGCTCAGACAACTCGTCAATGGCCACGGAACCGCACAGACCACATGATGACGAAGCCGGACCCAGGCGTGGCGTGGGCTCCGGCGCGAAGCCACCGGTTTCCACCGTGACGTCGTTGAATGCCGACTCGACGGCCGCCCCCTCACCGCAGTACCGAACACCCTTCACGGGGGCTCCGCTCAGGATGCCCTCCGCCACACAGAATCCGACGGCAAGGTCGAAGTCGTCTCCCGGGGTGCGCATCGTCGTTGCAACCAGGGTGCCGTCGAGGCGGATTGACATAGGTTCCTCGACGATCAGCTCGTCGGGGACGCGACTGCTCACGGCACCGTCGACGCGACGTGTCAAAACCCTCGAGGTTCGTCCCCTGGCAGCCAAATCATCGGCCTCCGTCGCAAACTCGCTTTGTCACGGACACCAGTGAACACGACCCTGACCCCAAAACGCCACGGAGCGCCCCGCAGGGCGCTCCGGGTGAACCCTGCCCTGGGGCAGGTCCGTCTAGAAGTCCATGTCCGGCATACCGCCGCCGGCACCCTCCTCGGGAGCGTAAGCGATGACAGCCTCGGTGGTGAGGAACAGAGCAGCAATCGAGGCTGCGTTCTGCAGCGCCGACCGGGTCACCTTGGCTGCATCGATGATGCCGGCAGCGACCAGGTCCTCGTATTCGCCCGTTTCGGCGTTGAGCCCGTTGGGACCGTCGAGGGCACGGACCCTCTCGACGATGACGCCACCTTCCATGCCTGCGTTGACGGCAATCTGGTAGAGGGGCGACTCGAGTGACTTCGCCACTATTCGGGCTCCCGTCGCCTCGTCGCGCTCAAGGCCGTCACCAGCTGCTGCCGCAGCTTCCTGGGCACGCAGGAGGGTTACGCCACCACCGGCAACGACACCCTCTTCGATGGCTGCCTTGGTGGTGCTGACGGCATCCTCGATGCGGTGCTTCTTCTCCTTCAACTCGACCTCGGTGGCCGCCCCGACCTTGAGAACGGCAACACCACCGGACAGCTTGGCGAGGCGCTCCTGGAGCTTTTCGCTGTCGTAGTCGGAGTCGGTGTTCTCTATCTCGCCCTTGATCTGGGCGATTCGACCGGCGATGTCGGCCTCGTCACCGGCACCCTCGACGACGAGGGTCTCGTCCTTTGTGACAACGATCTTGCGGGCACGCCCCAGCATCTCGAGGGTGACACCGTCCACCTTGAGGCCGACCTCCTCGGAGATGACCTGACCTCCGGTGAGGATCGCCATGTCCTGGAGCATTGCCTTGCGGCGGTCGCCGAAGCCGGGGGCCTTGATGGCCACCGATGTGAAGGTGCCGCGGATCTTGTTGACGACGAGGGTCGCCAGAGCCTCGCCTTCGACGTCCTCGGCGATGATGACCAGGTTGCTACCGGCCTGCATGACCTTCTCAAGAGCCGGAACCAGGTCCCTCACGGCCGTGATCTTTGAGCCGACCAGCAGGATGTACGGGTCCTCCAGGACCGCCTCCATGCGATCGGGGTCGGTCACGAAGTACGGCGAGATGTAGCCCTTGTCGAAGCGCATGCCCTCGACCAGGTCCATCTCCATGCCAAAGGTCTGGCCTTCTTCGACGGTGATGACACCGTCCTTGCCGACCTTGTCGATCGCCTCTGAGATCATGGCGCCGATCTCAACGTCAGCCGACGAGATGGCGGCCACGTTGGCGATCTGTTCCTTGTCGCTGGACACGTCGACCGAAGCATCTGCGATGGCCCCGACGGCGGCCTCGACCGCGGCCTCGATGCCCTTCTTGATCGACATGGGGTTGGCGCCGGCGGCAACGTTGCGTAGGCCCTCGTGGACCATCGACCATGCCAGGACGGTCGCCGTGGTGGTGCCGTCACCAGCCACGTCATCGGTCTTCTTGGCGACCTCTTTGACCAGCTCGGCACCGATCCGCTCGTAGGGATCCTCCAGGTCGATCTCCTTGGCGATGGATACGCCGTCGTTGGTGATCGTGGGGGCACCCCACTTCTTGTCAAGAACTACATTGCGGCCCTTGGGGCCGAGCGTGACGCGGACAGCGTCTGCCAGCTGGTCCATGCCACTTTCGAGAGACCGGCGGGCCTCCTCGTCGAACGAGATGATCTTCGCCATCAGCGGATGCCTTTCATAGGTTGGTCTGGGTGACTCATCGTCAGTGAGATAGCAGCGGGGATTCTCTACGTCACGCCGCTGGCACTCTCATGGTGCGAGTGCCAATCCAACCAGCAGGAGCGTTGAATCACAACCTGCGGACGCGCCTATAAGAGGTCCACAAACGTGAAGGGGCCGGGCTGAACCGGCCGGGATCAGCCTCCGGCTACAGCCGGGACAATGGCAACCGTGTCACCATCGGGTACATGGGTGGCAAGGCCGTCCAGGAAGCGCACATCGTCGTCGCTCACAAACACGTTCACGAAACGTCGCAGGGCACCGGCCTCGTCGAGGATCCGCTCACCAAAGCCCGGATGTGACTCCTCGAGGGCGGTGAGGGCCTCGCCGACAGTGGCCGCATCAACAGCGACCTCGGGGGCTCCGCCCGTGAGGGGTCGAAGCGTGGTCGGAATTCGCACGGTTACAGCCATTGGTTCCACCTGTTCATCGTTCCGGGGGGCGGGCCGAATGGCGGCCGCCTCATCAGGGATAAACCCTACCAAAGCAGTCAGGATTCCGCACCATCATGGAAAATGACGAACTATCCCGGCCAGCGGGAGTCCAGGTGGGAGCCGACGGCCTCTTCCACACATGCGATGGTGTCGGTCATCGCCCGCTCCTTTCCGAACTCCTCGACTAGAGAGACCGAGTCGAGCCTGCCGACAACTTCAGGGGCCACCTGCCCAGCCACCACCAGCATTGGCACGCCGGCCGCAGCCGTATAGGCGGCGACGCCACCCACCACCTTGCCTTCAAAGGAGGTCGCATCCAGGCGACCTTCGCCGGTGACAACCAGATCGGCACCCGCCACAATCTCGTCGAGAGCCACCTCCTCGGCCACCAGGTCAACTCCGTCGACCAGCCCTGCCCCCACGGCGGCCAACCCACCGGCTAACCCCCCGGCGGCCCCAGCCCTAGCCATGTCAGAGACATCCACGCCGTACTCCTCGGAATAGACCTGGACGAGCCTCTCCAGCCTCCCCCGGAGCATCGCCACCTGCGCCCGCCCAGCACCCTTCTGCGGACCGAAAACCTCTGCAGCATCTACGAACCGGGTACGCACATCACAGGCGACCAGCAACTCGACACCCCGGTAGCGGGCCGCGGATCCCATAGCCCTCAGTGCCCCGAGGCCGCCATCGGTCGTGGCCGACCCGCCCAGACACACGATGATTCGCCGCGCACCCTTTTCGGCCGCATCAAGGATCAGCTCTCCGGTGCCGGCCGTCGTGGCGTCAAGTGGGCTGTTGCCAACCGGCCCACCGGCCAGGTCCAGACCCGATGCCCTCGCCATCTCGATCACGGCAGTACCACCATCAAGTCGCCACCCCGCCTCGACCGGATCGCCGAGGGGCCCGGTGACCACGCTCGACCGGTTGGGTCCACCCAGCACGTCGAGGGTGCCCTCGCCGCCATCGGCCATCGGAACCCGGTCGGCAACTCCGCCCACCCTCGACACCGCTCGTGCAATTGCGTCAGCCACCTGAACCGCGGATCCGGTGCCCCTGAACTTGTCCGGTGCGGCCACGACCCGCATCCGTGGAAACTCAGCCTGCGTAGATGATTCCATCGGAGCCGAGGATCACCACGACATCGGCGTTGGCCAAACGGTCGAGAGTTCCGTCAGGTACCGAAAGGCCACCGGATGGCATCTGGGAGAGCAGGTCAGGGTTGCCGGGGGCGATGACCTCCATCACCATCCGGGCATCGTCGGCGAAGCTGGCCCTGTAGTAGACGCCCGACACATCGGTCGGGTTGGCGTTGGCCGGCGACTCGAGCGCGTAGCCGCGTGGATTCAACATGTCGGTGACAGCGCCTGCAGCACCACCAATGCCGGACCCGTTGGCCACGAGTACCTTCACCTCGCTTGGTGACTTGCTCGGAAAGAGGAGCGCAGCGGTGGTGGTTGTAACCGGTGGAGCCTCCGTGGTGGGTATGACATCGGCCGAGTCGGCAGGAACCTCGGTGTCGACAACATCAGGTGTCTCATCTACCTGAACCGAGACATCGCCACCGGCAGGCTCAGGAACCACAACGATGCCGACATCGTTGTCGACGGCCTTCCACAACAGCACAAGCCCAATGACCAGTGCCACAGCGACCAGCAGCAGCGCCCTTGGTGCGGCTGCCGGATTGCTGGGGCCCAGCCCGACGTTGCGACCCCGGCCCCCGACGTTCACTTGGTGTCCTCGACCACCGGGTTCACGAAGCGGGCGCGGCGGCGCCTCTCGCGATGACGCTGGAGCCTCCGTACGACGAGCGGGTCGTAGAGCATCGCCTCGTCATCTTCGAGGAGAACCGCCAGGAGTTGTTGGTAGCGGGTGGCCGACAACTCGAAGCGCTCCAGGATCTGCACATCTTTCGGGGCAGGGGAATCCCACCAGGTGCGCTCGAAGTCCAGGATCTCCCGGTCGCGTTGGGTCAGGGCCATGTGGTGATCATCATCCAGCCAGAAGGGCTTTACAAGCACCCCCAAGGGATTGAGTAGCTACCGGTTGGACAAAGGCTTCAACGGCATGTTCCATCGAGCGCGGCCCGGACCTGTGGCACAACCATGTAGCAATGTCATCAGTGCCGACAACGGTCAGTTCGAGCGCTTTGCTCCGGGCCGTGGCCGCCCGGTGGCGACCGTGCGGGCAAGGATCCCGAGGGTAGCCAGCAGGTTCGTCTCAGAGATCACGGGGAAGATGGCGTCCGCCACACCGGCATAGGCCTCGTGGATTTCGGACCAGTCGTAGTACGACGTGACCGTGGTTCCTCCCTCGATTGCCTCAAGCCTGTAGCCGTAATAGTGGCCGATCGGCGGCTGTATCGAACCGTCGATGGTCCAGGCGATCTCACGGTCCTGGTCGAAGGTCTCGATCACCACCGTGACCGTGTATTCACCGAGGTCGAAGTCGCGTATGGAGTCGCGGTCCATCTCCACGTCGAAACGGTCACCTACGGCGGTTACAGGCGGCCCGTCAGCCGACATCAACATGCCTGATGCGTCGATCGCGACATGTCCGGCAGGGCTGGCCAGCACGGCGAACACCTCGGCCGGCTCAGCTGCAATGGCCCGGCTGACCTCCATCCGGTTTTCAGACACGGCACCCCTCCCTCATCCTGCGATCATCGGTCATGTTGCTACCCGTTCCAACCCCGCCATACCGGGTTGCCCACCGTCAGTTCCGGTAGCTGGAATCCTCAAGGTCCAGAAGAGCCTTCTGCTCGGCGAAGTGCGCCAGACTCTGGTCGGCGAAGCGGTCCCACATCCTGACCACGCTGGCGGCCAGGGCATCGTCCATTACCCGCAGCGGCCTGCCTGAGCTGAGTGCCAGAACCACGTTTCTGCAGGCACGCTCCAGATAGTACAGCTCCTCGAAGGCGTGGGCCACGGTCTCACCGACCACGGTCACACCGTGGTTGCCCATCATCATCACCGTGTTACCCACCATGGCCTCAGCCACCCGGGCTCCCTCGGCCGGCTCGTCAGGTGGCCCACCAATATCCATGTCGTAGACGGTGCGACCCCAGAAACGGGCCGTTGCCTGGTCGATCGGCGGAATGGTCGGGTCGGCCAGCCCGCACATGGCCGTGGCGTACGGAGGGTGGCAGTGCAGCACGGCCCGGGCGGTCGGAATCCGGGCGTGGATTGCACCGTGGATACACCATGCGGACGGATCCGGAGCATCCGGTCGGTCCATGGTCGAAGGATCGTCGGCATCAAGAAGCAGTAGTTCACTGGCCCTCACCAACCCGAAATGCCTCCACTTCGGGTTGCAGAGGAAACGCTTGCCGTCAGTCGAGACGGTGGCGCTGAAGTGGTTGGCCACCGACTCGTGCAAATCCATCCTGGCGGCCAGCCGGAAGGCGGCAGCCAGGTCAACGCGGATCTGATCCTCGTCCAAGTCCACGATGGTGTTCTCGACTGGAGTCATCGCACCGCACCTCCCCATCATTCGCACAGGCTCTGGTGCGCGCAGGGTAGTTCAGGATCTTGGCGGTCGAGGCCTTCAAAGCCTGAGTTTCACAGTGGCCGACTCCTAGCTGACGTCCAATTCATGGGCCCGACCACCGATCGACCTCAGTAGCCTTGCGGCCGAAGGGATCGCGTCCCGTGGGCATTGCGCGCCACGTTGCGCGCCACCCGCCCGAGTAGCTCAGTTGGTCAGAGCAGGCGCCTTGTAAGCGTCAGGTCGTCGGTTCGAATCCGACCTCGGGCTCCACCGAACCCGTTTCGGCCGTATTCCTGTGACGTGCCACCTCAAAGAGAGCCACCGCAGCCGCAGCCGAGACGTTCATGGAACCCAACACCCCCCGCAGGGGGATGTGTGCCAGGGCGTCGCAACGCTCGCTCACCAGACGCGACAGGCCCGCACCCTCAGCCCCCATCACCAGGGCCAACGGCTGGTCGGCAACCTTCAGATCATGAATCAACTGGTCACCGCCCACGTCGAGGCCCACCGACCAGATACCAGCATCAGACAGGCGACCCATGGCCTTGGGGAGACCCGACACGCTCGCCATACGCAGGTGCTCGATAGCCCCGGCGGCGGCCTTGGCAGCCGTTGGTGAGACCCTGGCAGCACGGTGCCTCGGCATGATCACACCGGTCACCCCGGCGCACTCGGCGGAACGCAGGATCGCTCCCAGGTTCCCTGGGTCGGTGATGCCGTCCAGCATCAAGAGGAACGGATCAGCACCCGAGGCGTCACGGTGCAAAAGATCCTCGAGGCTGTGATCCTTCAGAGGAGCAGCCATTGCGAGGACACCCTGGGGGGCATCCGTCCTTGCCATCGACTCAAACTTGGCACGCGGAAGCTCACGGATCGAGACCCTCGCCTCATCGGCCAGGTCGATGATGTCGTCAAGGATCGGAGCCGAATCCATCTCTGTGGCCAGCACGACCTCTCTCGTGCGACGGGTGCCCGCCAGCAGCAACTCGCGTACGGCGTGCCGGCCCTCGACCTGATCGCCGCCGAGCCCCTTGGGAGGCTCAGGCCCCCTCTTCCTGACCGGAGTTGAACCACGTTGGCCTGCACCGCCCCGAGACCTGGAATCACGCCCGGGCCCACCCCCGCGTCCTCCTCCACGACCACCCTTGCCGCCCTTTCCGCCACCCCGGACAGGCCCACGGCGGCCCTTCGGGGCGCTCACCCCCGCTCCAACAGGACTGCGGCCATGGCGGCGATTCCCTCACGCCGCCCAAGGGCACCGAGGCCCTCGGCCCGCTTGGCCTTCACCGAGACCGGCGCGCCCAGAACCGAACCCAGTCGGTCCTGCATCTCACCCCTCCGGGGTGCCAGCCTCGGTACCTCCAGAACCACCGTGCAGTCCATGTTCACCACCCGCCAGCCCTCGGCCGCGACTGCGGCGACGGTGTCGGCGAGCAGACCAATGCTGTCAGCGCCCGCATGGGACGGATCCGTGTCGGGAAACCGATCGCCGATGTCGCCCATACCAGCTGCCCCCAACAGGGCATCGATGCAGGCGTGGGCCACCGGATCGGCGTCGCTGTGCCCGACCAGGCCGGGCCCCTCGAACACCACACCACCAAGCACCAACTGCCGTGCCGGATCGTCGCAGAACGCATGCACGTCATATCCCTGCCCCACGCGTATCTCAGACATCGGCCTGTCCTCCCGCCGACAACCGCCGGGCGACCTCCAGGTCAACCGGTCGGGTGATCTTGATGTTGTCGGCCTCTCCATCCACAACCACCACTGTGCCACCGTTGGCCTCCACCATCGTGGCGTCGTCGGTTGCATCGCCTCCGGCTGCATGGGCCGCCCTGATAACGGCGGCTGAAAAGCCCTGGGGTGTCTGCACGGCCATCACGCCCTCACGGTCCAGTGAACCTGAGGTGGACCGCAGCGTGTCGGAGACAGCCACGGCCGGAACAACGGCATCAGCACCCGCCCTCACGGCAGCGACGACACGCTCGTAGACGGCCAGGGACGCCAGGGGACGGGCGCCATCGTGGACCAGGACTACCTCAACAGCCTCGGGAACCAGCGCCAGACCCGCCCGCACCGACTCGGAACGTGTCGAGCCTCCTGAGACAACCTCGACCACGGCCTGCGCACCAACGATCTGGCGAACCTCATCGACCCGGCCATCGGCCACCACCACGACCACACCGTCGGAGACCTCGGATGCGGTGGCCACCGAGCGTTCCAGCACCGACACTCCCCCAAGGTCGGCCGACTGCTTGTCGGAGCCAAACCGAAGGCCGTTCCCGGCAGCAACGACCACTGTCCAGAGGCTCACAACGACCCCCTGGCGCAAGGCAGAAATGTGGCAGAACCCGCCGTCGATGCTGATTGGTGGTGTCGCACGTAACTAGCATGGCCAACCGACATGCCAGACACCACCCTCCTCAGCGAAACAACCCTCTTCGCCGGCCTCGACCAGGCCGACCTCGACGCCATAGCGGCGGCCGCCACCGACCGTGATCTGCAGCGCGGAGACGTCATCTTCAGCGAGGGCGATGACCCCGACGAGCTCTACGTGGTCGTGGCGGGCCGAATAGCCATCGCAAACAAATCAGTCGACGGCCGTGAGTCGATGGTCGCCCTCATGGAACCGGGCGACCTCTTTGGCGAGATGGGCCTGTTCAGCGGGCGGGGCCGCTCAGCCCAAGCCCGCTCCCTCGAAGCCTCAGTTGTCACAGCGGTCCCCTATGAGCCACTCAGGAGCCTCTACCAGGACGACCCGTCCCTTCTTTGGCCCGTCGTCGAGATGCTGGCCAGCCGGCTCCGCAACATGGACGAGGCCCTGGCCGACTCGGTCTTTCTGGATGTCACCGGAAGGACCGCCAAGCGGCTTCTGGAGCTGGCCAGCGACTCAGACGAGTTCTTCCTCCCGATCACCCAGGAGGAGCTGGCCGGCATGGTCGGTGCGTCACGTGAACGCGTCAACAAGGCCATCGCCTCGTTCATAAGGCTCGGATGGATTGAACAGATCGACCGCACCTACCGGGTAACCAACCGGGAACAGCTCACCATCAGGGCCCGCTGACCAGGTTCAGCCGGGTCCCTCAGGGCCCGATCCACTCCAACACCCTCTTCCAGGCATCGGCTGCATCGGCTGCCCTGTGCGACGGCCGTGACGGGTCATGGACGAAACCGTGGCCGGCACCCTCGTAGCGGGCAACGGTCGCTCCTGTTGCCTCAAGATCGTCGACGTCGCCGGGCGGGGTGTACGGGTCGTCGCACCCGATGATGGCCAGTACCGACGAGGCGTCGCCCCGACTGAGCGCATCCAGCGGCTCGCCCTGACCGGCACCCTGCCACCGCTCAGGCACCCGGATCATCCCGTAGAAGGGGCAGTGCCGGTCAAACCGGCCGGTGGCCACAGCCTTGAGCACATACATGCCGCCCATGCAGAAACCCAGAATGGCGACGGTTCCGGCTCCGGTCGCATCGGCTGCAGCGACCGCATCACCCAGAACCCGATCGTCGTCCATGGCGGCAGACGCCTCATGGCGCCCCTCCAGGTCCAGATGCTCCTGACCCGGATACAGCTCATAGGCACAGACCGACCAGCCGTTGGCCTCAGACAGGTCCGCCACGATCCCGTCACAGAGCGGCCGCAACCCCATGATGTCGGGGATCACCACGAGGCCGCGATTGGAAGGGCCCGTAGACGGGTGGACCAGTTCTGCAGCGGTTCCGGAAGGAAGCTGAATTCTCATGCCCCCTGCTTACCCCATAGAGGCCCGACCCATCTACACGGTTACCCCGGTTGAAGAGATGACATCAGAACCGGTGGACAAACCTGCCGCCGCTACAGCATCGGCAAGGGTTGCGACCCTCATGGCAGACATGCCCTCTGGTGGCTCGGGGGCGGACTCGGGCAGGATCGCCTGTCGAAAACCCAGACGATGGGCCTCATGCAGCCGCCTCTCGAGCCCAGCCACCTGACGGACCTCGCCGCCTAGGCCGACCTCGCCACATGCCACAACCTCGGCACCGACGGGACGGTCCGTGGCAGCCGACACGACAGCCAGAGCCAGCGGAAGATCGGATCCGGGTTCGTTCACCTGCACACCGCCGACAGCGGTGGCGTAGACGTCGACCTGGGTCAGGTCCAGACCCACCCGACGCTCGAGGACAGCCAGCAACAAGGCAAGACGGCGCTGGTCGACACCCTGGGAGGAACGCCTTGGGTGAGGCGTGGTGGACCGGGCCACCAGAGCCTGGAGCTCGACCAGGACGGTCCGGTGGCCCTCCATGGCGGGTAGCACCACCGAACCTGATGAGCCGGCCGACCTGTCGGCAAGAAACAGCCGGCTTGGATCCTCGACCGGCAACAGGCCACCGGTAGCCATCTCGAAGAGCCCCAGCTCGTCGGTGGGGCCGAATCGGTGCTTGGACACCCTGAGCAACCTCAGGGCATGGTGGCGGTCACCGGCCAACTCGGTCACGGTGTCGACAACGTGTTCAAGCACCTTGGGACCGGCAAGGGAACCGTCCTTGGTGAGGTGTCCGACGATCACGGTGGCAATGCCACGCTCCTTGGCCTCGACCACCAGACGCTGGGCGCACGCCCTCACCTGGTTGGTGCTGCCCGGCGGACCGCTGGCCGCTGCCTCCAGATGAACGGTCTGGATGGAGTCAACGACAACGAGATCAGGCTGGTGCCTGTCAACAAGCTCCATGATTCCCTCGACCGAGGTCTCAGCTGTGACCAACAGGCCATCGTGGAGACCACCCAGCCGTTCGGCACGGCCCCTCACCTGGGTCGGAGACTCCTCGGCGCACGCCATGAGCACGCCGCCCCCGTTACGAACTCTCTCTGCCGCCAGCTGGAGCGTCAGGGTGGACTTGCCGATTCCCGGCTCACCACCAATGAGGGTCACGGAGCCAGCCACCAGGCCACCACCCAGTGCCCGGTCCAGTTCGCTGATTCCCGTGGCAACCGGCTGGAACGACGCCGAAGAGACCTCTGTTATCGGAATGGCCCCGCCGATGTCTGACGGCACCGAGGCCACAACGCAAGATTCCTCAAGGGTGTTCCACTCGCCACAGCCGGGACAACAACCAACCCACTTGGGCTGGGAGGCTCCACAACCGGAACAGATGAATGACGTTCGACCGGCAGCTCGGCCGGACGGGCTCCTGACGACCTTGAGGCTGCCTGTCGGGTTCACACGGGTTGACACGCAGGCGACCCTAGAGAGGGCCTGTGACAAGACCCAGAAGAAGCCGGTCAGCCCTCTACTGGCCCGGCGGCTGACCGCCCTTCTGTCGGAACAGGCCAGAAAAGTCATCGATCGTGGGATGAGCGAAACCCTCCGGTATGAGCGCCGTGCCGCTCATGAGAACCGTCGACATGCCCATCGTCCTGGCCGCCTCCAACGTTGCGACCTCTGAATCGATCAGGAGCATGTTCGCAAATGGGACACCGGACATGCGTCTCAGAGCCTCAAACATCGCCTGACCCGGCTTGCGGGCACCGACCTCGCCGCTGACCACCCAGTGGCTGATGAGGGCATCAAGGTCGAACCTGCTCCGCAGCAGCACGGTCCACGGAAGCACCGCGTTGGTCAGGCAGGCCACGGTCATGTTCCTCTGCGCCATCTGGCCCAGGAACGCCGAAACGTCGGGCCGTAGCCGGACCCCTGAGAGATACCCGGCATCCAGTTCATCGGCATCACCCAAAACCCCGACAGCCGTCCAGAACTCACCTGCTGAGACCTGGCCGAGGCTGGCGGCACGGTACCGGTCCGCAACCTCTCTCGGATCGGCGACGCCACCATGCTCCCTGACGAAGGACACAAGCAGTCCCTCAGGGTCGGTCCCACCGTCCCAGACAACGCCGATTCCTCCGAGCACAACGAGTTCCAGACGACGCTCAGCCACCTCCTCAGGTCGCGGCGGCATCTGTTCGATGATCTCCGTAGCGCGACGGCGTCGACGGGTTGGCTTTGGGAGGTGCCCCACCCGACCTCGGAGGGGGTTGTGCCCGAGGGTGCGCCGAACCAGCCTTGACACGCCCAACAGGACCAACAGGGCCGCCGAGGTCAGCGCTGCTCCCAGCCAGAGTCTTGGCGCCCGGTCCACGACCGAACCAGTCACGTTCACGACCGTCGGTGCCGAATCAGCCAGCGAAACCGTCCAAGTGGCACTCGAACCATCTACTAGGTCGGCATCGGCGATCAACTCACCGGGAAGGGTCACAACAAGGTGCATGTTGAACGAATCGGCCGGATCGCAGCCCTGACAGCCTGCCAGAGCCGCCAGTTCCTCACGGGTGCGCCCCAGGGGTAGCCCCGAGAGCGCCTCGGCAAGGGCCGGATCGCTGAATGCCTCAATGCCTCCAGAGAGATCGATCCGTCCGCTGAGGCTCCACGTGGTGCGCGCGAAGGAGCGCTCACGCGACAGGCCCATTCGCTCAAACACCCCGGGTCCGGCGATCTCATCCAGAATCGACGGCAGCCGATCAGGCACCTCGAAGGCCTTTGAGGCGACGATCGACGTGAGACCTGAATCATTGGAACGGTTGGGGCCATCGACATCCCAGCCGGCATCCACAAGGTCGTCCAGCCGAATCTGGTGGTCGATGCCGCCAACGGCCTCGACTGCCGCATCGTCGAGCACCAAACCGACCTCGACAACACCCGATCCGTTCTCGGCCAGGCCTATAGCCACCGTGGAGTCGACCTGGCAGCCAGAACCCGTCAAGACCACGACGACCATCAACAACAGCAGTCGGCGACAACGACGTGGCCCACCGCCTGGCAGAGGCTGCGGCATCAGGCGAAACAGCAGCGGCGACATGGTCATGACGCTAGCCAGCAGGACATACAGGTGGGAACGAGGCCCACAAGGGCGCCGTCGGTCCGGTGGCTACTCGGCGCCCTCTACGGCCATCTCGACCGTCGGCGGCTCGAAGCCCTCAATGGAGCGGAACACCAGCTTCGATGCATCGTCGCCGGCCTCGGCCAACTCCTCTTCTGTTGCCACGTCGACGATGATGATCTGACCAGCCGTGAACTCCTTGTTCAACAGGCGTTCGCTGAGCGGATCCTCGACAAGGTGCTGGATGGCACGACGAAGCGGACGGGCACCCATCGTGGGGTCGTAGCCCTCACGGGCCAGATGGTCCTTGGCCGCATCGGTCAACTCCAGGCCAAGGCCCTGACCCGCAAGCTGGGTGGACACACGGCGAATCATGAGGTCGACGATGCGGGTCACCTCGGGAACGGTCAGCTCGTGGAACACGATCGTGTCATCGATGCGGTTCAGGAACTCGGGACGGAAGTGGTCCTTGAGCGCATCGTTGACCTTGGCCTTCATGCGCTCATAGGACACGGCCTCGTCTGACTTGGTGAAGCCAAGGTTGGCCTTGCGCAGATCGGCGGTGCCCAGGTTGGAGGTCATGATCAGAACCGTGTTGCGGAAGTCGACGGACCGGCCCTGCGAATCGGTGAGCCGACCCTCTTCCAGAATCTGGAGGAGCGTGTTGAACACGTCGGGATGAGCCTTCTCGACCTCGTCAAAGAGAACAACCGAGAACGGGCGCCGTCGGACCGCCTCTGTCAGCTGGCCGCCCTCGTCGTAGCCGACGTACCCGGGAGGCGAGCCAACCAGGCGGCTGACCGTGTGCTTCTCCATGTACTCGGACATGTCGAGGGCCACAAGCGCGTCCTCATCGCCGAATAGGAACTCGGCGAGGGTCTTGGCCAGCTCGGTCTTGCCGACACCGGACGGCCCCAGGAACACAAACGAACCAGACGGCCGCTTCGGGTCCTTGAGACCCGCACGAGTGCGGCGGATGGCCTGGCTGACAGCCTTGATGGCGTCCTCCTGGCCAATGACCCGCTTGTGCAGCTCGTCTTCCATGCGAAGCAGCTTCTGGGTCTCCTCTTCGGTGAGCTTGTAGACGGGAATGCCGGTCCAGACCGAAAGGACCTCGGCGATGGCCTCCTCGTCGACCTCGTCGAACAGATCCACTCCCGAGGAGCGGATCTCGGCTTCCTTGGCATCCTTGCGGGTCAGGATCTCCTTTTCCTGATCGCGGAGGTTTCCGGCCTCCTCGAAGTCCTGAGCCTCTACGGCGGCCTTCTTCTTCATCACAACCTCGGCCAGGGCGACCTCGAGCTCACGCAGGTCGTCCGGGGTGTGCATGCGCCTGATGCGCAGCCGGGAACCGGCCTCGTCGATCAGGTCAATGGCCTTGTCAGGAAGGAAGCGGTCCGAAATGTAGCGATCAGCCAGGTTGGCAGCCGCCACCAGAGCCTGATCGGTGATGGTCACCCGGTGGTGGGTCTCGTAGCGCTCACGGAGGCCTTTCAGAATCTCGATCGTGTGTGCGACGGTGGGCTCGTCGACCTTGACGGGCTGGAACCTGCGCTCAAGCGCCGCATCCTTCTCAAAGTGCTTGCGGTACTCGTCGAGGGTGGTGGCACCGATGGTCTGCAACTCGCCACGCGCCAACATGGGCTTCAGAATCGAAGCAGCGTCTATTGCGCCCTCGGCGGCGCCAGCACCCACCAGAGTGTGGATCTCGTCAATGAACAAGACGATGTCGCCACGGGTCTGGATCTCTTTCAGGACCTTCTTGAGACGCTCCTCGAAGTCGCCGCGGTAACGGCTCCCGGCAACCAGGGCGCCCAGGTCGAGGGTGTAGACCTGCTTGTCGGCGATGGTCTCGGGGACGTCGTCGTTGGCGATCATCTGGGCCAGGCCCTCGACTATCGCCGTCTTGCCCACACCGGGCTCACCAATGAGCACCGGGTTGTTCTTGGTGCGTCGCGACAGAACCTGCATTACACGCTCGGTCTCGCGCACTCGGCCAATGACCGGGTCCAGGGTCTTGTCACGAGCAGCCTGTGTGAGGTTGCGTCCGAACTGGTCGAGCACAAGCGAACCAGAACTCTGGTCGCCGCTGCTGCCACCTGTTGTGGCACCTGCCTTCTCTCCCGAGCCCTGACCTGAAGCTGCACCCGAGTAACCCGATAGAAGCTGGATGACCTGCTGGCGCACCCGGGACAGGTCCGCTCCCAACTTCACGAGAACCTGTGCAGCCACGCCCTCACCCTCACGGATGAGACCCAACAAGATGTGCTCGGTGCCGATGTAGTTGTGCCCCAACTGAAGGGCCTCGCGCAGCGACAACTCCAGAACCTTCTTGGCGCGGGGGGTGAACGGGATGTGGCCACTTGGCGAACTACCGCCCTGCCCGATGAGCTCCTCGACCTGGCTGCGAACAGCCTCAAGTGAGATACCGAGAGACTCGAGGGCCTTGGCCGCCACTCCTTCGCCCTCGTGGATGAGACCCAGCAGAATGTGCTCGGTGCCGATGTAGTTGTGGTTGAGAAGGCGCGCCTCTTCCTGGGCCAGTACCACGACCCTTCGCGCTCTGTCTGTGAACCGCTCGAACAACCGGCTGCTCCTGTCGTGTGCCTCTTGAATGCCTGTGAACCGACCAACACGCAGCCGCCTGGGCGGCCCGCTGACACCGGTCCTGTCGGACAAGCCTACCGGCAGCCGCCTGTCAGCAACCGGCGCCAACCTCACCGACTGCAGTATCGGCCGCTCTCACAGTTTCGGTCACCCTTCGCCGCGTCCTATCCTCCACGGGTGGCGAACCCGACACCTCTCCTGGATCCCCCCGGGATGGCTGCCGACCTGGAGCGGATCGAAGCCGGCCTGCGCCGTGCCGTCGAGGCTGACGAACCGTTCCTGACCGAGGTGGCCAGGCACCTCATCGATGCCGGTGGCAAGCGAATCAGACCGGCGCTCGCGATTACAGCCTCGCTGGTGGCCAACCCGCAACCAGGTAGCGCCACCGACGACGTCATCTCCGGCGGCGTTGCCGTGGAGTTGGTCCACCAGGGGTCGCTCTACCACGACGACGTGATGGACGGTGCCGACACCCGACGCACCGTCGAGAGCGTCAACGCCCGCTGGGGCAACCTTGAGGCCATCCTCGCCGGCGACTACCTGCTTGCACGCGCCTCCCAGATTGCCGCCAGCCTGGGAACCGAGGTGGCAGGCCTACTGGCATCCACGATCGCCTCACTCTGCGAGGGTCAGATCCGAGAGATGCGACATGCGTTCGACGTTGATCGCACCCGCGAGGCGTACCTCACGTCCATCTCCGGCAAGACCGCCGCCCTGCTCGCCACGGCAGCCCGTGTCGGGGCAATAGTGGCAGATCACCCCCGCCCTCTCATCGAGGCGGTGGCAGACTTCGGCCACCACTACGGCATGGCCTTTCAGGTCATCGACGACATCCTGGACGTTGTCGCCACCGACGAGCAGCTGGGGAAGCCGGCCGGCAACGACCTGGTCGAGGGCGTCTACACCCTGCCGGTGATCCTGGCAATGGAGGGGCCCTCCGGAGACGAGCTACGCAACCTGCTGGGCGGCCCCATCGACGACGCCACCCGCGACAAGGCCCGCATGATCGTGCGATCCGATCCCGCAATCGCCGCAGCAACCGGAACCGCCATGGAGTTCACCGACAGGGCACGGGCCTCACTCGTGGACCTGCCCGACACACCGGCCGTGTCGACGCTGCGCTCCACCTGCGACCTCCTACTGGCGCGGGTGGCAGACCTAAACGGCTGAGCCTGTCAGGCCTGGTCGGCTGACCCCTGTTCGGGACGCAACGTCGGAAACAGGATCACATCGCGAATGGCCGACACCCCACCCAGCAGCATCACCAGCCGGTCGATACCGATGCCGAGGCCGCCGGTGGGCGGAAGCCCATACTCGAGCGCACGCAGGTAGTCCTCGTCCACGACCATTGCCTCGACGTCACCCGCGGCCCTGTCGGCCTCCTGAGCGCCGAAGCGGGCCCTCTGTTCATCGGGGTCCACCAACTCGCTGAAGGCATTACAGATCTCGCGTCCGGCGACGATCCCCTCGAACCGCTCGACCAGCCCGGGGCTGGTGCGGTGGTCACGTGCCAGCGGCGAGACCTCCCTCGGGTAGTCGGTGACGAACACCGGACCCCACAACTCGGGTTCAGTGGTCTTCTCGTAGAGCTCCAGGATCAGCTTGCCGACACCGTGATGATCCTCGACGGGGATGCCCCGCTCCTCGCAGTAGCCGACCAGCACGGATCGTGGTGTCTCCATGTCGACACGTAACCCGCTGTGTTCCTCGAGGAGGTCGAACATGGTGGCACGCCTCCACGGCACGGAAAGGTCCAGATCGCGACCGTCGTACACGAGCGAGGTGGTACCCAAAAGCTCCACGGCCAGGTGGGCCACGAGCTCCTCGACCAGCACCATGATGTCGCCGTAGTCGGCGTACGCCTGATACAGCTCCAGCATCGTGAACTCCGGGTTGTGTCGGGTCGACAGCCCCTCGTTGCGGAACACCCGTGCTATCTCGAACACCCGCTCGAAGCCACCGACCGTCAACCTCTTGAGGTACAGCTCGGGGGCGATACGCAGGTAGAGGTCCAGGTCCAGGGCGTTGTGATGGGTCGTGAACGGCTGGGCGGCAGCACCGCCAGGTATGGGATGAAATACAGGTGTCTCCACCTCCATGAAGTTCCGGTCCTCCAGCCAGCGACGCATCAGCGAAACGGCCCGGCTACGCAGGGTGAACACCCGCCGGGCCTCGTCGGTCACCCACAGATCCACGTAACGCTGACGGAAGCGGGTGTCGGGGTCTGAAATGCCGTGCCACTTGTCGGGGAACGGCAGCCTTGCCTCTGCCAGGCGCACCCACGAACCGACGCGGACCGACAACTCGCCACGGCGGGTCTTGATGACCTCTCCGGTGACCCCCAGCCAGTCACCGATGTGCAGGCTCGTGAAACCGTCGAAGTCCGGTGTGGAGGCCTGGGGGGCGAACAGCTGGATACGACCGGTCTGGTCAGCCAGCACACCGAAGGCCAGCTTGCCCTGGTCGCGGCGAAGCATCAGCCTCCCGGCGACGGTGACCTCTACCCCCGTCTCTTCGCCGTCCTCCAGCTGGTCGTAGCCGTCATGGAGTTCAGCGACGGTGGTGGTCGGCTCGAAGCGGTAGGGCGTGGAGTCGCCGGACGGGTCGCTCATTTCGATCGCTCCTCCCGGTTCAGGTTGAACACAAGGCGGAGCCCGTGGAGGGTGAGAAACGGCTCGACGTGTTGAATCGACTCGGCCACCGGCGATATGAGCGGAGCCAGTCCGCCCGTTGCGATGACAGTGCAGTCGCCAAGCTCGTTGCGGAACCTCCCGACCATGCCGTCGATCTGAGCGGCGAAGCCGTATACGGCCCCGGACTGGAGCGACTCGACGGTGCTCTTGCCGATGACGCTCCGTGGCTCGACCAACTCGACAGACCTGAGCGCCGCAGCCCTGCCGAAAAGTGCATCGAGGCTGACCTCGATGCCCGGTGCGATGGCACCACCGATGAACTCCCCGTCGGCCGAGATCACATCGAAGTTGTTGCCGGTACCGAAGTCGACGACAACGCTTGGGCCCCCGTAAAGGGCGTACGCAGCCACGGCGTTGGCGATCCGGTCGGCACCAACCTCCTTGGGGTTGTCGTAGAGAATCGGCATTCCGGTCCGCACACCGGGTTCGATCACGACCGGATCAACACCGGTGTAGCGGTCGATCATCTCCCGCAGGCTGGCCAGGACCCTGGGTACGCCTGAGCAGACGCTCACGCCACCAACGTCGAGGTCGTAGCCGGCTGACTGCAGGAGGTTGCCGATCACCACCGCATGCTCGTCAGCAGTCCGGGCATCATCGGTGGCAATACGCCAGTGTTCCACCAGGCCCGTCTCGGCGGTGGCGGCATCGCAGTCGTCCTCGTAGAGGCCGACAACAGTCTGGGTGTTGCCCACGTCGATGGTCAGCAGCACTGAAGGCCTCCATGCCCGGTTGTCGAGATCATCCGGACAAGCATTCCAGATCAGGGTCCATGTCGAGGCCCACATCGAGGGTAGGGGCCGAGTTGGTCAATGCGCCACTGGAAATACAGTCCACGCCGGTTGCCGCATAGTCGGCCAGAACGTCGAGGGTCATGCCGCCGGACGCTTCCAGCAGTGGGCGGTCACCGTGTTCTTGCTCCCATGCGTCCACCACCTCCACGCATGCCCGGACCTGGGAGGTGCTCATGTTGTCCAACAGGATCGCATCGACCCCGGCATCCAGGGCCTCGACGACCTGATCCATCTCGTCGCACTCCACGTGGACTGCGCGACCGGGCCAACGTGACATGGCCGCCTCCACTGCGGCAGCCACGTCCATGCCGACCAGATGGTTGTCCTTGATCATCACCCATTCGCTCAGGTTGGCCCTGTGATTGGCGCCCCCACCGGCACGAACCGCAGCCTTTTCGAGCACCCGTAGACCTGGCGTGGTCTTTCGGGTGTCCCACACAACGGCACCAGAACCCGCTACCTCCACCCATCGGGCCACCAGCGTGGCTATGCCCGACAGGTGGCCGACGAAGTTGAGTGCGGTCCGCTCGGCGGTCAGAACCGACGCCAACGGCCCGGTCAGGGTGGCCACTGCGTCACCGGCCTCCATCACGTCACCGTCGGTCCGTCGCCAGTCGACGCTAATGCCCGTATCCACCTGTCGGAAGGCCTCGGTGGCACATGCCGAGCCGGCCAGCACACCGGCCTGTCGGGCCACCAGCGATCCCGATGCGACCACGTCAGCAGGGACCAGCGCCGCCGTCAGGTCGCCGTCGGAGCTGAGGTCCTCAGCCAACGCCCTACGGACACACTCCCGGACGTCGTCCGGTGGCGGTATCGGCCCGGTGCCGGCCTGCCGGCCCATGCGGGCATCGACGACTCGGACCCGATCAGTCGTGTCAGCGTCCATGGCCGCCAATCCTGCCGCCGGACTCGAGGCCAACCAACACGACGGCCACCCCGGTCATGAGGGCGCCGCTGCCATATTGTCGATGAGCCGCGCCCGGCCGAACCGACAAGCCACCAGCAGACGTACCCCTGCGCCGGCAATGACGGTCGGCGTGACGAAGGTGTCGGGGTCGACCACGGCCACGTAGTCGAGCTCACCGGTCGAGGCCCCGCCGATCATCCCGGACATCGCCGAGGCAACCACCGCCGGGTCCGACTCACCAGCTGCAACAGCGTCGGCACCGGCCAGCAGCGCCGCGTGCAGGACCGTTGCCTCTGCACGTTCGGCCTCGGTCAGGTAGGCGTTGCGGCTTGACAACGCAAGGCCATCGGGCTCGCGCACCGTCGGGCAACCCACAACCTCAACAGGAATGGAGTGGCTCGCCACCAGCTGACGGACCACGGCCAACTGCTGAAAGTCCTTCTCGCCGAAGTAGGCGCTGCATGGGCCCGTAATGGCGAACAACCTGGACACAGCCGTGGCGACACCCGGGAAGTGGGCTGGCCGGCTGACACCCTCCAGACGGGATGCCAGATCACCCACCTCGACCTCGGCAACACCGGGGTCCGGGTACATCTCCCCGACCGAGGGTGAGAAAACCAGATCGGCACCATTGCGACCGCACAGCTCAAGGTCGGCGACCGGATCCCTCGGGTAGTTGTCCAGATCCTCATGGGCCGCGAACTGCAGGGGATTCACGAACACTGATACGACGGTCATGTCATTTCCTCCGACAGCCGCTTCGATCAGCGAGGCGTGCCCGGCATGAAGGAAACCCATGGTCGGCACCAGACCGACAGATCCGCCGGCAGCCCGAACCGTCTCCAGCCTGGACCGCAGATCGTCCACCACCGTGACCACCTCTGCTGTCGTCATGAAGGGCTCAGCTCGGCCAGCCGGCGGGCCAGTTCGGCTACGGCCAGATACGAAGTCCGCTCTGCAGGCTCCAGTGCCTCCAAATGGGCCCTGATCGTGGCCTCGTCACCTCGTGCGGCCGGTCCTGTCAGCGCATTGACAGTCCCCAAGTCCCGCACATTGTCAACTGACCCTGCTGCCAGTTCCAAAAAGGCTTCGAGGGGGACCCCGATCGATTTGGCGATCCTCTCAGCCTGACCCAGGAGTGCCACCAGATGGTTGGAAGCAATTACCGCCGCAGCGTGGTACGCAGCCCGATCCTTCGCGGAGACGACCACAGCTCTTCCCCCGAGGTCATCTACCAGCATCCCAGCAAGTGGGTCTCCATCAACAGCGAACCAGGCACCATCGAGCAGGCGACGCTCCCCGACACCGCTGCCCGGGAGGGAGACGAGTGGGTGCACGCTGGCGCGACGCGTGTGGGGGAGCAGTACCTCCAGCCCGAGGGCGCCCGACATGTGCACCACGACCGTTTCGGCTACAGGCTCCACGGCCAAGGCGGTTTCGGCAACCACCCGGTCCGGTGTGGCAATTACCAGCAGGTCGACGCCATCGGCCGCTCCACCCTGTGCATCGTGGCGTCCCAGAAACTCAACAACCGTCCATCCGGAAACCTCCATTGCCCGTCCCAGGGCAGTTCCGGCCCGGCCCGGCCCGATTATCCGCGCTCGACCTGCCATGGCTCAGAACCCACCCGGCTCAGCCAGGGGACCAACCGGGACAATCTCCTCACCGCTGAAGTTGCCGGGAATCACATCGACCAGATCCGGGGCGACGTCGCGCAGCGGGACCAGAACGAAGGCTCTCTCGAACATGCGTGGATGTGGCACCGTCAGGTCGTGCTCATTGACGCTCTCGCCGTCAATCCAGAGAACATCCACGTCAAGGGTCCTTGGGCCCCAACGCACCCGACGAACCCTCCCAGCGGCGACCTCACGCTCCCGACACAGTTCAAGAAGGGCCCTCGGCGACAGAGCGGTATCCAGTCGAACCACACAGTTCAGGTACGGGCCCTGATCCGGGCCACCAACCGGCGCTGTCTCATACACGGCAGAAACCTCGACCACGTCAGGCATGGCGGCCACCGCTCCGCGAAGATGTGCCCAACGGTCACCAACGTTGGAACCAAGACCCAGCAGCGCCCGTCGGGTCAAGCCGCCGGCGCTGGCAGTCATGAACTGGCGTCAGGCGCGGCGTCTACAACCAGGGCCACGATACGACGACCCGGGTTGCCGAGCGGACGGCTTAGCAACTGCTCTGTGATGGAAATGGCCCTAGGCCCGGTGGGGACCAGCCCCCTCCAGAGCAGGAACGCAGCCATCAGACCACAGACGATGTCGTTCAACTCGTCGCGGTGCACGATGATGCGACCGCCGTCCTTCGTCATCTCCTCGAACCGTTCAAAGACCTCGACCAGCCTCACCAGGCCGTCGTCGGCCCCACTGAACGGCAGCTGGGTCCAGGCGACATCCAACTCGTCATAGTTGTGGAGGTTGTGGTCACTTGCCAGAAGGGAGACGATCATGTCGAAGTCGTTCTCACGAATCCAGATGATCTCCTCCTGGCGGCGGACACGACGATGGCTGGAACCGAATCCACCAGGCCTTTCACATACCGCTATCTGGTCCTGGATGATCCAGGAAAACCCGGTTGGCACGATGCCCTTGGCCCATTTGCCCCTCATGCGACCACCCTCGCCGCATCCAGGGTCGCCCCCACATCATGGGCCCTGACCATGTCCACTCCCTGCGCGTAGGCCCAGGTGGCCAGTGCCACCGAACCTTCCTGTCGATCACCCACGTCGGTCAGCGTGGCGGACCCGTCGCTTGCACCGGTCACCTCCCCAACGAACCTCTTGCGGCTAACTCCGATTACGACCGGCCAGCCCGTATCGACGAGTACATCGAGGTTCGCGAGGATCGACAGGTTGTGTTCGGTCGTCTTGCCAAAACCGATTCCCGGGTCGATCCACACCTCCTTGACACCAGCACTCCCGGCCTCTTCGGCCTTCTCGACGAGGAAGTCACGGACCTCGGCAACGACGTCGTCATAATGCGGTTGCTCCTGCATGGTCCGTGGGTCTCCGAGCATGTGCATGGCCACCCATGCAACCCCCAGATCGGCTGCAACCGGTCCCAAGCCGGCGCTCACGTCGTTCAGGATCGACGCACCTGCGGCGACAGCGGCCCTTGCCACCTCCTCATGTCGGGTGTCGATGGAGACCCTGACCTCGTCGGCAAGGCCCTCAACTACCGGTAGCACCCGCTCCAACTCCTCTTCAACACCAACAGGATCGGCCCCCGGGCGGGTGGATTCGCCGCCCACGTCAACCACAGAGGCACCTTGTGAGATGAGCCACCTGCCGTGCTCCAGGGCAGCCGGGTGGTCCAGGAAGAGGCCCCCGTCCGAAAAGGAATCGGGGGTCACGTTCAGAACTCCCATCACGGCACCCACGTCCCTGAATCTAACGGTACGACCGGCGACACAAGGGGCCGACCAACGATAATTCTCAGTCATTGTCGGTGGATCTAGATCAACCCCGCTCGGCGGTGCCTAGGACGCCTCGGCGACCTCGGCCCCGGTGGCCGGCTCGACGACCCGAATGTCGGGCAGGTTCCGGTACCGCTGGTCCACGTCCAGCCCGTAGCCGACCACGAAATCAGCCGGAATTCTGAACCCCTCGTAGCGCAGGATCTCCTCGTCGACGCTGTGGTCTTCTCGAACCAGCAGCGCACACACCTCGAGGCTGGCGGGGTTGCGTGCCATCAGGTTCCGGCGTAGGTAGTTGAGGGTCAGGCCGCTGTCGACGATGTCCTCGACGAGGATGACGTCACGCCCGGCAAGATCCAGATCGAGGTCCTTGACGATGCGGACGACACCCGACGACCGGGTCGAGTGCCCATAAGACGACACCGCCATGAAGTCGAACTCGACCGGTAGGTCGATGCCCCTGGAGAGGTCGCTCATGAACATGAACGCCCCCTTCAGAACCCCTACAAGCAACGGCGCTCGGCCTGCATAGTCGGCGGTGATCTCGGCCCCCAGGTCGGCCACCCGCTCGGCCAACTGCTCGGCGCTCACGAGGATCCGACCGGGCACCAGAGCCGGTCCGGCATCACCCTCCAACTGATCGTTGCCCATGTGAACCGACCCTAGCCGGGCAGGTGCGTCAGGCGGCCAGCAGACCGCTCGACCCTGTGTCCGCCCACCACCTCGGCCGCCCGGCGTTCTCCGCGGGCAACCTCCATGACCCTTTCAACCGATGCAAGATCCGGCGGCAGGCCACCCGAGCAGTCGGTCAACCATGTTCGAAGGGCCAGCCTGGCCAGATCGTCGGGCAACCCCGCCAGAACCGATGCGTCTGTGGCATCGATATCAGCGACCAGAGATGACATCAGGCCCACCGCCTCACGGGCCCGGTCCGCATGCCGGGCCAGAATCGGCACCGGGTCGCGGCCCGAGACATCGGCCATCAGGGGAAGCACCTCGTGGCGGACCCTGTTGCGGAAAAACCGCGGATCGTCGTTCATCGTGTCGTGTGCCGGACTAATGCCCATCAACTCACAGACCGCTACCGTCTCAGCCCGCCGGAGCGCCAACAGAGGTCGTCGACCGGGGTCCCCGATCCCGGCGGCGCCCGGAACCCCCGACCCGCGCAGCAGGTTCATGATCACGGTCTCCGCCTGATCGTCGGCGGTGTGACCTGTCAACACCCCCGCCGGCAGGACCGCCATGCGTGCCTCGCGGGCACGCGCCTCCAGATTCGAACCATCCACAACAGGCGCCTCCACCCTCATTGCCGCTGCACCGAGCGAAACGGCGGTCCTGGCAACCAACTCGGCCTCGGAAGCCGATTCGGGTCGTAACCCGTGGTCCACGTGCCACGCCGTGACATCGAGGCCTGCCTCTACAGCCAGAACCAACAGGGCCATCGAGTCGGGCCCGCCCGACACGGCACAGTCCACCGCCGTTCCGACCGGGGCGAAGGTGCACCGGTTCAGGAGTTCGGCAATGTCCACGTCGGTCACTGTTCCGGTTCGTCCGCCACACCCATTCGGGCGATCCAGAGGTCGGGAGAGTTGATCTCGGCCAGATCAGGCAGGTTGGCGGGAGCCTCCCATGCCCGATTCAACAGGGTGGTTCCGCCAGCCGCCTCGACCTCTCCGATAAACGCCTCACCCTTGGCGTACTGCGCCAACTTGGACTCGAGCCCAACCAGTCTCTGGATAATCCGCGTGATGCCCGAGGCGGACCGTCTTCTCTCCCTCAGCACCCTTCCGAAGCGATCCGCCCCGACCACGATCCCCTCCCCGGCCCTGTCCATGGTCACGTCGCCGTGGCCCTCCAGCAGGCTCATCAGGCCGGTGATGCCGTCGAGGGCCACCTTCTGCTCTGGGCTGGCGACCATCGCCAGGACACCCCCGTCGTCATCGCCGGAGCCGTTGCCTCGCCGGTCGGCCAGCGACCTGATCGAGTCGAGCAGGCTGCTCGGCTCGGCATCAGAGCTCTCCAGAAGCGATCTGACGAGACCCAGATAGTGCTCTCTCATCCATGGAACACCGGTGAACTGCGCCCTGTGGGTGACCTCGTGGAGGGCCAGCCACAACCTGAAGTGGTGTGGATCAAAGGCATAGCGGCGTTCAAGCGCCACGAGGTTGGGCCCCACGTAGTAGACGAGGTCCTGGTCCTCGGCGGCCTCATCTTCAAGTACCAACAGGTCGTACTGGCCGAGCACCCTCGTAGACATCCAGCCCAGAACCGCCCCCAGCTCGACGCCGGCCACCCTGTGGGACAGCGGGGGCATTGAGCTGGAGGATCGGTCGGCCATCTTGTCAAGAAGGGGTCGTAGGAGCCGCTGCAGGGACGCCAGGTTGGCCCTGATCCAGTCGCTCCTGTCGACCACACGGGCTCTGGCCTCACCGTGCAGGGCACGAAGCCCTGTGGTCTCGGCGACCAGCCCCTCGGCAGTGGCCGTGTGCACGTCGAACTCCTCGACGAGACCATCAAGGTGACGGGCCCCACCAAAGGGCGCCCGGTTCGCGATCCGGACCGCAACCTGCTCGGCCACCTCCCAGTCAATGACCGGAGGGGCGGTGTCGACGGTGTCCGTAGACGGCACGCCGGCCGTCACGGTCAAGCCTTCAGCGCTTTGGATAGCGGGTGGCGGACACCTTCTGGAGATACCCAACCAGGGTGCCGATGCAGAGCAGGACGCCACCACCCACCAGGGGCACGGCCAACCAGTAGTGCCAGATGACGCCAGCTAGAACATTCATGGTGGGCATCCTAGGAGTTGGAACCGGTCGGACGAACACGTATCACCGGATCAGACACATTTCGTCTGGGCCAGGCATCTGTAACGAGCCCGCGCGGGGAATCGAACCCCGGACCTGCTCATTACGAGTGAGCCGCTCTTCCGACTGAGCTACACGGGCATTCCCACCCTGAGGTGGGATGCGATCGGCAAGCGTACTGGAGCTACCTGGGGAAGCCTGACCGTCAGGGGCGCACCAGAGGCGCCCAGGCCAGCAGCAGGCGCTTCTCGCCGACCTTGGAAAACGACACCACCGCCTCGGAGCGATCGCCTTCTCCCCTGACCGACAATACGACGCCCTCACCCCACGCTGAATGGACGACATCGTCACCGACCCCGAGCCCCAGCTCGTGGGCACCCGTCGAAGAGGAGTCGGCAGGCTTTCGGCCGGTGCCCCGGCCAAAGATCATGCCTCCAGGCTCACCGTCGCCATTCCCCGCGTCCCCATCATCGTCTGGTGCCCGGGTAGGGCCGAACCAGGTGCGATCGCCCGAACCACCCCGTTTGCGGCCAGAGCCCCAACCCGGCGATGAGCCACCGGAGCCTGCGCTGGCGACCTCGGTAATGAGGTCGTCGGGAATTTCCTCGAGAAACCGGCTCGGCGGGTTGTACTGGGTCTGGCCGTGGAGCATCCGGGACCAGGCGTGGCTGAGGTGCAGCCTCTGACGGGCCCTAGTAATGCCCACGTAGGCGAGACGACGTTCCTCCTCCAGTTCGTCGGGATCCCCCAGGGACCTCATGTGCGGGAACACGCCGTCCTCCATGCCGATAATGAACACGACCGGATACTCGAGGCCCTTGGCGGCATGCATGGTCATCAGGACGACCTGACCGTCGTCGAGGCCATCCTCAGCGTCAGGAATGTCGTCGGTGTCGGCCACCAGGCCGACCTGTTCAAGAAACTCGGCTACATCGTCGAACTCGCGGGCCACACCCACCAGTTCAGCAAGGTTCTCGAGCCTTCCGTCGGCCTCGACCGAATGCTCGGCCTGCAACTCATCCAGGTAGCCGGACCCGGCCAATGCCGCCTCGAGGACAGCCGCCGGCCCGTCGCCGATGAGACCGACGAGGCTCCCGTGCAGATCCAGGAACGAGCGGATTCCCGCAACCGCACGGCCCGAGACGCCGGCCTCGGAGCACCTGCCGAGCGCCTCCATGAACCCGCACCCGGTGGATTCAGCGAGAGCATCCACCCGACGGACCGAGGTGTCGCCCACACCCCTCTTTGGAACGTTCAACACGCGCTTGGCAGCCACCTCGTCGGCGGGGTTGGCGGCCAGCTTGAGATACGACATGGCATCTCGCACCTCGCGCCTGTCATAGAAGCGGGTACCGCCAACAACCTTGTACGGAACCCCGCTGCGGACTAGCTGCTCTTCAACAGCACGGCTCTGGGCGTTTGTACGGTAGAAGACCGCCAGATCCGACCACGTGTAGTCCCCGCTGGACCGGAGGGCCCTGATGCGCTGCACCACCCACCGGGCCTCGTCCACCTCGTCACCGGCCTTGTAGCGCAGGATCGACTCGCCGGGCCCGGAATCGGTCCAGAGTTCCTTGGGTTTACGTCCGGCATTCTTCGTGATGACGGCGTTGGCGGCATCCAGAATGGTCTGGGTGGACCTGTAGTTCTGGTCCAGGATGACCACGGTGGCGTCGGGAAAAGCGGTCTCGAAATCCAGGATGTTGCGGATGTCGGCACCACGGAACCGGTAGATGGACTGGTCGCTGTCGCCGACCACACACAGGTTCCGGTGCTCTTGCGCCAGCATCATTACCAGATCGTTCTGGACCTGGTTTGTGTCCTGGTATTCATCGACCAGAACATGCTCGAAACGACTCCGGTGCCGCTCGAGGACGTCGGGGTTGGAACGCAACAGGTGGACGGTGTTGCCGAGCAGGTCGTCAAAGTCCATGGCGCCGGCACGTTGTAGCCGCTTCTGGTACTCGACGAACACCTCGGCGATCCTCTTCTCGAACGGACCGGTCGCCTTTTCCATGTAGGCGGACGAACCGACACCCTCATTTTTTGAGGCTGAGATGGAAGCATGGATGGCCCTTGCGGGGAACCGCTTTACATCAAGGTTCAGATCACGGATCACGTACCCGGTGAGGCGAACCGCATCGCTCTGGTCGTAGATGCTGAAGCGCGATGGAAAACCGATCCGGTCGGCATCGCCGCGAAGGATCCGGACACATGCCGAGTGAAAGGTGGAGACCCACATCCTGTGTGCGACCGGGCCGACGAGGGCTGCGACACGCTCCTTCATCTCGGCAGCCGCCTTGTTGGTGAAGGTGATGGCGAGGATCCCGAAGGGTGAGATGCCCTTCTCAGAGATCAGGTAGGCCACACGCCTCGTGAGGACCCGGGTCTTGCCCGACCCCGCCCCGGCAACCACGAGCAGAGGGCCCATGGGGTGCGTGACGGCGTCCAGCTGTGCCGGGTTGAGGCCCGCCTCGGGGGCATCTGCATCAAAGAGGACCATCGACGTCACCCTACCGTTGACCTGTGACCGGCTCCCGGGCTGGAAGCACCCGTTGAGTAGTGTGCCCGCCATGACCAGACCCTTCCGATTCAGCATCCAGGCCTCGGCCCCACGACCGGCAGCAGAATGGCGCGAGCTGGGCCGGCGGGCCGAGGACCTCGGGTACTCCGCCCTTTCGGTGTCAGACCACCTGGACACCGAGATGGCCCCACTCATCGCCCTGGCGGTCACAGCCGAGGCCACCCGGAACCTGCGCCTGACAACCCTCGTCCTTGCAAACGACTTCAGACACCCGGCCTTCCTCGCCAAGCAGGCCGCCACCCTGGACCTGCTCTCCGACGGCCGCCTGGAGTTGGGGATCGGAGCCGGCTGGAAGACCACCGACTACGAACAGTCGGGAATCCCGCTGGATCGGGCAGGAATCCGGATCGAGAGGCTTGCCGAAGCCATCACCGTCCTGAAGGGCTGCTTCGCCGACGGGCCCTTCGACTTCGATGGAGAGCACTACACCATCCGGGGTCTCGACGGCCAACCTGCGTGCATCCAGCGACCACACCCCCCGATCCTGATGGCTGGCGGAGGCCGACGGATGCTCACCCTCGCAGCGCAAGAAGGCGACATCGTGGGTGTGAACGCCAACATGGCTGCCGGCGTCATCGACCACCGTGCCGGCCCCTCGGCAACCACGGCTGCAACCGACCAGAAGCTGGAGTGGATCAGGGAAGCCGCAGGAGACCGGTTCGGCGACATCGAACTCCAGACCCGTGTCCACATGTCGTCGATCACCGACGACCCGGAGGGAATAGCTGACCTGATGGCACCGGCGCTCGGAATCTCCGCCGAGGACGCCCTGGCATCACCCCACGTCCTCATCGGATCCGAGGGCCAGTGCGTAGAAACGCTGCTGTCATGGCGCGAGCGCTGGGGACTCACCTACATAGGCATCAACGAGGACTCAATGGTCGAGTTCGGGCCCGTGGTCGAGGCCCTGGCAGGCGTCTGATCAGGCTGGCCGGCCAAGCAGCGCAAGGAGGCGCGCTCCGGCCGAAGCACCCTCGGGAGGCATGACGGGATCAGCGAAATGACCGGCCATGGCACCCGTTCCAGCCACCGGTCGCCAGAAATCTAGACATCTCTCAGCAAGCGAGTCGGGCAGGTCGATTTGCCGGCCACATGCCGTCGCTATGTCCCAGCCGTGGACAAGGTTCTCTGTGACCCGGAAACCCAGGATGACCGTTCCAGGAAAGTCACCTGACGGGTGGGCGTGAACGCTGTCGAGAACACTGCCGACCGACGCGGCCTCAAGCGCGGCCACGGCGGTACCCCGCCAGGTTGCCATCGGATTTGGGCCGAGAACCGAGGTGTCAACCTCGGGGGCCTCCGCAACCGCGCCGCCGCTGAACAACTCCACGACCATCGCCTCGCCGAGCACCACATGTGCAACCAGAGAGCGGACGTCCCAACCATCGCACGGTGTGGTGGCACCCCAGTCCTCTTCACCAACCGCTGAGAGTTGCTCTCCGAAGAAGGCACACGCCGTCGTATAGGCAGCCAGGGTGTCGAGCGCTGCCGGTGACGCTCCTCCGGTATCGGCACCTACTCCCACTCGATGGTCCCCGGTGGCTTCGAGGTGATGTCGTAGGCCACCCTGTTGACGCCGTCCACCTCGTTGATGATGCGGCAAGACATTGTCTCCAACAGGTCGTAGGGAAGGCGCGCCCAGTCGGCGGTCATGGCGTCCTCGCTCGTGACGGCCCTGATGATCACCGGCCTCGCATACGTCCGCTCATCGCCCATCACGCCCACCGACCTGATGTCTGGAAGCACAGCAAAGGCCTGCCAGATCTCGCGTTCCAGCCCGGCGCTGCGAAGTTCCTGACGAACGATCAGGTCGGCCGCCTGGAGAACCGCCACGGTCTCGGGTGTCACCTCGCCGATGATTCTGACTCCAAGGCCTGGCCCGGGAAACGGCTGACGCATGACGATCTCATCGGGTAGACCCAGTTGGCTCCCCACTGCTCGAACCTCATCCTTGAAGAGGTTCCTGAGCGGCTCGATCAACTCGAAGTCCATGTCTTCGGGCAGGCCTCCGACGTTGTGATGGCTCTTGATCTTGGCGGCATGCCCGGTACCGGACTCGATCACATCGGGGTAGAGCGTTCCCTGCACTAGGAAACGTGCGTCCTCGATGCCACCGGCCGCTCCCTCGAAGATACGGATGAAGAGTTCTCCTATGACCTTGCGCTTCGCCTCAGGTTCCGTGACCCCGGCAAGGCCCTCAAAAAACCGGTCGGCGGCACGGATGTGGATCAGCTCGATTCCCTGCGTCTGCTGGAAGGTCTCAACGACCTGCTCACCCTCACCCGCACGCATCAGGCCGGTGTCAACGAACACACAGGTCAACTGGTGGCCGATCGCCTCGTGGACAAGAGCGGCCGCCACCGCGGAGTCGACGCCGCCCGATAGGCCACAGATGGCCCTTCCGGTGCCGACCTGTTCACGTATCGCCGCCACCGAGGCCTCGATGATCGACTCCATGTTCCAGTCGCCGGGACAACCGCACACATCGTGGACGAACCGTGCCAGAAGAGCCTGACCGCACGGTGTGTGGTGAACCTCCGGATGAAACTGCACGCCGAAGAGGCCCCTCTCAGGGGCCTCGAACGCGGCAACCGGCGCATCGGCAGATGACGCCGTAACCACTGCACCGCCAGGAGCGGCCGTGATGGCGTCGAAGTGGCTCATCCAGACCTCGTGCACGCCCTCGCCGGCGTCGACAAGAATCGCCCCGGGGCTTTCAACCATGAGCTCTGTCCGGCCGTACTCACCGCGTTCGTTTCGGCCAACGGTGCCACCCTGCTGGTGGGCGATCAGTTGTGCCCCGTAGCAGATGCCCAGAATCGGCACACCAAGGTCGTAGACACCCGGGTCGATCCGTGGGGCGCCCTCAACGTGAACCGAGGCCGGACCGCCCGAGAAGATGATCCCGTCGGGTCGCTGGGCTGCCATCTCGGCAGCGGTGATGTCGTGGGGGACGATCTGGCTGAACACATTTGCCTCGCGGACCCGCCGCGCTATCAGCTGCGCGTACTGGGCCCCGAAGTCGACGACGAGGATCCGAGCGGTGGCACCAGCCGCACCGCCAATGGGATCAGAGACCCCTGTCATTGACCGATACCCATGGCTACGGGGGTCAGTGTCCCATCCCCACGCCCTGGGACTTCTGGAGCGACTTTCCCTCGGTCTGAAGAGCAGGTGCGACCATTACCTCGGCCTTCTGGAACTCCTTGATGTCGAGATAGCCGCAGGTCGCCATCGAGGTGCGCAGCCCACCGAACAGGTTGAGGCGGCCGTCGTTCTCCCGGGCAGGGCCCAGCAGGATCTCGCTGAGCGTGCCCCGGGTTTCAGTCTTCACCCGGGCGCCCCTCGGCAGGGTGGGGTGGAACGTGGCCATTCCCCAGTGGTAGCCACGCCCCGGTGCCTCGGCTGCGGCTGCCAACGGTGAACCGACCATGACGGCGTCGGCACCACAGACGATTGCCTTGGAGACATCGCCGCCCGTCGCCATGCCCCCGTCAGCGATCACGTGGCAATAGACGCCGGTCTCATCGAGGTGGCGCATTCGTGCCGCCCGTACATCGGCTATGGCGGTGGCCTGCGGAACGCCCAGGCCCAGCACGCCACGGGTGGTGCACGCATGGCCGGGACCCACGCCAACCAGGATGCCGGCGGCGCCCGTGCGCATCAGGTGCAGGCCGGCCTTGTATGTGGCACAGCCGCCCACGATCACCGGAATGTCGAGCTTTCTGATGAAGGTCTTCAGGTTCAGTGGCTCAACGGTCGAGGACACGTGTTCGGCGGAGACGACGGTTCCCTGAATAACCAGAATGTCGAGCTCACCGGCAAGGATGTGCTCCAGGTAGGCCTCGGTTCTCTGAGGTGTGACCGACGCGCATGACACAACGCCGGCATCCGTTATCTCTTTGATTCGGGCGGTGATCAGCTCTGGCTTTACGGGCGCCTGATAGAGCTCCTGCATCCGCTGGGTTGCCTTGTCGGCTGGCAGCGATGCGATCTCTTCTAGAACCGCGTCGGCGTCCTCGTAACGGGTCCACAGGCCTTCCAGGTTGAGAACGGCCACACCGCCGAGCCGACCCACCTCGATGGCCGTAGCGGGGCTGACCACACCATCCATTGCGGATGCCATCAACGGCAGGTCGAAGCGGTAGGCGTCGATCTGCCAGCTGATATCGACATCTTCGGGATCACGGGTACGACGGCTGGGCACGATTGCGATGTCGTCAAAGCCGTATGCCCGACGGCCGCTCTTGCCCATGCCGATCTCGATCTCAGCCACGCGTCACCGGCCCTTCGTCCGCCAGGTGGAAAGAGGAAACCTTAGCGGGCCACGGCCCACGTCAGAGGCGCTTCCACAGCATCTTCGGTAGTTGTGTGAAGACGGTTTCAGGCCAGCTCGTCGAGCAGGTCGGCCAGCCTCCCGACATGTTCCGAGGTGGTCTGGCTACCGCCGACCGCCACCCGCAGGACGTAGCTGTCAGACAACCTGGTGTGGGTCAACAGGACCTCTCCGGTGGCGTTCAGGGCAGCCAGAAGATCCTCGCTGGCGGCATCGCCGTCAACATGGCGGAAACAGGCGAGGGCCAGCGACACCGGAGCGGCCAGCTCAAGACGGGGGTTGGCAGAGATGCGCTCCGCCAGTTCCGAGGTTGCCTCGACATGGTGGCGAATGTGGGCTCGCAGGCCCTCGACCCCGTAGCTACGGAGCACGAACCAGAGCTTCAGGGATCGGAATCGGCGACCCAGGGGCACCTGCCAGTCCCGATAGTCGACCACCTCACCCGAGTCGCTTGCAGTGTTGCGCAGGTACTCGGGAAGCACCGACAACGACTCCAGGAGAGGTGCCCTGTCAGCAACAAAGAAGGCACTGCAGTCGAAGTTGGTCAGGAGCCACTTGTGCGGGTTGAACACGTAACTATCTGCATGCTCAAGCCCGGCCAGGATCCACCGATGCTCAGGGCATACCGCCGCGGAGCCGGCCCACGCAGCGTCCACATGCAGCCACGCGCCGGAGCCAGCCGCCACCTCTGCGATCTCTGGAAGAGGATCGAACGCCCCCGAGGATGTCGTACCCACGGTTGCGACGACAAGACACGGCACCAAGCCGTCGGCAAGGTCGGCCTCGACCGCTGCACGCAGGGCCGAGGGGTCCATGGCGTAGGCGTCGCCCGTGTCAATGGCCCGAAGCTGGTCGGCACCGAACCCGGCCACCAACACATCCTTCTCAATTGAGGAATGGGCCTGGCTGGACGTGTACACACGCAGGTCGCCAAGAACCGCCGCACCCCCGGCCCGGTCGCGTGCAGCGAGCACTGCACACAGCGATGCCGACGATGCCGAGTCCTGAATCACACCACCACCTGGTCCGTCGGACCTGAACCGGTCGGGAAGGCCACAGAGGTCGACCAACAGGTCGAGGACGTGAACCTCCAGCTCTGTGCACGCTGGGCTGGTCGACCAGAGCATCCCCTGGATGCCGAAGCCGGCAGAGATCAGCTCACCCAGCACCGCCGGGGCCGACGAGTTCCCCGGGAAGTAGCCGTAGAAGCCGGGATGCTGCCAGTGTGTGATTCCCGGAGCGATCAGGCGGTCCACGTCCGCCAACACGTCCTCGATGGGTTCACCAGACTCTGGAACCGTGCCTGGAAGGGACGCCCGAATCTGGCCCGGCTCCACATCAGGGAACACGGGGCGGTCCTCGATGCCTGCCAGATAGTCGACGATCCAGTCGATCGTGGCATGCCCGGCGGAGCGAAACTCCTCGGGAGTGAGGTGGCGCGGAGGCGTTGACGACATTGCCGGACCCTACTGCTGCAGGTCCTCGACACCCAGACCCAGACAGAGCAGCTGGCGCAGCATCGCCGCTGTGGCCCCCCAGACGGTGTCTCCGTCCAACTCGAAGAAGGTCACGGTCCGTAGGGTCCCGTCGATCGGCCAGCGTTCCTCAGCAAACACCCCGTCACCCAGCAGCGCCGAAAGGGGCACTCTCAGGATCAACTCCACCTCGGCTGGATCGGGAACCAGGTCGGGCGGAGACGAGAGCTCCGCCACGTAGGGGTGGATCCAACTCCCACTTCCCACCGTCATCCACCGGTCCAGCTCACCAATGAGCCTCGGCATGGTGGGATCCAGCCCGATCTCCTCCTGTGCCTCCCGCAGGGCGGTGGCCCAGTGGTCGTCATCGGCGGGATCGTGGCCGCCACCGGGAAAGCTGACCTCGTGGCCGTGGGAGCTGAGGTCCGGCGAGCGGCGGGTAAGCACAACCGTCGCTCCCTCAGACGCCTCGTAGAGAGGCACCAGGACAGCTGAGGTCCGGTTCGGCACTGGCACCTCGGGGCGATTGACATCAAGCGGGATGTGACGGTTCAGCGCAAGCGCGATGTCAGAAATGGTCGGTGCCGTGTCGTCAAGGTTGACCCACGGCGCTGCACCACCCGCGCTCCAGCCCTCGGGACGCTTGATCACCTGAGGCCCGCGGCCTGGACGCATGACGGCTGGCTCCATGCACCGAGGGTACCGGTGGTGCCCAAAACGCCGGGAGCCGGGCCCTACGGCCCGGCTCCCGGTCAAACAGTCCTGAGGGACCGTTACATCATTCCGCCCATACCACCCATGCCGCCCATACCACCCATGGGATCCATGCCGCCTCCAGGGGGCATGGCCGCAGCGGGCTCAGGCTTGTCGGCAACGAGTACCTCGGTGGTCAGGAGCAGGGCCGCAATCGACGCTGCGTTCTGCAGGGCAGCGCGGGTCACCTTGGCCGGATCGATGATGCCGGTAGCAACCAGATCCTCGAGCTCGCCGGTCAGGGCGTTCAGGCCCGTGTTACCGGAGGCCTGTTCGACCTCGCGGACCATGATGGAACCCTCGAGGCCTGCGTTGTCGGCGATGAGCCGTGCCGGCGCAACGAGAGCGGTGTGCAGAATGCGTGCACCGGTCTCCTCGTCGTCGGACAGGCCCTCCATGACCTCTGCAACGGCTGAGCGTGCCCGAATCAGTGCTGTTCCACCACCGGCGACAACACCCTCCTCGATGGCAGCACGGGTCGCCGAAAGGGCGTCCTCGATGCGGTGCTTCTTCTCCTTGAGCTCAACCTCGGTGGCAGCACCGACCTGGATGACGGCAACGCCGCCTGCCAACTTGGCCAGTCGCTCCTGGAGTTTTTCGCTGTCCCAGTCTGAGTCGGTCTCGTCGATCTCACGCTTGATCTGGGCGATGCGGGCATCCACATCGGCGGTGTCGCCTGCGCCCTCGACGATCGTGGTGTCGTCCTTGGTGATGACAACCTTGCGGGCTGTACCCATCATGTCGATGGTCACGCCATCAAGCTTCAGGCCGACCTCTTCGGCTACGACCTGGCCACCGGTGAGGATCGCCATGTCCTGGAGCATCGCCTTGCGACGCTCGCCGAAACCTGGAGCCTTCACCGACACCGAGTTGAACGTGCCGCGGATCTTGTTGACGACGAGCGTGGCAAGTGCCTCGCCCTCGACGTCCTCGGCGACGATCAGAAGCGGACGACCGGTCTGCATCACCTTCTCGAGGATCGGCAGCATGTCCTGGACTGAGCTGATCTTGCCCTGGTTGAACAGGATGTACGGATCCTCCAGAATCGCCTCCTGGCGCTCCGGATCGGTCACGAAGTATGGCGACATGTAGCCCTTGTCGAACTGCATGCCCTCTACGAAGTCGAGGTCCATCCCGAAGGTGTTGGACTCCTCGACGGTGACGACACCGTCCTTGCCGACCTTGTCGATGGCATCGGCAATGACCGAACCGATCGAGTCGTCGGCGGCTGAGATGCCCGCCACGTTGGCGATCTGCTCCTTGGAGTCGTCAACCTGCTCCGCCTGCTCGGCGATGGAGTCGACGGCCGCCCGGGTGGCCTTCTCGATGCCACGCTTGAGACCCATCGGGTTGGCACCGGCGGTCACGTTGCGCAGACCCTCGCGGACGAGGGCCTGAGCCAGAACGGTGGCCGTGGTGGTTCCGTCGCCTGCGATGTCGTTGGTCTTGGTAGCGACCTCTTTCACCAGCTGGGCACCCATGTTCTCGAAGGTGTCCTCCAGCTCGACCTCACGGGCGATGGATACGCCATCGTTTGTGATGGTTGGTGCACCGAACTTCTTGTCGAGCACCACGTTGCGGCCACGAGGGCCAAGGGTCACCTTGACCGCGTCGGCCAGCTTGTTTACGCCGGCCTCGAGGCCGCGGCGCGCCTCTTCGTCAAATTTCAGGATCTTCGACATCGGCGACTACTTGACGATCGCAAGCACGTCGCGGGCGTTGAGGATCAACAGGTCCTCGCCGCCAACGGCGATCTCTGTGCCGCCGTACTTGCTGTAGACGACGGTGTCACCGGTAGCGACATCCATCGGGACGATGTCACCGCTCTGGTCGGAACGACGACCGGGACCGACGGCCAGGACCTCGCCCTGCTGGGGCTTCTCCTTGGCTGTATCGGGAATGACCAGGCCGCTGGCCGTGGTCTCCTCGGAATCGCTGGGGCGGACCACGATGCGGTCCTCAAGTGGCTGAAGATTCATAGAAAACGCCTCCAATTGGCGGTTAGCAGTCTCCTTGGACGAGTGCCAACGATAGGGGTGGGCGCCGTGGGGCACAACGTGTGGGGCCCTGTTTCGCGGGAGTAGGCGCAGCCCCGCCTAGGAGATCAGGTTGAGTCCCTGGTTCGGATCGGCTCCTGTGTCGAGTGGACTCGAACCCTCGCGCCGGAACTGCCACCAGGCCGCAGCCGCAACCATCGCCGCATTGTCCGTGCACATCGCCGGCGGGGGGAGGAAGGCGCGGACCCCGGCACCCTCACACATGTCCGCGAACCTCTGCCTCAGACGCGAGTTGGCGGCCACACCCCCACCCAGACATGCGGCCCGGACCCCCGTGTCCTCGATTGCCCAACGGGCCTTGGTCACGAGGGCGTCGACCACCGCCTCCTGGAACGAGGCCACCACGTCGGCGGTGGGTGCATCCGGATCGGACCGGAGATGGTTGACCACTGCGGTCTTGAGTCCGCTGAAGGAGAACGCATAACGGCGATCGTCCGGGAGCGTCGCGCGGTTCTCCTGTACAAGCGACCTCGGATAGGCGTAGGCCGACATGTCACCGCTCTCGGCGAGGGCATCCACTGCTGGACCGCCGGGATAGCCCAGACCCAGGTACCGGGCCACCTTGTCAAAGGCCTCACCGGCGGCATCATCGAGCGTGGAACCGAGCAACCGGTACTGACCGTGGTCCTCCATTACGACGAGCATCGTGTGGCCCCCCGAGACCAGCAGCACCACCATCGGCATCTCCAGGTCAGGTTCCTCCAGGAGGGATGCATAGAGGTGGGCCTCCAGGTGGTTGACCGCCACGAACGGGACGTCCCACGACAACGACAGCGCCTTGGCCGCACTCACCCCTACCAGCAGCGAGCCGACCAGCCCGGGACCGCTGGTTGCGGCAACTGCAGCAAGGTCACGGCCCTCAACGCCTGCGGCGACCATGGCCTCAGCCACCACGGGCACCAGCAATTCGACGTGTGCCCGGCTGGCGATTTCGGGAACCACCCCACCGAATCGGGCGTGCTGGTCCACCTGGCTGCTGACCACCGATGAGCGCACGACCTTCGCCCCCTCGACGACCGAGGCGGCGGTCTCGTCACACGAGGTCTCGATGGCAAGAATCAGCTCAGACATCGTCACAACCACCGGCAACACGGGCCAGCCCACTGGCGGCGTCAACCCGCTCCATGAACGACGGATCAGCAATGTCGTGTGCCCACATGACAAGCGCATCCTCAGAGTTATCGGAGTAGTAGGCGGGCCGGACCCCGGACGGGGCAAACCCGAAACGCCCGTAAAGGCCTCTGGCCGCCAAGTTGGAGACCCTCACCTCGAGCGTCAGTGCCACAAGCCCCAGACCCACCGCCCTGCGACAGAGTTCGCCAAGAAGCAGCGATCCGACACCGGAGCCCTGACACGATGGGTGCACGGCAACGGTCGCCACGTGGCCCTCATCGGCCACGACGATCAGGCCGGCATGCCCGACCACGTCACCGCCGGCCTCGGCCACCACATGAAACCTTCCCTCGGCTCCAATGACCTGATCACGAAGGTAATCCGTCGACCAGGGCTTCACGAAGACCATCTCGTCGATCGACGACACCGCATCGAGGTCGTCGCCGACCATCGGCCGTACCAGCGCGGGACTACCGGCCGCAACGATGCTCACGCCCCGCCCTCCCTCGTGGACCAGTTGATTTCAGCATCGGGACGCCTCAGGTAGACAGGCTCGAGTTCCCACGGCTGTACGAACTCCTCGCGCATTGCCCGCGAGTGAGCCAGCTGGACAAGAGCCCTGGCACTGGGGTTGGCGAGCCCCTGCTCAGCCAACTCCACCCCCCTGATTCCGTTGAACAGCTCCTGGTAGCGGAGGGCACCGTCGCCTACCAGCAGGGACCTCTCCTCCTGGGCCTCCAGCTCGGAGACAAGATCATCTGGGCTACAGACACGCGGATCAACCACCCGCTGGATCCCACCGGGAACCCTGCGGAACATCGCCACGAACAGCTCACCCCGGCGTGCATCTAGCGCCGACACGATGAGCCGACTGGTCCAGCGGGCCGGAAAGGCCAGAAGATCGAGGCTGGATACCCCGATCATCGGAACGCCGAGCGCGTACGCCATGGCCACACCGGCGACAATGCCGACCCTCAGGCCGGTGAACAGACCAGGGCCGACATCGACGGCCACCGCACCAAGGTCGGAGAGCTGGATGCCGGCCTGACGCCGCACAAAGTCGATCTGGGGGCCAAGTGCCTCGGCATGGCGGCGGCCCCCTCCGGCATGGGCAGACGCCAGCACCCCCTCGTGACCCCCGACAGCACAACCAACCTGACCGCTGGCACTCTCGATCGCCAGGATCAACATGTCCCACCCCCGTCAGATGCAGGACCTGCCATGTTCGACAGTGCCGCCTCACGGTCGGTCCACTCCTCGCCGACCGTCCGAAACTCCAGAACCCGGTCGTCAGATCCGTCACCGAGGGTGATCCGAACCTCCAGGTAGCCGCCCGGAAGCACACCTGCGATGGCGTCACCCCACTCGATGACCGTCACCGACTTGTCATCCAGCAGCTCGTGCAGCCCAAGGTCCCTGACCTCGTCGATATGGGCCAGACGGTAGACATCAAGGTGGTTGACCACCAGGTCTCCCTCATAGCGGTTGGCGAGGGTGAACGTGGGAGAGGTGATCGGGGTGGTGACGCCGAGAGCACGACCCAGCCCCTGGGTGAACGCCGTCTTTCCGGCACCCAGATCCCCACACAGGACGATCAGGTCTCCGGGTCGGACAGCGCCGGCCAGGGCGCCGGCTGCAGCAATGGTCTGCTCCGCTGAGCACGTTGAAATGGACACAACCGACGTCATGCCTGCCCCATGAGCATCTTGGCCTGTGCCAGATCTGACCGCATTCCTGCCAGGACGTTGGCGCCACCCCGTAGAGCCGCAGCCGGGTGAAAGGTGGGAACCAGTTGGCGATCGCCATACGGGTACGCCTGACCCCTCAACTTCGTAATACCTGTGTCGGTCTCAAGAAGAAGCCTGCTCGAGAAATTTCCGAGGGTCACCACGACCGACGGGTTGACGGCAAGGATCTGGCGTTCCAGGTACGGGCGGCAGGCTGCAATCTCATCGGGTCTGGGGTCGCGGTTGTCGGGGGGACGACACTTGACGACGTTGGTGATGTAACAGCTGCCCCTGTCGATGCCCAGTTCCTCGTCGAGCAGCCGGTCCAGCAGCTTTCCAGACCTACCGACAAACGGAATGCCCAGGCGGTTCTCTTCTGCACCCGGCCCCTCACCGACGAACATGAGGTCAGCCTCGGGGTGACCTGCACCAAAGACCACGCTGCTGCGGTCGGCTGCGAGGCCGCACAGGGTGCAGGAATCGGCTTCCACAGCCATCAGTTCCAGGGTGGTCGACACACCTGAAGCGTACAGAGCCGGGTTGTCCAGCCCCGGTGCAAGCCGGCTCAGCAGGCGTTCCGTATCGCCTGCTCCACAACAGCAACTGTGAGAACCCTCAACACATCAAGGTCACGCCCCCCGACAGGAACTTCGCCGGTGGCAGATGCGACAACAGCGTCGCCATCAGACCTCGTGTGAGGCGGAAAGATCGCCCTGGCAAGACCATCGTGGGCTGACTGTGCCAACAGCAGGCAGCCGGCCTTGTCGACGGCCCCGTTCGTTACGACCATGCCGATGGTCGTATTGCCGCGACCGCCATCGGCCAACGGTCCTTCACCTGTCGCCTCCGGCCAAGCGTCGAAGGTGCCGTCAGCGACTGCCTTAGCTACCGATTCGTCATCTACATCACCTGCTGCGTTGACCGCCATGATCGCAGCCATGACCAACCCACCCCGTCGAGCCGACGCGATGCCAAGGCCCCCGGGTGAGGCGTTGGATCTGCCACGCCACGTTCCGACCGTGGCACCTGTGCCGGCTCCCACCCGACCGGTCGCCACGCCATCGGAAACGGCGGCTTCAGCCGCCAGACGACCCTCGGACGCACCAGGCCGTACGGACCCATCGCCCTCCATGAGGTCGAAGAGGGACATCCCGACCACGATCGGCACGGGGCCGGCAGGGGTGGGAAAGCCGATGCCCTGCTCCTCAAGGTGGACGACTACTCCGTCGGCAGCGGCCAGGCCGAACGCCGATCCGCCCGAGATCACCACCGCATCCAGCCGGCTCACGCTCCGCTCCGGAGCCAGCATGTCGAACTCTCGTGTGGCCGGCGCTCCCCCACGGACCTCGCCGGACGCGACTGTCCCCTCGGGCAACAAGACGACGGTGCAGCCGGTGGCCGCAGCCATGTCCGTCCAGTGGCCCACCCTCACACCGTCGATAGGGAACTTCACACCACCGACGCTAGTTGCAGGTCCGAGCCACCAGCGCATCGATGCGGTCGTCATAGTCGTCGACCACCTGTCGCCAGTCGAAGCGACGCATTGCCACATCCAACCCGGCAACCCGTTCCCTCCACGCGGAGAGATCGCCGAGGACGTCCCTCAGGCGACCGGTGAGGCCTCCATCGGGATACAGCGCCGCCCCGTGGAACTGGTCGGGCACCAGTTCCGGGTAGCTCTGCCTTGTCGGGAGCACAGGCACCGCGCCGGCCGCCATGGCTTCAACCACGGCTATTCCGAAGAACTCGTGGTGGGCTGCACTCACCACCACGTCGCTGACCCCCAACAGGTCCACGTACTCCGGCCTCGGGAGGTGTCCGAACTGAACCACCCGGTCACCCAACTGGTCTCTGGCCTCGGTCATCTCCCTCGGATCGACACGTGTGTTCTCGCCGGCCACAGCCACCTTGAAGTCGAGGCCTTCGCCGGCCAACTTCAGTAGAGCCGCCATAACGGCTCCGGGATTCTTGTCATGATCCCATCGCTGGTTCCACAGAACCGTAGGCACCTCCGGGTGGATGGAATCTGAAACTCGTACCGGTACGTCCTCGAGGCAGACGCCCACGGGTACGACCTGACAGGTCGAAGCGACCTCATCCAGCCACGGGGTGTGGAGCTCATCCGGGAAACGCCCCAGGAGGTCAGGCAGGGCCTCGAGCAGGCCGTCACGCTGAAATGCGGAGTTGAACCAGACCTCATCGGCCACCGCCATTCCCAGCCAGTTGAGTAGCGGCAACGAGTCATCTGCGCGCTGGTTCGGGGCCGGCGGGTACAGCAGCTGGTTCTCGTGGAGGTAGAGGACCACCGGTGGGTCACCCAGAAAGCGCCGGCTGAACCCCAGCCATGCCGCCAGGTCGATCATGCCGCTCACCATGACGACATCGGGCGTGCCGTGCCGCTCCACGGCCAGCTTCGCCTCGGCTGCCAGCGTCAGTGACGAACCCCGCATCCGCCACCTCCAAAAGGCGCCCGGGTGGGTGATGGTGACAACGTCGTGACGGCTGTGTCCAGCCAACCCGTCAGCCCAGGAGGCATGCGACCCGCTGTAGAAGGGCTCGACAAGGAGGACACGGCTCACAGGTCTGCTCCCGATCCTGCTCAGTACCTTCGGGGCACCCGTGCGCCGACGGTGGCCAGTACCTCGTAGCCGATGGTGCCGGTTGCATCCGCCATCTCGCCGGCTCCCACAAACCCGTCACCCTGAGAACCAAGGATCACGGCCTCGTCGCCCACGGCGACCGACTCGTCTACCTCCACGACCGTCTGGTCCATTGTTATGACCCCGCGGACAGACCTACGCCTTCCGCCGATCAGCACCTGCCCATGCTCCCACCAGGCTCTGGTGAGACCGTCCGCGTACCCGATCGGCAATGTGGCAAGCCTTGTCGGGGCATCAGCCACCCACCTGTGGCCGTAAGACACGCCACCGCCGCCACCAACCTCGTGGAGGTGGGCAACCTCACTGCGCAGGCGCATGGACTGACGTAGACCAAGCTCGCCGCACCGACCCTGCAGGGCCGTCGAGGGTTCAACGCCGTAGAGGCCGATGCCGACCCTGACCATCGACCTGTGGCTGTCCGGTCGGGTAAGGGTCGCTCCCGTGTTCGCCATGTGAACGACGGGCGGTTTCATGCCGGTGGCAGAGAGCTCCGCCAACACGTCGTCAAACGCACGAACCTGCACTTCGGTGAACCCGTCACCCGGCTGGTCTGCCGAGGCGAAGTGCGTGAAGAGGCCCTCGAGAACAAGCCCCGAACCAGCGATCACTTGGGCCAGTCCAATCGCATCGGACGGCTCGGCACCCACCCGGTTCATCCCCGTGTCGACCTTGAGGTGGACCGGTGAACCGGCGGGTGCAGCAGATGCGAAGGCGACTATTCCGGCGTGGGAATACACGGTCGGCCTGACCCCGTCGAGCGTGGCCAACCCGGCCATCTCAGATGGTCTCGGCTCGGAGAGGACGATGATCGGGACGGTGATGCCGGCCGACCGGAGCTGGGCCGCCTCATCGACCAGGGCCACGCCCAGCCATGTCGCACCCGCACCGACAGCGGCTCTACCCACCTCCGCTGTTCCATGGCCGTAGGCGCCGGCCTTGACGACGGCACACAGGTCGCTGTCGCCAACCAGGCCCCTGAACACCCCGACGTTGTGGGCGATCGCCTCAAGGTCGATGTCGGCCCAGGTGGGTCTCATCAGAGCGACCTCCCCTCTGCAGGGTCCACGCCGAGACCCACGAGCACCTCGACGAGGTGTGTAGCCAGGTCGCCGGCGACAACGCCGGTACCGGGACAGGCCGCCGCCAGCCTGCCGTGCACATGTGCTGCAGCTGCCGCTGCGTCCAGCGGCTCGGCCCCACGTGCAAGGAAGGCACCCAGGATGCCCGCCAGCACATCTCCGGTCCCGGCGGTGGCGAGACGGCTGTCTCCAACCGTCACCAGCCGGACCTGACCATCGGGAGCCGCCACCACCGTTGTCGGGCCCTTCAAAAGCACGATCGCACCTGACGACCGGGCCAGGTCCCGAGCCGCACCCAGGCGATCTGGTCGGGGACGGGAACCGGTAAGACGTTCGTACTCCCCGTCATGTGGGGTCAACACAAGAGGTGCCGCCCGGATGGGCCAAGGTTGCTCCCCGGCGATGGCGTTCAACCCGTCCCCATCCAAAACGACCGGGATGGTCGCAGCCGAAACCAGACGGCGCACCCCGGACCACGTGTCGCTGTTGGTCCCGAGCCCGGGTCCGACAACGAGCGATGCGAACCTCTCCATGTCGCCTGAAATCCCATCCAGGGTTACATCTGCGAAATGGCCTACCACCTCCACTGGGGCCCCGGCGGCGGTACCGCCCGGGATGGACAGGCGTACGTAGCCGGCACCAGCCCGTTGGGCGGCACTCGCGGCGAGGTGGGCCGCCCCCTCCATCCCCGGCGACCCGGCTACCACCCAACAGGCGCTCTCCCACTTGTGGGCATCCGGCTGTCGCGAAGGAACGAGGTTGGAGATGTCGCCGTCCTCTACGAGGAACGCCGAGGCACCCGAAACGTCCAGACCGATGTCAGCGACCTCGACCCGTCCGGCCAGGGTAGGACCGCCACCAAGGAGGAGACCCGGCTTGAGTGCGGCGAACGTGACAGTACGGACGGCGGGCAAGGGAGTACCGATGGACTCGCCTGTGAGGCCATCCAGCCCGGACGGCAGATCGACAGCCAGCACCGGCGACGAGGCCGGCGGGGCGACGTAGGGTCGCCGTAGACCGGTTCCGAAAGCAGCATCCACCAAAAGGTCGGCTGCCGGAAGTTCCTCTGGAGCGTTCAGGGCATCCACCACGCTGGTTCGTACACCGCGCTGTTCCAGCCGCTCCGCTGCCACGCGACCGTCGGCGCCGTTGGATCCGGGGCCAGCCAGCACAACGACCCTCCTTCCGTAGACGCCACCCATCTCGTCGACAGCAGCCCTCGCCACCGCCGCCCCCGCACGGCCGACAAGGACGTCGACCGGTTCATCCGAGTTGGCGTCTATCTCAGCCATCTCGGCCGGCGTGACCACCGGAATCATGTCGTGGCCGCCATGCCCGGCCGTCCCATCAGAGGGCCACGGCAGTGGCAGTTGCAAACAGGTCCGTGTGGCTGAGCGTGAGCAGCCACCGCTCAACACCGGCAGCGTCGGCCACTTCGGCCGCCCCGCCGTGTAGAACCAGAACGGGCCTGCCAGATGGCTCGCGTACGACCTCGATGTCGTACATGGCGGCCCCGCCCAAGCCCAGGCCCAGTGCCTTGAGAACCGCCTCCTTGGCTGCGAACCGCACCGCGTACCTCTCCGTCGGATCGCTGCGCATGTCTGCATAGGCACGCTCGCCGGGACGGAACAGGCGTTCCATCAGGCCGGGGGTGCGCTCAAGCGAACGACGAAAGCGCTCCATGTCGACCAGGTCGGTTCCGATTCCGATCAACGCGGCACCCCCATGGACCGCATCAGGATGAACCCTCCGAACGAAGACGTTCGGCGATGGCTCCAACAGGATTGATCAGCAGGTCGCCGACGGGCAGTTCGGCCAGTCGGTCGTCGCTCAGGTGGGGTTCGGTCTCACAGACAGCGTCCCGGATCGCGTCATAGCGGTTGCGGTATCCGTGCAGCACACCACGCAGGGCCTCAGCCGACAGGTGCTCGTGGAGCACAACATGCAGCAGGGTCAGGCCGACCGTCTGGCGATCCTTGACCTCGGGCACCAAGATGATCGTCCTGTTGTCACGGGCTCCGCGGGTGACGAGGGTCTCGCGCTCCACAGCCACGCTGTGCTTTGTGCCGCGCAGAGCAGGATCGTTGTCGGAGCGGGATTCGATGCCGGTAGAGATCCCGCCCCGGTCGATGATCGACACGGTCGGGGTACTCCCGTCGAGGCCGTCCACCCGATAGCGGGTGAAGCCCGCGACCTCTGTGACCGCGGCATCCAGGTCAGCCAGAAGCCTGAGGGTCCTGTAGCTGAGGGAGTCACGTGGTGCGCCGGCATCAAGAACCTCACGGACGAGGTCGGCAGTCAGGAGCATCTCGTCGGTCCGTGATATTCCAACCGTGACCGTCTTGGCCTGATGCTTGATGGCGTCGATGGGTCGGGTCAACTCCTCGATGGCCTGCGTCAGGGTCCCAGCCAGGTCGTCGAGCACGAGAGCCGGCGTGCCAACGGTTCCGAACTCGAGTTGGTAGGACTCGAGGGGAAGGTCACCTGTGGCATACCTGAACTGTGCCGCCAGGCGAGCCGCTGTTGAAGCCTCGAGATGGCCGTTCATGCGACCGGACCTGAGCTCATCAAAGAAACGCGAAGCCAGCGGCTTCAACACCAACATCAGGTCATGGATGCCGACAGCAGATGACCCGGCGGAAAGACCGGCAGCGGCGACGTTCTCGATGGCAGCGTGCGCCTCTCTGAGAGGATGCGCCTGGGCATCGATGGCACGGGCGGCCTCATAACCAAAGAGGTGCCCCACCATCGTCGACAGAACGAAGGCCAGACGAGGGTGCACCCGCGGGACGGTCACAACATCGAGCGCATCGGCGAACCGACCCAGGTCAGGGTCGGCATCCGTGACAACTATGGGCGCAGCCTTGTGGGCTCGGTAGATGGCAACCTCCTTGGCCACGTCGTCAGCCGTGGATCCGGCCATCCCCGTTGCACAGACCAGGATCAGCGGTTCTGCCGACAGGTCGATGTGCTTTTTGTCCTCAGTGGCATCTGCGGCAATCGACTTGTAGCAGAGCTCGGACAGCTTGATCCTGATCTCGCGGGCGGCGATCAGGTTCGGACCTGTTCCCACTACCGCCCAGTGTCGACGCGGCGGGCCGTGCCTGTCGGCCACGTTCCCGATCTGCTCCTGGAGGTTCAGAACGGTTTCCATGGCTTCCGGGAGCTCTCGCAGACCGGACAACAGACCGGACCTGTCGTCAGCCCCCGGTAGGCCCGACGCGTCGGCGAGCGCTGCAGCCATGAGGATCCCGGCAACGACCTGCGCGTAGAAGGCCTTGGTCGAAGCGACGCTCATCTCGACGTCGCGGCCATCGGATGTGTAGAAGACCCCGTCGGCCCGATCAGTGAGATCGCTGTTGCGTCGGTTCACTATGGCCAACACCCTGGCACCCCTGGCCCTCACCAGGTCGACGGTCCTGTTGGTATCGGTGGTCGTACCGGACTGGCTGATGGCGATGATCAGGGTGTCGGACATGTCGTGGCGCAGACCGGACCCCGACAACTCGGTGGCGGTCCTCGCCTCGATGATCACGTCGGACCCTGAGAACTCGGCTGCAACCGACAGCGCCACCGCCTCGCCTGCCACGGCTGCGGTTCCCTGCCCGATGACGGTCACCCGACGGATCTGGCCCGCAGCCAGGTCGGCTCGCAGGTCGGCCCCCAGCGCCCTCTCGCCAAGGCGCACAGTTGGTGAGCCATCGACATGAACCAACCGCCCCCGCAGGGTCGACCTGACCGAGGCAGGTGCCTCACCGATCTCCTTGATCAGGTAGTGGGGGTAATCACCGCGGTCGATGTCACGTGTCGTGATGCCGGCCTTCACCAACTCGTCCCCTTCCACGGGAAGGACCGTGCCGTCGTAGCTACGTCGGTCGATCCCGGACAGGTCTCCGGCAAGTGAACCGTCCAGGGTCACGATCTGGCCGTTTCCGGCCAGGGTGCCGACACCGGCCGAGACGGCACCTCCCTCCATGCGGAGATAGGTGTCTGTCAACTCGACCACTCCGTAGGGCTCGCTTGCCACGATGAACGCGTCCTCGGCCAGACCTATGTAGAGGGCCTGGCCGCTCCCCCGTAGCGCAAGTTGGAGGTGGTCAGGAGAGCCGCCGATCATGGCAGCCACGGCAACCGACCCCTCAAATGCGGCGACGGTGCGACGAAAGGCAGCGTCTTCTGTCTCTCCGGCAACGAGGTGACCGGCGCAGAGAGCCGGCACAACCCTCGTGTCGGTCGTAATTTCAGCGGCCACCGAGAGTCCTTCGGCTGCAACCAGATCAGCATGGTTGTCGACATCGCCGTTCTGTACGGCAAGAACCAGAGGCGCTGGCACCCCATCGGCCCTCGTGGAATCGAGTGGGTGTGCATTCGCCTCCGAGATGAGCCCGACGCTGGCCCAGCGGGTGTGGCCCAGGACGGCACCGCTGACCGACGGGCTGGCCAGCACCGCTGCCAGGACGGTGTCGTCGACGATGGCCTTTCGCATCGAAGCGGTGTTGTCGCCCAGCTCGCCGATCTCCGCTGCAGCCTTCACGACAAACGAGAACCCACCGCCGGGAAGGGTCCGGACCGCACCACTGCGCAGGAGCAGGTCTCCATCACGCCCCATCAGGTCGACATCCGCGAGGCCGTGATCCCACACTGTCACCACCAGGCCCGCCGAGTCCCTGCCCCGGACCTCGAGCCTGTCGATCGCCGTCAGCGCCTGATGCACCGAGAGCAGCACTGCACGGCCGGCCCGGCTGGGGGGCTCGCTCGAAGACGAAAGCGAGGCCACGCCGGCATGTGCACCCAGTCGGTCGTTGCGAAGGGACCATGCAGCGTCCCGGGCCCTGACCATGGCCACGTTCGCCAGCTCCAGGTCAGATCGGGCATGTTCCAAGACGCCTTCCAGACGGACCAGGTGGCCAGAGACCTGCTCGAGAAGTTCGTCCAGGGTCCGAACCAGAGAACCGCCGTCATCCATTGCGTTCAACCCGGGCACGCCACCAAGCAGCCGGTCAGCCGACTCTAGATTCTCGGCCACCTGCACAAGACCAGCTTCGTCTGGAATCTCCGACAACCCTGTCAGGAGATCGAGTGCTCCACTTATGGGATCTTGAACCTCTGAGGCGGTCGGTACGGGCCGATCCGATGGTCGTCTGAGGACCGCGATGATGCCGCACATGCCCTGATCGTCGCCCCTTCTCGCCTGCTGGTCCGTCTCGGTTGTCGTCACGGACCCTGCGGGCCCGGTGATGTCGCCACCCACGGGGGTGGCAACACGGCAATTCTAGGACCGTCCGGTCAGCTGCCCGCCGCGGCCCCCGTCTGGGGGGCTGCATCACCGTTTCTGACGGCATCACAGAGTCGTTCCGCAGTCGCCTCGGCGGTACCCGGATCGAGGGCCTCGACCATCACCCTCACAACCGGCTCGGTCCCTGAGGGCCTGACCAGAACGCGTCCGTCGCCACCCAACCGGAGCGACTCCTCGGCTATCAATCCGGCCATGGTGGCAACGACCTGGTCACCGCCCCTCGACACGGGAATGCTGTGAAGGACCTGGGGAGTGCGGATGACCAGTTCTGCCGCCATGTCTCCGATGGCACGGTCCGCCCGCCGTGCAGCGTCGAGAACCTGGATGCCGGTCAGCAGGCCATCGCCCGTGGTGGCGAGGTCAGGGAACACCAGGTGCCCTGACTGTTCACCGCCCAGGAGCCAGCCTCCGCTGTCGAGTGCCTCCAGGACGTTGCGATCTCCGACGTTGGTCTCGTGAACCGTGATTCCCTGATCAGCTAGACCGCGCCGCATTCCAAGGTTGGCCATCACGGTGACAACGACCATCGACTCCGGGAGAAGACCCCTGTGGAGACGGTCCACTGCACAGATGGCAAGCAGGTGATCACCATCCAGCAGGGATCCATCGGCTGCAACGGCTACGACGCGATCACCATCACCATCAAATGCCAGGCCTGCATCGGCGCCAGCCGACACCACCGCCTCTTGGAGCCCCTCAGGTTGTGTAGACCCACACCCCTCGTTGATGTTCCTCCCATCTGGAGAGGCGTTGATGACCGTCACATCCGCGCCCAGACGGCAAAGGACCTCACCGGCGCTGGCCGACGTTGCGCCGTTGGCGCAGTCGACAACTAAGCGCATGCCGGTGAGTGCCCCGGCATCGACGGAGCCCACCACCGAGTCCGCCCAGCGACCGTCGACGACCTCTGTCACAGCCGCACCGCCTGTCAGAGCAAGCCGGGGTTGATCGTGCCAGGCATTCTGCACGGCCGCCTGGATGTCGTCGCCCAACTTCTTCCCGCCAGAGGCGAACAGCTTTACCCCGTTGTCCCACCAAGGGTTGTGTGAGGCAGACACCATCGCACCAGCAACGGAATCGAGGGCTGCGATACACGCCACAGCCGGTGTCGGAGCCATTCCGATGTCGACAACGTCGACACCTGCACGGGCGAAGCCGTCTGCGAGGGCAGCTACAAGGCCGGGTCCGGACTCACGTGGATCATGGCCAACCACCACCGTGTCGGAACGAAGGAGTCCGGCCGCAGCCGAACCCAGGGCGCACACCGCGGCCTCGTCAAGATCCGTGCCCACACGTCCGCGGACCCCGTCGGTCCCGAAGCTGAGGTCCATTCCTGAAGACTACGGGTCGGGCGACGCCCAGTACCCGCGGAGGTCAGCGCTTGCTGTACTGAGGAGCCTTGCGGGCCTTCTTGAGGCCGTACTTCTTGGACTCCTTCTTGCGATCGTCGCGGGTAAGGAACCCGGCCTCTTTCAGCGCCGGACGCCTCTCGGCCTCGAGCGCCTCAAGGGCCCTGGCTATACCAAGTCGAAGTGCACCGGCCTGGCCGCTGATGCCGCCACCGTGAAGGGTCGCATCTATGTCGTAGGTGCCCTCGGTCGCAGTCACCCTGAAAGGCTCCATGAACACGAGGCGATGGCTCTCAGAGGGGAAGTAGTCGACCACCGGCCGACCGTTGACGGTCACGGTGCCCGTGCCGGGACGCAGGCGCACCCGTGCCACGGACCGCTTGCGTCGCCCTGTTGTCTGGATGGTCGGATTTGACATGGTTTCTTCCTAGGTCAGGCCGTACGGGCCCTGGTGTGCTCGAGGGCCAGCGGCTGTGGCTGCTGTGCCCCATGGGGATGTTCGGCGCCGCTGTAGACCTTCAGCTTCTTGAGCATCTGGCGACCCAGCCGGTTCCGGGGAAGCATGCCCCGGATCGTACGACGGACGGCCTCTTCGGGCTTGTCAGCCAGGAATGATCCGTAGGTACGGGTACGGAGACCACCCGGGAAGCCGGAGTGGTCGTAGACGTTCTTGTCTGACTCCTTGGCGCCGGTCAGAACCACCTTGCCTGCGTTCACGATAATGACGTGGTCGCCGGTGTCGACGTGGGGGGTGAAGGTGGGCTTGTGCTTGCCACGCAGGACCGAGGCCACCTCGGAGGCGAGGCGCCCGAGTACCAGGCCGTCGGCGTCGACGAGGTGCCATGCACGCTCAATCTCGCCTGCCTTTGGTGTATAGGTGGACACGATGTTCCTCTCGAGTGTGTAGTCGTGGAGCCCGGTTCCGGGGCACCGCCCCGGTCCGGATGGAGGCATCCGGGTGCACCCCGGTCGCCACACGAACCGGGGGTAAATGCTATGCCCGACACCCCCGCCCGGCAACCCGCAAGACATCGGGCCAGCTCACCTCACGGTGTCGGATAGCGCACCGACCAGAGGGTCAACCCCTGCGGCGGGGCCGGCTTCCCCGCAGCCTGCCGGTCGCGTGCCTCCAACACCGCCGACATGCCGGTTACGGGAAGCTCCCCGGTTCCTATCGGAATCAGCACCCCGACTATCGAGCGGACCATCTGATGGCAAAAAGCGGATGCCGTGATCTCAAAGACGAGGATTCCGTTGTCATCTGGTCCAATCCATCCGGCATCCTCCACCCGCCGAACCATCACCAGGGCACTTTCGCTGAGGGGATTCTTGCGACGACGGCAGAAGGACGTGAAGTCGTGTTCGCCGATCAGGTCACCGCAGGCCAGGTTCATCGCCTCTACATCAAGTTGAGCCCCTACATGCCAGGTCGTGGGCGACAGGAGGGGATCGGGATCGGGACAGTTCAGGACCCGGTACCGGTAGGTGCGGCCCGTGGCGCTGAACCGTGCGTCAAAGTCCGACCCGACGGGTTCAACCATCGACATGACGATCGATGGAGCACACAGTCGGTTGACCGATCGGCGCATCTTCTCCAGATCCACGCTGTCTGGAACGTCAAAGCTCAGAACCTGTCCCGCCGCATGGACACCGCGGTCGGTACGACCCGCACAGGTGACGACCACATCGCACCCGGTTACTCGGGAGAGAACTGAATCCAGGTCGCCGGCGACCGTGCGGACACCGTTGTTGACAGCGAACCCGTGGAACGGCGCTCCGTCGTAGGCGACTGCCGCCCGAACCCGCACGACTACCTGATCGGGCTAGCCGAGATGACTGCTGAGGGTCAGACCAGCTCGATGCGGGCCATCGGCGCGTTGTCGCCCGGGCGCGGTCCAACCTTGAGGATCCTGGTGTAGCCACCGGGACGATCCTCGTAACGGGGACCGATTTCGTCGAAGAGCTTTGCAGCCATCTCGCGATCCCGCAGAAACGACACCACCTGGCGGTGGTTGTGAAGGCCGCCCTTGCGCGCCTTGGTGATGACCTTCTCAGCTATGGGACGCATGGCCTTGGCCTTGGCCTCCGTCGTCGTGATCGCCTCGGCGGCGATCAGGGACGCAACCAGGTTGGCCATCATCGACTTCTGGTGTGCGGAGCTGCCGCCGAAACGACGGCCCTTCCTGGGGGTTGCAAGCATGGCTCAGCCCCTGGTCCGGAGTGAAAGGCCGCGCTCGTCCAACTTCTCGATCACCTCGTCGAGCGACTTCTGCCCGAAGTTGGTGACCGCCAGAAGGTCCTCTTCGGTCTTTTCAAGCAGCTGGCCGACTGTGTCGACCTGAGCACGCTTGAGACAGTTGCGGGGGCGCTCTGAAAGGTCCAGATCCTCGATGGGGAGGCCCATGTCAGGTGATCCCACGATCGTCGACTCGGCCTCACCCAACTCGAGGCCCTGGGGCTCGTCGCTCATCTCCTCTACCAACTGGATGAGGGCACGCAGCGTGGCGCCGGCCGAAGCCAGCGCCTCCCTGGAGGTGATGGTTCCGTCGGTCTCAATATCAATGACGAGGCGGTCGTAGTCGCTCGACTGCTCGACCCTGGTGGGTGAGACGGTGAAGGCCACCCGGCGTACAGGCGAAAAGAGGGCATCAACGAGGATGACCCCGATGACCGGCTCACCGCCGACACGATCAGCCGACAAGAAGCCCCGGCCGCGCTCAACGGTCAACTCGAATGCCAGACGGCCCTTGGCGTTGACCGTCGCGATGTGCAGGTCGGGGTTGATGATCTCGACATCGTCGTTCGTTTCGAGCGCCTCGGCGGTCACGTCTGCGGCACCACGAACGTCGACGCGCAGCGTCACCGGCTCGTCGCCGTGGCAACGGACCACCAGGTCCTTCAGGTTCAAGACGATGTCGGTGATGTCCTCGACGACACCGTCGATGGTGCCGAACTCGTGGAGGGCATCGTCAAAGCGCACCTGTGTGACGGCTGCGCCCGGAATGGACGACAACAGGGTGCGGCGCAGGGAGTTTCCCAGGGTGTGCCCGAACCCGGGCTCCAGGGGGCCTACCGCAAACTGCTGACGGTTCCCATCTGCTTCGGTTTCGACCTCAACGGTCGGACGCTGAATGACCAGCATGGCTGTCCACCTTCTCGCTGCAATCGCAGCGCATCTTGATCTCGGCTCCCGTGAGGAACCTGATTTCCTACCTGTGTTGTTCGAGTCGTTATGTGTCGGGTTCGACTGCGGCAGTGGCCGCTCCGCCATCGCCCTGCCGGGCTACTTGCTGTAGAGCTCGACCACGAGCTGTTCCCTCACGGGAATGTCGATCTGCTCGCGGATCGGAAGCTCCCTGACCGTGACCTCGTGGCCGCCATCGGCGACCTCCAGCCAGGCTGGTGCCTGACGATCGAGCACGTCGATGTTCCACTGCACGACAACCATGTTCCTGGCCTTCTGGCGCAGGGTCACGACCTGCCCCTTCTTGACCCTGAAGCTGGGAATGTCGACACGGCTTCCGTCCACGTCGACATGTCCGTGGTTCACCATCTGCCGGGCCTGCGGGCGGGTCGCCGCCATACCGGCCCTGTAAACAACATTGTCGAGACGCAGCTCGAGGAAGCGGAGGAGGTTGTCGCCGGTGACACCGTCGCGACGGTTGGCCTCGTCGTAGAGACGACGGAACTGCCGCTCGGTGAGACCGTATGAGAACCTCGCCTTTTGCTTCTCCTGCATCTGTGCCAGATACTCGGAGGGATTGCCCCTGCGCCGGGTGCGGCCGTGTTCGCCGGGCGGATAGGGCCGCTTGTCGAGGGCGATGGTCTCGCCCTTGGTTCCGAAGATGTTTGTGCCGAGACGGCGCGAAACCCGCGCCCTCGGACCCGTGTAACGAGACATCAGACCCTCCGCCGCTTGGGTGGGCGGCAACCATTGTGCGGAATCGGCGTGACGTCCTTGATGCCGGTCACCTCGATACCCGTGTTCTGGATAGTTCGTATAGCGGTCTCACGCCCCGAGCCGGGGCCCCTGACGACCACGTCGACCTTGCGGACACCATGTTCCATGGCCTGGCGGGCGCACTGCTCTGCAGCCATCTGTGCTGCAAACGGCGTGGACTTGCGGGAACCCTTGAAGCCCACGTTGCCTGCGGTAGCCCATGCCAACGTGTTGCCACCCTGGTCCGTGATGGTGATGATCGTGTTGTTGAAGGAGCTCTTGATGTGCGCCACGCCGTGCGGGACGTTCTTGCGCTCCTTTTTGCGGGGACGACGGCCCCCTGCGGACGGCTTTGCCATTACTTCACTGCCTGCTTCTTGTTGGCGACTGTCTTACGGGGGCCCTTGCGGGTCCTTGCGTTGGTGTGTGTGCGCTGCCCCCGGACCGGTAGGCCGCGACGGTGGCGCAGTCCCTGGTAGCAACCAATGTCCATCTTGCGTTTGATGTTCTGTGAGACCTCACGCCTCAGGTCACCCTCGACCTTCAGCTGCTGGTCGACGAAGGCCCTTATGTGGGTGACCTCCTCGTCGGTGAGGTCCCTGACACGGGTAGCCGGGTTCACGCCGGCTCCCTCGCAGATAACGCCGGCTGTGGTTCGACCTATGCCGTGGATGTAGGTCAGAGCGATAAGCACCCGCTTCTCGCGGGGGACGTCAACGCCAGATATTCGTGCCATGTGGTTTGTTCCCCTAGCCCTGACGCTGCTTGTGGCGAGGGTTGCTGCAGATCACCTGCACGCGACCATGGCGCCGGATGACCCGGCACTTCTCGCACATTCGCTTGACGCTTGTTCGGACCTTCATAGTCTTCTCATTCGATCTTCTGGTTGGCTGGTCGGATCGACCAGCCGGCTGCGGTTACTTGTAGCGGTAGGTGATTCGTCCCCGCTGGAGGTCGTAGGGAGTCAACTCAACCTGGACACGGTCACCTGGGAGGATCCGGATGTAGTGCATCCGCATCTTGCCGGAGATGTGTGCAAGCACGTTGTGGCCGTTCTCCAACTCGACGCGGAACATGGCATTGGGCAACGGCTCCAACACCGTGCCCTCCATCACGATCGCGTCTTCCTTGGACTTAGTCAGGGTCATGCTCCCGGTTGTGTTGATTTGTCTGGATGTTGCGGCTCCGACCATCGACGACACACCTTGCGTGCGCCTGACGACCGTGGGCGAATTTGCCCGAATGCCCAGCAGCGACGCGGGACAAAACCCGGTCGAGGCCGATGGACAACGCTATCGCAGCCCCCTGAAGGGTCCAACCCGTCGGCGCGTGAGTCGGGTTCCCAGCGAACCATCAGGACAGGATCCCGTCGACCACGGCCTGCAGGCGAACCAGGACCTCAGCCTCGCTTCCAAGACCGTCCACAACCGTAAGGAGCCCGCGTTCCCTGAACCAGTCCAACAGGGGTGCCGTCTCGGATTCGTAGAGGTCCAGCCGACGGCGGATCGCCTCCTCGGTGTCGTCGACTCGGCCGCGATCCAGCATCCGTGCGATCACCACCTCGACGGGCACATCCAGGTTCAGTGCACCGGCCAGCGGGGTGCCGGCTGCACCCAACATGTCCTCGAGGGCCTCAGCCTGAACGGGCGTGCGGGGGAAGCCATCCAGGATCACACCATGTTCCACCACGTCGGGCATCGACAGTCGTTCGGCGACGATTCCGTTCATTACCCCGTCCGGGACAAGGTTCCCGGCATCCATGATCACCTGAGCCTCACGGCCCAGTTCGGTTCCGGCTGCCACCGCCGAACGCAACATGTCGCCGGTAGAGACGTGGATCAACCCGTACGCATCGACAAGGAGCGAGCACTGAGTGCCCTTTCCGGAGCCCTGACGGCCCAGGATCACCAGGTGGAGTGCTGCCACGATGTCAGATCCCGCCAACCACAGGGGTTACTTGAGGAAGCCTTCGTAGTTCCGCATCGTCAACTGCGAGTCGACCTGCTTCATGGTCTCGAGGGACACACCCGCCGCAATGAGGATCGAGATTCCGACGAACCCGAAGCCAGCTGCACCGGCACCGGACGACCCACCGATTCCGGAGCTGGTGTCAAGGAACACGTTGATGAGAATCGACGGGATCAACGCAACGGCAGCCAGGAAGAGCGCTCCCGGCAAGGTGATCCGCGAGAGGATCTTTGCCAGGTACCTCTCGGTCTGATAGCCGGGGCGGATTCCGGGAACGAACCCGCCCTGCTTACGGATCGTGTCGGCCTGCTTGACCGGATCAAAGGTGATCGCCGTGTAGAAGTAGGCGAAGCCCACCACCAACAGACCGGTGATGCCGAAGTAGAAGACGTTGTCCGGCTGGGCCAGGTTGTCGTCGATCCAGCGGCGGAAGCCGTCCCAGGGAAGTGCTGCTGCCAACAGCACGGGCAGGTACAGGACAGAAGAGGCGAAGATGATCGGGATCACACCCGACTGGTTTACCTTCAGGGGGATGTAGGTGTTCTGGCCGCCGTACATCCGACGACCGACCACGCGCTTGGCGAACTGTACCGGGATCCTGCGTTGCCCCTGCTCGACGAAGACGATGGCAGCCACGAGCCCGATCAGGACAACGAGGACGATTCCCAGCGCGATTGGGCCGTTCTCAGCGTGAATCAGGGATCCCTGCGCCGGGAATGCGCTCACGATCGAGATCATGATCAACAGCGACATGCCGTTGCCGATCCCCTTCTGGGTAATGAGCTCACCCATCCACATGAGAAGGGCGGTGCCGGCGGTCAGGGTGAGGACCACGACGCTGACGGTGCCGATATGGAAGTTGGGCAGCAGGTTGGCGCCGGAGGAACCGCTGATGGAGTTGCCACCGCTGTTGAACAGGAAGGCGAAGCTGGTGGACTGGATGACAGCAATGACCACCGTCATGTAGCGGGTCCACTGGGTGATTTTGCGCTGCCCCACCGCACCCTGCTGCTGCCACTGCTCGATCTTGGGAACGACAACACCGAGCACCTGCATGATTATCGACGAGGTGATGTAGGGCATTACTCCCAGGGCAAACACGGCAAACGTGGTCAGGGCGCCACCAGAGAAGAGCTGCAGGAACGCAAGAACACCACCCTGGTTGGCCCGGTCGCGCAGCAACTGCACCTGCTCGACGTCGATTCCCGGAGCGGGCATGAACGCGCCGATCCGGTAGAGCAGGATCATGAGCAGGGTGAACAGGATCCGCTTTCGCAGGTCTGCGACCCTGAACATGTTCAGCATGCTGGAAATCACGGTTGCTCCCGGTTGTCGGGGTTTCCCCGGTTTGACCCGGGGAGAATGGATGTGGTTAGCGGTTCATCAATGCGTTGCCGCTGGCCGGAGGCCTCACGGCGAACGGAAGGGGCAACTTCTCGATGCTCCCGCCCGCAGCCAGAATGGCCGCCTCGGCAGAAGCTGAAAAGGCGTGTGCCTTCACGGTCACGGCCCTGGTGATCTCTCCCCTGCCCAGCACCTTCATCAGCGACTTCTTGCCGACGAGGCCCTTGGCCAGGAGCGTTTCGGGGCTCACCTCGGACAGACCGGACTCCTCGATGGTGTCCAGGTTGATGGCCTGATACTCGACCCGAAACGGGTTCTTGAAACCGCGCAACTTGGGAATCCGCTGGTGCAGCGGCATCTGGCCACCCTCGAAGCCGAGGCGGACCGTGTTACGGGCCCGCTGGCCCTTCATGCCGCGACCGGCGGTCTTGCCGCCCTTGCCACCGATACCGCGCGCTACCCGCTTGCCGCGCTTGCGGGACCCGGGCGGCGGCGTCAGATCATGGACCTTCATCTCACTCGACCTCCTCTACCGTCACCAGGTGTGGGACCCGGGCGATCATGCCGCGGATTTCACCCCGGTCAGGCAGGATGTTGCTCCGCCCGATCTTGCCCAGACCCAGAGCCCGGATGGTTCCACGCTGCTTGGGCTTGGTGCCGATTGTCGAACGTATCTGGGTCACCTTGAGGTTCCCGGTCTTGGCGGCGTTCATGCCGATACCTCTTGTTCAGCCTCGTCACCTGGACCGTCGATACCGGCCTCGGTACGTCGATATGAGGTGAGAAGGGCTGCCGGCACGAACTCCTCGGGATCGAGGCCCCGAAGGCGTGCGATCTCGTCGGGCCTGCGCAACGACTTGAGGCCGTTGATGGTGGCCCTCGCAACGTTGATGTGGTTGGAGGAGCCCATCGACTTGCAGAGAATGTCATGGACGCCGGCCTCTTCCAGGATTGCCCTGGCGGCGCCTCCGGCGATCACACCCGTACCCGGAGCGGCGGGCTTGAGCATGACTCGTCCGCCACCCATGACTCCGAGGACAGGGTGGATGATCGTGGAACCAGTCAACGCAACGTCAAACAGGTTCCGCTTGGCCTCCTCGGTGCCCTTCTGAATAGCCAGGGGAACCTCTTTGGCCTTTCCGTAACCGAGGCCTACACGGCCGGCGCCGTCGCCGACGACAACAAGGGCGGTGAACGAGAACCGTCGCCCGCCCTTGACCACCTTGGCGACCCGGTTGATGTGGATGACCCGTGACTCCCGAAGTTGGGAGTCGTCGGTCTTCTGCCTCTGATTTGCCACTAGAACTCCAGTCCTGCATCGCGGGCGGCATCGGCCAGAGCCGCCACCCGTCCGTGGTAGCGGTATCCGCCCCGGTCAAAGACGACCATCTCTATTCCCGCCGTGCGTGCCCGCTCGGCAACGACCTTGCCAACCTCGGTGGCGGCTGCCAACCCGGTTGAACCGTCGGCCACCCCGGCCTGTTGGCTGGACGCCGAAGCCAGCGTGGTCCCGGTGTGGTCATCAATGACCTGTGCCGAAATGTTACGGCTGGACCTGAACACGGCCAGACGCGGCCGCGTCGCTGTACCGCGAACGGCCTTCCGAACCCGACGGTGTCGGCGGATACGTCCAGTACGTCGATCGATGGTGCTCACTTGGCCGCCTTTCCGGCCTTGCGGGCCACATGCTCGCCGAGGTATCTGATTCCCTTGCCCTTGTAGGGCTCGGGCTTGCGGTAGGCGCGGATCACGGCAGCGGTCTCGCCGACTGCCTGCTTGTCGACACCTGAGACGATTATCCGGGTGGGTTCAGGCACGTCAAAGGTGACTCCCTCGGGAGCCTTCACGTTGACCGGATGGCTGAAACCCAACTGAAGTTCAAGGGCATCTGTTCCCTTGGCCACAGCCCGGTAGCCGACGCCGACGATCTGGAGTTCACGGCTGAACCCCTCCGAGACACCGAGGACCATGTTGTTGACAAGAGATCGGGCCAGGCCATGGAGGGCCCGGTTCTTCCTCTCGTCGTCAGGACGTTCGACGACGATCATGTCGCCATCCTTGCGGACGCTGATCTCACCAGGCACCGTCATGTCAATGGCGCCCTTTGGGCCTGTAACGGCGACGTGCTGCCCGTCGAGGGTCACCTCGACGCCGGAGGGAACAGTTATTGGAGCCTTGCCGACTCTGGACATCTCGTAACCCCCCTACCAGACGTAGCAGAGCACCTCGCCGCCCATATGGCGGCGACGTGCCTCGCGGTCGCTCATTAGCCCCTTGCTGGTGCTGATCACGGCTACGCCGAGACCGCCCAGAACACGGGGGATGGTTGTCGAGTTGGTGTAGACGCGCAGGCCGGGCTTTGACACCCGCTGGACGCCGCTGATTACCCGCTCCCGGTCAGGGGAGTACTTCATCTGGATGCTCAGCACCTTGCCCGGACCGTTTGAGGCCTCGGCAACGTCGAAACCGGCGATGTAGCCCTCGTTCTTGAGGATGCCTGCGAGGGCGACCTTCTGGTTGGACGAAGGCATGTTGAGCCCGTCATGCATCGCCTGGTTGGCGTTACGGATGCGGGTGAGCATGTCTGCTACTGGATCGGTCATTGTCATGTCAGTTCACCCCTCACCAGCTGGCCTTCGTGAGACCCGGGATCTCACCGGCGTGGGCCATAGATCGCAGGCACACGCGACACAGGTTGAATGCCCGGTACACGGAGCGTGGACGCCCACAGCGGCGGCACCGCGTGTAGGCGCGCACCTTGAACTTGGGTGTCTTCTGCTGTTTGTTTACGAGTGCTTTCTTTGCCACTACTGCCCCTCCTTGCGGAACGGAAATCCGAATGCGGCTAGGAGGGCACGGCCTCCGGCGTCGTCGGATGCGGATGTCACGATCGTTATGTCCATACCTCTGGTCCGATCGACGGTGTCGTAGTCGATCTCAGGAAAGATCAACTGCTCGGTCACACCGAACGTGTAGTTCCCGTTGCCGTCGAACGACCGTGGGCTGAGGCCACGGAAGTCACGGATACGGGGAATTGCGAGGCTGATAAGGCGATCCAGGAACTCATACATTCGTGGGCCCCGGAGGGTGACCTTGGCCCCGATTGCCTGCCCCTCACGCAACTTGAAGTTGGAGATCGAGGTCCTTGCCTTGGTCACCAGCGGCTTCTGGCCGGTAATCAACTCAAGATCGGCGAGGGCTCCGTCGAGCAACTTGGCCTGCTGGGCGGCGTCACCGACACCCATGTTGACGACGATCTTCTTGAGCTTTGGAACCTGCATCACGTTGACGAGGCCCAACTCGGCCTGGAGGGTCGACTGAACCTCGTTGGCGTACAGGTCGCGAAGGCGTACAGGGGCCGTGGTCGTCTCAGCCATCGAGATCCACCCCCGTCCTGCGACAGATCCGTGTCTTCACGCCGTCGGCATCAAAGCGGTAACCAACCCTGGTCGGCTGGCCATCGCCGGGGCTGATGACCGCCACGTTGGAGACGTGAAGAGGCATTGCCTTGTCGATGATGCCGCCCTGCATGGTGGCGCTGGTCGGCTTCTGGTGCCTCTTCGCCATGTTGACGCCTTCGACGATCACCTTGTCCTGTGACGGGATGGCGCGGGTCACCTCGCCCTCGCGGCCCCTGTCCTTTCCGGCCAGGATCCGCACCGTGTCACCCTTCTTGATCTTCATTTCAGAGCACCTCCGGCGCCAGGGAGACGATTCGCATGAACTTCCTGTCGCGCAGTTCCCGGCCCACCGGACCGAAGATGCGCGTGCCGCGCGGCTGGTCCTGGTCGTTGAGAAGGACTGCGGCGTTCTCGTCAAACCTGATGTACGAGCCATCAGGACGCCGGCGTTCCTTCTTCGTGCGGACGACAACACACCTGACGACCTCGCCCTTCTTGACTGCCGCACCGGGAGTTGCGTCCTTGACGGTGGCCGTGAACACGTCGCCGATGGACGCGTAGCGCCTCTTCGAGCCGCCCAGCACCTTGATGCAGAGCACCTCGCGGGCACCAGAGTTGTCGGCAACCCGGAGCCGAGTTTCCTGCTGGATCATCTACTTGGCCCTCTCGAGAATCTCGACCAGACGCCAATGCTTCAACTTGGAGAGCGGGCGGGTCTCCTGGACACGAACCCGGTCGCCGACCTTCACGTCGTTGGCCTCGTCGTGGACATGGAGGCGCTTGGACCTCTGAATGGTCTTTCCGTAACGGCGGTGTCGAACGCGGTCCACCACGAGCACCACTGCGGTCTTGTGCTGGACGTCTGACACGACCACGCCCTCACGAACCTTGCGGCGGTTCGGTCTGGCCTCGGTCTCATCCGGACTGGTTGCTTCGGTTTCGGCCATCAGCCGTCCACCTCCTCGTCAGCGGCAGCCATGGCTTCCGCTGCTTCGATCTCACGTGCCCGCAACTCGGTCAATACACGGGCGATGGTCTTCTTGACCTCGCCGATACGGGCATGGTTCTCCAACTCTCCGGTCACCAATTGGAACCGCAGGTTGAAGAACTCCTCTTTGGACTCGCTCAACTTCTCGAGCAACTCGGTATCGCCGACATCGGCCAGCGTCTTCTTCCTTGCCATCTCTAGAAGCCCTCCTCACGCTCAACGAATCGGGCCTTGATGGGCAGCTTCTGGATAGCCCGGTCGATCGCCTCGCGAGCAACGACAACGTCGCTGTATGAGAGCTCGAACAGGATCCGACCCGGCTTCACGACGGCTACCCACTTCTCTGGGTTGCCTTTGCCTGAACCCATGCGGGTCTCAGCCGGCTTCTCGGTGACGGGCTTGTCAGGAAAGACGTTGATCCAGACCTTGCCGCCGCGCTTGATGTGGCGGGTCATGGCAATACGGGCGGCCTCTATCTGACGGGCCGTGATCCAGCCGGGCTCAAGAGCCTGAATCCCGTACTCGCCGAAGGTGACCTCGGTCATCCCCTTCGAGTTGCCGCGCATACGTCCTCGGTGCTGCTTGCGGTGTCGCACCTTCTTGGGCATCAGCATTTTCAGTCACCATCCCCGGAACGGAAGTGGGGTGTCTCGTGCTGTTCACGTGTGGATGCCTCGATGGCCTCCTCCTCGGCGAGCAACTTCTCGAACTCTGCGTCGCCCTCCTTGACCAGCGGAGCCGGCTCGACTGCGGTGTCTGCTGCCTCGATCGGTGCCTCTGAAGACTCTGGTGCCTGTTCGACGACGGTTTCATCGGTCGGGCGACGGTGCGCTGCGGCCGATGACGACACGACCTTGCCCGGCTTGGGCTGGCCTGAAGTCTCACCCACGGCCATGGCGGCCTCTCTGGTGATCTTGTCCTCGAGTTGGCTCTTGTAGGGGAGGATGTCGCCCTTGTAGATCCAGACCTTGACGCCGATGCGACCGTAGGTGGTTCGGGCCTCACGGAAGCCGTAGTCGATGTCGGCGCGAAGGGTGTGAAGCGGTACACGGCCTTCGCGGTACCACTCTGTCCGGGACATCTCAGAACCTCCCAGACGACCTGAGCACTGAACCCTGATTCCCAGGGCCCCCGCCTTCTGGGCATTTTGAACAGCCCGCTTCATCGCCCGACGGAACGCGATCCGGCCGGCCAACTGGTCTGCGACACCCTGGGCTATGAGAGCTGCATCCAGCTCTGGTTCCTTGATCTCCTGGATGTTGAGCTGGACGCGGTTGTTGCCGGTGATCTCCCCCAGCCCTGTCCGGAGCCGGTCGGCTTCGGTGCCCTTGCGACCAATGACGATGCCGGGCCTGGCAGTGTGCACGTCGACGCGCAACCGGTCGCGGGTACGTTCCACCTCGACGCGGCTTATCGCTGCGTGGGGCAACTCGGTCATCAGGTACTCACGCACCTGCCAGTCCTCGATGATGTTGTCGGCGTACTCCTGACGGGTCGCGAACCAACGCGACTTCCAGTCGGTGGTGACGCCGAGGCGGAACCCGTACGGGTTTACCTTCTGGCCCATCAGCCCTGCTCCTCTGGGGACTTGGTAGACCCGTCTTCGTCGGCTACTTCTTCTTCTGTTTCGTCGGCGACCTCTTCGGCTGCCTCGTCGGGTGCATCCTCGACGGCAACGTCAGCGTCTTCTGCTGGGGCTTCCTCGGCTGCCTCGTCGGGTGCATCCTCGACATCTGCGGCCTCTGCCTCAGCTGCGGCCTCTGCCTCGGCTGCACGACTCTTTTCGACACGCTGGCGACGGGACTCTGCGGCCTGCTCGCTGGCTCCGGTCCTTCCACGTGACTCGGCGCGCTCGCGCATGGTCTCGAGCTCAGCGTCGCTGTACCGGCTTACGATGATCGTGATGTGACACGTCCTCTTGTTGATGCGGGTTGCACGGCCCCGGGCCCTTGGGCGCCAGCGCTTGAGCGTCGGTCCCTCGTCGGCGTAGCAAGCCGATATGTAGAGTTCCTCGGCACTGATCTCATCGTTGTGCTCGGCATTTGCGACGGCCGAATCCAGACACTTGGTGATCACGTTTGACACCGCCCGCTCAGAGAACTGCAGGATCTCGGATGCGCGTCCGTAGGACTCGCCCCTGATGAGGTCCAGCACGGCGCGTGCCTTTGATGCCGACACACGAATGTGTCGTGCCACGGCCCGGGTGCCCGGCCTCTCGTTGGTCTTGGTCGCGACCATCAGCGATTGACCGCCTTCTCCTGGGTGGAGTGGGACCTGAACGTGCGCGTCGGGGCGAACTCACCCAACTTGTGGCCAACCATCGACTCGGTCACGTACACGGGGACGTGCTTGCGCCCGTCATGGACGGCGATTGTGTGCCCGACCATGTCGGGAACGATCGTCGACCGTCGTGACCAGGTCCTTATGACCTTCTTCTCGCCGGACTCGTTTAGAACGTCGACCTTCTTGAGAAGATGGTCGTCTACGAACGGTCCCTTGCTGAGACTCCGTGGCATCTCTGCCTACCTCCGCGATCCGCGGCGGCGGCGCCGGCGCACGATCATCTTGTCGGACTGCTTATCCCGCTTGCGGGTTCGGCCCTCGGGCTTACCCCATGGCGACACCGGGTGTCGACCACCCGAGGACTTGCCCTCGCCTCCACCCAGCGGGTGGTCGACCGGGTTCATGGCCACACCACGCGACTGGGGGCGCTTGCCCTTCCAGCGGTTACGGCCGGCCTTGCCGATCTTGATCAACTCGTGTTCCTGGTTGCCGACCTCGCCGACGGTCGCCCGGCAGTCGATCCGGACCCTGCGCATCTCGCTACTGGGAAGTCGGAGGGTCGCAAAATCGCCCTCCTTGGCAACCAACTGGACGCTGGAGCCGGCGCTGCGGGCCATCTTTCCACCACCATCTGGCTGCAACTCGACATTGTGGATGACGGTACCGACCGGGATGTACCGGAGCGGAAGGGCGTTGCCGGGCCTGATCTCGCTGCCCTGGCCGGACTGGAGGGTGTCTCCGACCTGTACCCCCCTGGGGGCGAGAATGTAGCGCTTCTCACCGTCGTGGTAATGGAGCAGGAGAATCCTGCAACTGCGATTCGGGTCATATTCGAGGGCGGCCACCTTGGCGGGCACACCGTCCTTGTTGCGACGGAAGTCAACGACCCTGTAGCGCTGCTTGTGACCGCCACCGCGGTGGCGTGAGGTCTTGCGTCCGTAGTTGTTGCGGCCGCCGGTGGAGGTCTGCTTCTCCAGGAGAGACCTCTCGGGGGTTGTGCTGGTGATGTCCGAGAAGTCGGCAACGGTCTGGAACCGTCGGCCGGGACTGGTCGGCTTGCGCTTGCGTTGTGGCATGGCCCTATACCTCGAACAACTCGATCGAGTCGCCCTCGACGAGGGTGACGTAGGCCCGCTTGACGTCGGGGCGGGAGCTGTATGACATGGTTCGACGGTTCCGCTTGCGCTTGCCGTCGCGGTTCAACGTGTTCACCTTCTTGACGGTGACATCGAAGATGGTCTCAACGGCGTCGCGAATCTCGGGCTTGGAGGCCGAGTTGGCAACCTCGAAGGTGTAGACGTGGTCCTCGAGCAACCCGTAGGACTTCTCGGAGACAACCGGGCGTCGGATGACGTCGCGTGCGTCCTTCACTCCTCTTCCTCCTCATCGGTAGCAGGCTCTGGGTCAGCGAGAGGCGCTGACCCGGTCGACACGGGACCAGCTGGCAGGGTCGCCTGGCTGAAGACCACCCAGTCGCTCACCAGAACGTCATATGCGTTCAGTTCGCCCGGGGAGAGAACGTGGACATGTGCGAGGTTGGCGAAGCTCTTCCAGGTGTTCACGTCGTCACGATCGGCGACCACCAGAATTCGGCCGTCGATGCTTAGAGCCTCAAGGGCGGCCACGGCCTCGCGTGTACGGGGAGCCTCGAAATCCCAGGTGTCGACCACTACCACGCGGTCTTCGGAAGCCCGGTCTGAGAGGGCCGAGTGGAGGGCCAGGCGGATCATCTTCTTGGGGGTTTTCTGGGCGTAGCTGCGTGGCTTGGGGCCCAACGCCACTCCACCACCACGCCAGATCGGAGACCTGCTGGAGCCGTGCCGTGCTCGGCCTGTGCCCTTTTGACGCCACGGCTTGGCACCACCACCACGGACCTCGGCCCTGGTCTTGGTGCTCTGCGTGCCGCTTCGGCGTGCAGCCAACTGTGCGGTAACAACCTGATGCAGGACCGCAGTGTTTGGCGTGATCCCGAACACCGTGTCATCCAGATCGAGAGACCCGCTGTCGGAGCCTGTCCTCGTGCGAACAGTCACATTGGCCATGGTCAGGCTCCCTTCACCGCGTTGCGGATAAGGACGGTTGCGCCGCTAGGCCCGGGCACAGAGCCCCTTACCAGCAGGAGGCCGCGCTCAGCGTCGGCCTCGACAACCTTCAGGTTCAACGTGGTCGTACGCTGGTTTCCCATACGTCCTGGCATCTTCTTGCCCTTGAATACCCGTGACGGTGTGGCGCACTGGCCGACTGCTCCCGGCTTACGGTGGACCTTGTGGGCACCGTGGGAGGCTCGCTGACCCTTGAAGCCGTGACGCTTCATCACACCGGCGAAGCCCTTGCCCTTGCTGACCGAGGTGACGTCGACACGTGCCTCGTCAGAAAGCGAGTCGACGGTAATCTCCTGGCCGAGTTCGTATCCGTCGACATCGTCGACCCGCAACTCAACCAGGCTCACACCGGCGTCGACACCGGCCCCGTCGAAGTGACCGGCCTCGGGGCGGGTCAACTTGCCGGAGTCCCGCTGGCCAAAGGTGACCTGGAGGGCGCTGTAGCCGTCACGGGCAACGGTCTTGATCTGGACTACGCGGTTTGGAAGCACGCGCAGCACCGTGACGGGAACGACACGGTTCTCGTCATCCCACACCTGGGTCATGCCGACCTTCTCGCCGACTATTGCCTTGCTTGCCATGATGGCTCCTGCGACTGGAATCGGTGGGAAAGGTCCCACCGGAAGCGACCGCCGGGGGCCGCTCACGCGAACGCTCCGCACGGAAAACCCGGCGGAGCGACGATTCGATTGTGCCGCCTGGTTCCGTTCAGCCAAACCGGTTCTATGCGGTACAGCTAACGGCCTACACGGACGTCGGTTATGCAACCCCGGGCCCTCCGGAGTGCTCGGGGGGTAACGATACGGCCGAACCGTCCCTCCCACAACCGGCAGGCCATCCCTCCGGCGTCGTGGGCCTACCGGTAGCGTCTGCATCCGAACCAGCGATGCTCAGGAGCACATGTCGGTGAACCACCCGAACGAGGGCACGATAAACGAACCCCCAGTTCAACGTATGTTTTTCAGCGTTCCGTCAGCCCCTCCGGCGTGGCTGAACAGGGCTCTGGTTGCCCTTCTCGGTGGAGTAATTGCATTCTGGTACCTGCGCGGAATCCTGGCATCGCTGCGCTCCCTCTTCCTCATTTTGCTTGTTGCACTGTTCCTCTCGTTTGCCCTCGAGCCGGCCGTGAACCGGCTGGAGCGGATGGGCATGCGGAGAGGCATAGGAACGGCCCTCATCTTCCTACTCGGAATCGGAGCGCTAGGAGGCTTCGGGACCCTGGTGGGCACGATGCTGGCAGAGCAGGTGACGGCATTCAGCGAGAACGTCCCGTCCTACCTGAGAGACATCGACGTCTTCCTCGAGGACACCTTCGGCATCGCCGGGGCCACCACGGACCTGAGAGCCGACTACGACGAGGGCATGGCTCGCAGGCTCGGAGCCGTCGCCAACGATCTGGCCCGGTTCGGCACAACGATCGTCAACGTGTTGTTCCAGTTGTTCACCGTCGGCCTCTTCGCGTTCTACATGCTCGCTGAGGGACCAAAGTTTCGTCGAACCGTGTGCTCCCTGTTGCCCGCACAGAAGCAGCGGTCGGTCCTCCGGGTCTGGGATCTGGCGATAGCAAAGACGGGCGGTTACATCCTTTCCCGAACGATCCTTGCCTTGGCATCCATGGCCGTCCACTGGGTGGCCTTCGAGCTGATCGGCCTCCCGTCACCGCTTGCACTTGCGCTCTGGGTTGGCGTCATGTCCCAGTTTGTACCTGTGGTCGGCACCTACATTGCGGGCTCGATACCGATTGTCATCGGTCTTCTCGAAGAGCCTGTTCACGGCTTCTGGGCGCTGGTCGTAATCGCCGTCTACCAGCAGGTCGAGAACTACCTCTTCGCTCCCAGGATCACCGCTCAGACGATGCAACTCCATGCTGCCGTCGCATTCGGATCCGTCATCGCCGGCGCAGCCGTCCTAGGAGTCATCGGCGCTCTGCTCGCCCTACCGGCTGCCGCCACAGTCCAGGCTGTCCTCTCATCGACCGCCCGCCGTCACGAGGTAGCCGAGGAACTTCTCGCTGAGAGCCGGCAACGCCGCGGCCGACAGGAGCCTCCCTCTCAGCGGCCTCAGACAAAGGACCGCACCACCAGCGACCCGGAGTCCTGACCACACCGGGACAAAACCGGGAGGACGCCCCGGGGGGCGTCCTCCAACTCGTTCTGTTCTTCGTGTGTCGGACCTGACAGGTCCAACGATCAGGACTGCTGGATCTTGATCTCGACGTCGACACCGGCAGGCAGGTCGAGCCGCTGAAGCGAGTCGATCGTCTTGGGCGACGGCTGCATGATGTCAAGGAGACGCTTGTGGATCCGAATCTCGAAATGTTCCCGGGAGTCCTTGTCCTTGAAGGGTCCGCGGATGACCGTGTAGCGGTGCTTCTCCGTGGGAAGCGGTACAGGCCCCCGAATCTCGGCCTGAGTACGAAGGACGGTCTCGACGATCTTCCGCGTCGACTGGTCGATCACCTCGTGGTCGTAGGCCTTCAGCCGAATCCTGATCTTCTGGCCTGTTGGCATCCGTCGAACCCGACTACTGAAGGATCTTCGTTACGGCACCGGCACCGACGGTGCGTCCACCCTCGCGGATGGCGAACCTGAGGCCGACGTCCATTGCGATTGGAGCGATGAGCTCCACCGTCATGGTCGTGTTGTCGCCGGGCATGCACATCTCGGTTCCCTCAGCGAGGGCGATGTTGCCGGTCACGTCGGTTGTCCGGAAGTAGAACTGCGGCCTGTAGTTGGAGAAGAACGGCTTGTGGCGTCCGCCCTCCTTGGTGGTCAGCACGTAGACCTCGGCCTCAAACTGGGTGTGCGGCGTGATGGATCCGGGCTTAGCCAGGACCTGTCCGCGCTGCACCTCCTCCTTGTCGATGCCTCGCAGGAGCGCACCGATGTTGTCGCCGGCGATTCCCTCGTCGAGCAGCTTGCGGAACATCTCGACACCGGTGCAGACCGTGGACTGCGTGTCCTTGAGGCCCACAATCTCGATGTTGTCGCCGGTGTTCACCTTGCCCTGCTCAACACGGCCGGTGACGACGGTGCCGCGACCGGTGATCGAGAAGACGTCCTCGATGGGCATCAGGAACGGCTTGTCGACATCACGGTCTGGCTGGGGGATGAACTCGTCGACCTGGCTCATGAGCTCAACTACCTGGTCTCCGGCGGCCTCATCACCCTCGAGGGCCTTCAGCGCCGACACCCGCACGACCGGGGTGTCGGCGCCCGGGAAGTCGTACTCGTCGAGCAGTTCCCGTACCTCCATCTCAACCAACTCGAGGAGTTCCTCGTCATCGACCATGTCGCACTTGTTGAGGGCGACGATGATCTTGGGAACACCCACCTGACGGGCCAGCAGCACGTGCTCACGTGTCTGGGGCATGGGGCCGTCTGCGGCTGACACAACCAGGATCGCACCGTCCACCTGAGCGGCGCCGGTGATCATGTTCTTGATGTAGTCGGCGTGGCCGGGCATGTCGACGTGGGCGTAGTGGCGGTTCTCGGTTTCGTACTCAACGTGCGAGACGTTGATGGTGATACCGCGCTCCCGTTCTTCGGGGGCCTTGTCGATGTTCTCGAAATCCGTAAATGCCGTGGCATCTGGATCACGGTCCGAAAGGACCTTGGTTATCGCCGCGGTGAGGGTTGTCTTACCGTGATCGATATGTCCCATGGTGCCGACATTTACGTGCGGCTTGTTGCGTTCAAACTGGGCCTTGGCCATGACTCTTCCTTGGATTTGTGTTGCTGGTTCTACTGCTCGGTGGTCATTCGCCGTGTATACGACGGACGATTTCTTCCTGCACCGACCCGGGTGTCTGCTGATACGAGTCGAACTGCATGGTGTACGTCGCTCGCCCCTGAGTGCGCGAGCGCAGGTCGGTAGCGTACCCGAACATCTCCGACAACGGTACCTGTGCGCTGACCACCTGGTTGCCGCTTCGGGCTTCCATCTGGCCGACCCTGCCGCGTCGCGAGTTGAGGTCGCCTACGACGTCGCCCATGTACTCCTCTGGTGTAACCACCTCGACGGCCATCACGGGCTCCAGGAGAACGGGCTTTGCGAGGCGAACAACCTCGCGGAACCATGCCTGTGCTGCGATCTTGAATGCCATCTCCGACGAGTCGACATCGTGGGACTTGCCGTCGTTGAGGCTCACCTTCATGCCTAGCAATGGGAAGCCAGCGAGAACGCCGCTGGTCATCGCCGACTGGATACCGGCATTGACGGACGGGATGTACTCCTTGGGCACGCGGCCACCTCGGATGTTGTCCTCGAACATGTAGGTCTCGTCGTCTTCGGTCCACGGCTCGATCGAGGCGACGATCTCCGCGAACTGGCCGGACCCACCCGTCTGCTTCTTGTGGGTGTAGCGATGGTCGGCGACCTCTCTTGTGATCGTCTCCCTGTATGCCACCTGTGGCTTACCAACGTTGGCGTCGACCCTGAACTCACGCTTCATCCGGTCGACAAGCACCTCCAGGTGCAACTCGCCCATTCCGCCGATGATCGTCTGTCCGGTGTCCTCGTCGCTGCGAACCGTGAAGGTCGGGTCCTCCTCGGCGAGCGCCCCCAGCGCCTTGCCCATCTTGTCCTGATCGGCCTTTGAGAGGGGTTCAACAGCCACGTGAATCACCGGCAGGGGAAACTCGAGCTGCTCAAGCACGATCGGGTGGTCCGGAGCACACAGCGTGTCGCCGGTACGGGTGTTCTTGAGGCCGATGCCTGCCACGATGTCGCCGGCTCTGACGTCGTCGCGGTCCTCGCGGTCGTTGGCGTGCATTTCGAGAATCCGGCCGATCCGTTCCTTGGAACCGGTTCGGGTGTTGAGCACCGCCGATCCCTTGTCGAGGATTCCGCTGTACGCCCTGAAGTAGATGAGCTTGCCAACGTGTGGGTCGGTCATGATCTTGAATGCGAGAGCCGAGAACGGCTCACCGTCGGCGGCGACGCGCTCGACCGTATCGCCGGTCCGAGGGTGAACGCCCTCAACGGGTGGCAGGTCCAGCGGTGACGGCAGGTATTCGACAACCGCGTCAAGCAGCGGCTGGACACCCTTGTTCTTGAAGGCCGAACCGGTGAGGATCGGCACACAGTCACCGGAAATGGTGCCAGCACGCAGTGCGGTACGGAGGTCCTCGGCGGTGATCTCCTCTTCGCCGACGAACTTCTCCAGGATGTTCTCGTCGAACTCAGAAAGAACGTCGATCAACTCGCTGCGGTACTCATCGGCCTGATCGACCATGTCCTCGGGAATGTCAACGACGTCCCAGGATGCCCCCAGGTCCTCGCTCTGCCACACCAGAGCCTTCATCTGGACCAGGTCCACCACACCGGCGAACCCGGCCTCGGCTCCGATCGGAAGCTGGAGAACAGCCGCCTTGCAACCAAGCCGCTCGCGGATGGTGCCCAACACGAAGTAGAAGTCGGCGCCGGTGCGGTCCATCTTGTTGATGAAACACATACGGGGCACCGCGTACTTGTCAGCCTGGCGCCAGACGGTCTCGGTCTGGGGCTCAACGCCGGCAACGCCATCAAATACGGCTACCGCACCATCCAGAACCCGAAGCGAGCGCTCCACCTCGACCGTGAAGTCAACGTGACCGGGGGTGTCGATGATGTTGATCCGGTGATCGTTCCAGAAACAACTGGTCGCAGCCGAGGTGATGGTGATTCCCCTCTCCTGCTCCTGTTCCATCCAGTCCATGGTGGCCGCACCGTCGTGGACTTCGCCGATCTTGTAGTTGACGCCGGTGTAGTAGAGGATGCGCTCTGTCGTCGTGGTCTTGCCCGCGTCGATATGGGCCATGATCCCGATGTTGCGGGTCTGTTCCAGGGGGTGTCTCTCGGCCATGTCAATATCTCTGTAGTCGGTTGTTCAGCTGTTCAGCTGGGCCCGCGTGGGCTCTCGGATGAATTTGTTGCGAGCGACACTCTCGGTAGCAGGCAGGCCCGTCGGCGATACCGGTCAGACCGTGGCACGCCCTCGAGAGACCCTCACCACCGGTAGTGGGCAAACGCCTTGTTGGCCTCGGCCATCTTGTGGAGGTCTTCGCGGCGCTTTACCGAGGCACCCACGCCGTTGGATGCGTCCATGATCTCGTTCGCCAGGCGCTCGGCCATTGTGGGCTCGCGCCGGTCACGTGAGTAGTTGACCAGCCAGCGGACGGCAAGGGTGTTAGCCCGACGCGGACGGACCTCGACGGGAACCTGGTAGGTGGCACCACCGACGCGCCTGCTCCGGACCTCGAGTTGTGGACGGACGTTTTCGATTGCCTTCTTGAGGGCGCCGATTGGCTCGCTCCCGGTCTTGGACTCGACCATCGTTAGCGAGGAGTAGACGATCCGTTCAGCTGTCGAGCGCTTGCCTCTCTGGAGAACCTTGTTGACCAACTGGGTGACCACAACCGACCGGTAAACGGGATCGGGGGTCAGCTCGCGGCGTACCGCTGGGCCCTTGCGTGGCACGATCAGCCTTCTTTCTTAGCGCCGTAGCGGCTACGGGCCTGGCGGCGCTGGCTCACTCCGGAAGTGTCGAGGGTTCCCCTGACGACCTTGTACCGGACACCGGGAAGATCCTTTACACGGCCACCACGGACGAGGACGATGGAGTGCTCTTGGAGGTTGTGACCCTCACCTGGGATGTACGCCGTAATTTCCGCACCGCTGGTAAGCCTGACACGGGCGACCTTGCGGAGGGCCGAGTTCGGCTTCTTGGGTGTGGTCGTGTAGACCCTCGTGCAGACACCACGGCGCTGCGGGGCACCCTTGAGGGCCGGCGTGGCCTCCTTGCGGCGCTTTGTCCTGCGGCCCTTACGGACCAACTGCTGAATGGTGGGCACTTGTCTACCTCGTTGCGGAACCCGTGTCGGGCCCTGAATGGAAGGAATCGGAACGTCGGCATGGAGACACGGGGGTCGTACCACGGCCAGCGGACGAGTCTACGGGCGGAAAAACGCTACTCACAAGCGCGACCGGCGGGAGATGGCGAAGGCGTTGGCACTCAACCGACCTCGGGTGACTCTTCTGGGACTGCAGCAGCCAGATCGATGACATCAGCCTCGTAGGCGCCCTCGAACTCGTCGCCCGCCACAGCCTCGGCATCGCCGATCTGGTCGGTCTGCCCGGCCAGCCACTGAGCCAGGTCCTGCTCCTCGTCGGCTGACGAGTAGAAGTCCATTGGCTTGTAGTCGGGTGCGTGGGTCGCCACACGGCGGTACATCTCCATGCCGGTACCTGCTGGCACCAGCTTGCCGATGATGATGTTCTCCTTCAGCCCGACGAGCTTGTCGCTCTTGCACTCGATCGCCGCTTCGGTGAGGACCCGGGTGGTCTCCTGGAATGAGGCAGCTGAGAGCCACGAGTCGGTTGCCAACGAGGCCTTGGTAATCCCCATCAGCTCTGGTCGACCCTCGGCGGGCCGCTTGCTCTCGGTCACGAGCTGCCTGTTGGTCTCGGCAAACACCCTCTGGTCGACCTGCTCGCCAGGCAGAAAGTCGGACTCGCCAGGATCGTTGATCTTCACCCGACGGGTCATCTGCCGCACGATCAGCTCGATGTGCTTGTCGTGGATCGATACGCCCTGGTCCCGGTAGACCTTCTGGACCTCTTCGACGAGGTACTGCTGGGTCTCACGGACTCCCTTGATCTCAAGCAGTTCCTTGGGATCGCGCGGGCCCTCGACGATGGCATCGCCGGCCTTGACCTCCTGTCCGTCCGTCACCTCAAGCCGGGGGGAGCCCTGGATTGTGTAGACCTCTTCGGTGCCGTCATCGGCTACGACGGCGATCTCACGACCCCTGCCCTCGTCCTCGCCGATACGAACAACTCCGGAGATGCGGGCCAGGGTGGCCTTGCCCTTCGGGGTTCGTGCCTCAAACAGCTCGACGACCCTCGGAAGACCGCCGGCAATGTCCTTGCCGACCACGCCACCGGTGTGGAATGTACGCATCGTGAGCTGCGTACCGGGCTCACCGATTGACTGTGCTGCGATGACACCGACGGCTTCGCCAACCTCAATGGGCTTTCCGGTCGCCAACGACATGCCGTAGCAGGCTTTCGAAACGCCCACCGCGGAATCGTCCGTCAGCGGCGAGAGGACCCTCACCCGCTCGACCGTCGTATCGTCGCGGAGGGTTACCAGTTCATTCTCGCCGACGATTGTTCCAGCTGGCATGGTCGAACCATCTGAGAGTTCCACGTCGTCGGCCAGGGTGCGACTGAAGAGGCGGTTCTCGATGTAGTAGCGCTTACCCGGTTCGTCCTCGTGGACGCCGTCGATCCAGACTCCCCGCACCGGTCCATCGGCCTCGAACGGGTCGTACTCGTTGATGATCAGCTCCTGGGACACGTCGACGAGGCGACGGGTCAGGTAGCCAGAGTCGGCCGTCCGGAGAGCAGTGTCGACAAGACCCTTCCTCGCACCAGGGGTGGCGATGAAGTACTCGAGCATCGTCAGGCCCTCTCGGAAGTTGGACTTGATGGGTCTGGGAATCATGTCGCCACGGGGGTTGGCCACCAGACCACGCATCCCGGCTATCTGACGGACCTGCATCATGTTTCCGCGGGCACCCGACTTGACCATCATGTCGATCGGGTTGAACTCCTGGCCCTCAAGGGTCTCGATCATCCGCTCGGTCACCTCGGCGGTGGCCTTGTTCCAGATCTCAACCTCTTTTTGACGCCGCTCACCGTCGGTGATGATGCCGCGGCGGAACTGCGCATCGACCTTCTCGGCATCCTTCTCATGGCGGTCCAGGATTGACTGCTTTTCCGGCGGTGTGCGGACGTCGTCGATCGAAACCGTGAGGCCGGACCTGGTCGCGTACTTGAAGAAGGTGTCCTTGAGCATGTCGAGGCTCACAGCCACGGCCTTCTTCGGGTAGTGGCGTGCCAGGTCGTCGACGATGACACCCACCTCCTTCTTGTCGACCTGGTGGTTTACAAAGCCGAACCCGTCGGGAAGAGCCTCGTTGAGGATCACACGACCAGGGGTGGTGGTCTTCCACACGGCAGGTGAGCCGTTGGCGGCGGTCTCCACCAGATCCGGGTACTCGTCGGACCGGTACTGGATGCGTGCATGGAGATGCACCGCTCCAGCCTCGAGTGCCTGCTCGAGGTCGTCTATACGACGGTACGCCTTGCCCTCGCCGACAGCTCCGTCGACCTCGGCGGTCATGTAGTAGGCGCCGATGATCATGTCCTGGGTCGGCGTGACGAGAGGTCGGCCGTGTGCCGGGCTCAACACGTTGTTGGCCGACAGCATCAGAACCCGTGCCTCGGCCTGGGCCTCGGCAGAGAGCGGCAGGTGGACTGCCATCTGGTCGCCGTCGAAATCGGCGTTGAACGCCGTGCATACCAGCGGATGGATCTGGATCGCCTTGCCCTCGACCAAAACCGGCTCAAAGGCCTGGATACCCAGGCGGTGCAGTGTGGGGGCGCGGTTCAAGAGCACGGGGTGTTCCTGGATCACGTCGTCGAGGACATTCCACACCTCGGGCTTGCGACGCTCGACCATGCGCTTTGCCGACTTGATGTTCTGGGCCACCTCCTCGTCGACCAACTTCTTCATCACGAAGGGCTTGAAGAGCTCCAACGCCATGATCTTCGGGAGGCCGCACTGGTGGAACTTGAGCGTCGGGCCGGCCACGATGACCGAACGGCCCGAGTAGTCGACGCGCTTGCCCAGCAGGTTCTGACGGAATCGGCCCTGCTTGCCCTTGAGCATGTCTGAGAGCGACTTCAGGGGACGGTTGCCGGGACCCGTAACCGGTCGTCCACGGCGTCCGTTGTCGAACAGTGCGTCAACGGCCTCCTGGAGCATCCTCTTTTCGTTGTTGACGATGATCTCGGGCGCACCGAGGTCAAGGAGCCTCTTGAGGCGGTTGTTGCGGTTGATCACACGTCGGTAGAGGTCGTTCAGATCCGATGTGGCAAAGCGACCACCGTCCAGCTGGACCATCGGCCGCAGTTCGGGCGGAATCACCGGAACCACGTCGAGGATCATCGCCCGCGGCTCGTTGGCCCTACGTCCGTACTTGTCGCGGCGGTTGAACGCCGCAACGATCTTGAGGCGCTTGATTGCCTTCTGCTTGCGCTGTGCGGAGAGCGGCTTTTGGCCCTCGGGAGGATCGATCATCGCCCGAAGCTTGACCTCTTCGTCATCGAAGTCGATCTTGTCGATGAGCTGTGCGAGCGCATCGGCACCCATGCCGCCCTCGAAGTAGTCACCCCAGCGATCAACCAGCTCACGCCAGAGCAGGTCGTCGTCGATGATCTGACGGGCGAACAGGGTGCTGAACTCGTCCCATGCCCTGTTCAAGACATCCAGCTCGGTCTCGTACTGCTCGCGAATAAACGCCAGGTCCTTGTCGGCGGCCCGTTGGCGGGCACGCAGGTCGGTGTCCTTGGCGCCCTCAGCCTCCAGGTCGGCCAGCTCGGACTCGAGGTCCTCCTGGCGACGGTCCAGCTCGCGATCGCGCTCCTCCTCGATGGCGGTGCGCTCCTCAACCAACTCCTCTTCGAGCTGGGGAAGATCCTCGTGACGCTTGTCCTCGTCGACCCAGACCACAAGGCTGGCAGCGAAGTAGATGACCTTCTCCAACTGCTTGGCCTTGAGCTCCTCTCGGGGCTCTGTCCCCATGAGCAGATAAGCCAGCCACGACCGGGTTCCACGCAGGTACCAGATGTGCACTGCCGGTGCAGCAAGCTCGATGTGACCCATTCGCTCACGGCGGACCTTGGAGCGGGTGACCTCGACACCGCAGCGCTCACAGATGATGCCCTTGAAGCGGACGCGCTTGTACTTACCGCAGTAACACTCCCAGTCCTTAGTAGGACCGAAGATCTTCTCGCAGAAGAGCCCGTCCTTTTCAGGCTTGAGCGTGCGGTAGTTGATGGTCTCCGGCTTCTTCACCTCGCCGTTTGACCACATGCGGATGCCGTCCGCTGTGGCAAGGCCTATCCGAAGCTGGTCGAAATCGTTGACGTCAAGCACTCGTTTACTTCCTGCGTCTCGTTCAGTGGGTATCTGTTGTTGCTTAGGTTCTGGGCTCTGGCGGCTCAGTGGAGAAGGCCGGCGCTGCGGCGTTCGTCCTCTTCGTCTGAGCCACGCTCGGGCCGGGAAATGTCGATCCCGAGCGATTCGGTGGTGCGGTAGATGTCCTCATCAAGTTCGTGCATCTCGATCTGCTGACCGTCCTCGGACAGGACCTCGACATCGAGACAGAGTGACTGCATCTCCTTGATGAGAACCTTGAAGCTCTCCGGAATCCCGGGTTCGGGGATGTTGTCGCCCTTCACGATCGCCTCGTAGACCTTGACTCGGCCAAGCACATCGTCGGACTTGATGGTGAGAAGTTCCTGGAGGCAGTAGGCGGCCCCATATGCCTCGAGCGCCCAGACCTCCATCTCACCAAACCGCTGTCCACCGAACTGCGCCTTACCGCCCAGCGGCTGCTGGGTGATCATCGAGTACGGGCCTGTTGAACGGGCGTGGATCTTGTCGTCGACCAGGTGGGCCAACTTCAGGATGTATACGTAGCCGACCATGATCTCGTGGTCGTAGGGCTCGCCGGTGCGACCGTTGTAGAGGGTGGTCTTGCCGTCGAGTTGCATAAGGCGTTCGCCGTCGGCTGACTCCGGATTGATGTTCTGGAGGATCTTCTGGATGGTCGGATGGTCGCCGGAGCGGTCCTCTTCGTCCCAGTGGGCACCGTCGTAGACGGGTGTGGCGACATGGACCGATGGGGGCGTGATCGTGCGGGTCTTGCGCTCGATGCCGCTGATCGGCTCCTCTCCGACCGCTTCGCCGTCTATCTCCCAACCCCATCTGGCGCAGTATCCGAGGTGCGCCTCCAGTACCTGGCCCACGTTCATTCGGGAGGGGACGCCGAGGGGGTTCAAGATGATGTCGACGGGGGTGCCGTCGGCGAGATACGGGAGGTCCTCGACGGGAAGGATCTTGGAGATGACACCCTTGTTGCCGTGCCTTCCGGCCAGCTTGTCGCCGACGCTGATCTTGCGCTTCTGGGCTACGTACACGCGAACCAGCTGATTGACGCCGGGCGGCAGCTCGTCGCCGTCGTCGCGGTTGAAGACCTTGACGTCGATGACCTTGCCGGTCTCGCCGTGCGGGACCTTCAGGGAGGTGTCGCGGACCTCGCGGGCCTTCTCGCCGAAGATCGCCCGGAGGAGCCTCTCCTCGGGGGTTAGCTCGGTTTCACCCTTCGGGGTGACCTTGCCGACCAACACATCTCCGGGTGAGACGTCTGCACCAACCCGTACGATTCCGAGGTCGTCCAGGTCGGCCATGATCTCGTCGGAGAGATTCGGGATGTCCCGCGTGATCTCCTCGGGTCCCAACTTGGTGTCACGGGCATCAATCTCGTGTTCGTGGATGTGGATCGACGTGAGGACGTCGTCCTTGACCAGTCGCTCGGAAAGAATGATGGCGTCCTCGAAGTTGTAGCCCTCCCATGACATGAACGCCACGAGGAGGTTCTTTCCGAGTGCCAGCTCACCGGCGTCGGTCGAGGAGGCGTCCGCCAGCAACTCACCGTTCTTGACCTTCTGACCGGGAACCACCCTGCTCTTGTGGTTGATGCAGGTGTCCTGGTTGGAACGCTCGAACTTCGAGAGGTCGTGGGTGACCGTTCCGTTCTTGCCATAGTCGACCGTTATGGATACACCGTCGACCTCGGTGACGGTGCCAGCGGCTTCGGCAAGGATCATGTTGGCGGCGTCGCGGGCGGCTCGGGCCTCGATTCCGGTGCCGATGTAGGGGGCCTCGGAACGGATGAGAGGCACAGCCTGGCGCTGCATGTTGGCGCCCATCAGGGCTCGGTTGGCGTCATCGTGTTCAAGGAACGGGATGAGAGCAGTCGCCACCGACACGATCTGCTTCGGAGAGACGTCCATCAACTGGACCTCCTCGGGCGGTACATAGGAGATCTCGGTTGTTGAACCGAAGAAGACGTCCTGTTCCAACTGGAGGCGCAGGTCCTGAAGGGACGCCGCCTGAGGCGAGCGCCGTACGAGAACACGCTGGTTGACAAAGGTGCCGTTGGGGTCGAGCGGCGCGTTGGCCTGCGCCACCACGTACTCCTCCTCTTCGTCGGCAGCCAGGTAGACGATCTCGTCTGTGACCTTGCCCTTCTTCACGATCCGGTATGGCGACTCAATGAAGCCAAAGGGGTTGATCTGGCCATAGGTGGCGAGACCGCCGATAAGGCCGATGTTGGGACCCTCCGGGGTCTCAATCGGACACATCCGCCCGTAGTGCGAGAAGTGAACATCACGAACCTCGAAACCGGCACGCTCACGGGACAGCCCACCCGGGCCGAGCGCTGATAGGCGACGGCGGTGGGTGAGACCTGAAAGCGGGTTCACCTGGTCCATGAACTGGGAGAGCTGGCTGGTTCCGAAGAACTCCTTGATGGCGGCAACGACGGGCCGGATGTTGATCAGGGTCGTGGGTGTTATGGCCTCGACATCCTGGGTCGTCATGCGCTCGCGCACGACCCGTTCCATCCGTGAGAGGCCTATGCGAACCTGGTTCTGGATCAGCTCACCCACCGAACGGATGCGACGGTTGGCGAAGTGGTCCTGATCGTCAAGGCGGTAGCCGGGCTCACCCTTTGCGAGATGCAGCAGGTAGGTGCAGGTGGCAAGGACCTCGGAGCGGCTCAGAACCGACTGGTCCGGATCGGGCTTTTCGAGCTCGATGCCGAACAGCTTCTCGCAGCGCTCGATCTCAGCACCCAGCTTGCGATTCAGCTTGTAGCGGCCAACCCTCGACAGGTCGTACCGACGGGACTCGAAGAAGGCGTTGCGGATGTACGCGCGGGCTGCCTCGAGAGAGGGTGGCTCGCCGGGACGCACGCGCTTGTAGATCTCGAGCAGCGCCTCATCCTGTGGCGACTTGCGCTCACCTGACTCAACGGCTTCTTCCCAGCCCTCGGGAAGTCGGTCCTTTTCCCACTGGCCCTCGAGATAGTCGAAGTGGTTCACGAGCTTCTGGAGGAAGCCGGGATGGTTCTCCTCGTCGTAGCCGAGGGCGCGGAGCAGCACGAACATGGAGAGCCTGCGCTTGCGGGCGACCCGCGTTCCGGCGGTCACGTCCTTGCCGGGTTTCTGCTCGACGTCGAACTCGATCCACTCGCCGCGGTATGGGTGGATGGTGCCGGTGACGAGCTGGTGCTTGGAGAGGTTCCTCAGTCGGTACCGCTCACCAGGTTGGAAGATGACGCCCGGCGAGCGGACGAGCTGTGAGACGACGACGCGCTCGGTTCCGTTGATGATGAACGTGCCCTTGTCGGTCATCACGGGGAAGTCACCCATGAAGACCGTTTGCTCCTTGATCTCTCCTGTGTTGGAGTTCATGAAGCGGGCCCTGACGAACATCGGAGCCGAGTAGGTCATGTCCTTCTCACGACACTCCTCGACGGTGAACTTCGGCACGGGCCGGAGGTCTTCGTCTTCGGGGTCAAACTCCAGTTCGAGCGAGAGCGTCTCGCTGAAGTCTCTGATTGGGCTGAGATCGCGGAACGTGTCGGCTATGCCCTGATCAAGGAACCACTGGAACGAGTCCCGCTGGATCGCGATCAGGTTGGGCAACTCCCGAACTTCTTCGAGAGATCCGAACGAATAACGTTCCCGGACGAGGGGGCGAGCAGACACCTAAAACTCCTGGCCAGGGTTTACGGACGAGGGACAAGCCGGGAAATGACCACAGGAAATCCGAAAACGGATCAAACTACAGGCACGACCACGGCAAAGGGGGATCCTAATGCGGCCGCGCAGGGCTCCGCAACCCCCAATCTGTCAACGACCGGGGGCAGGTACACCACATCGTGGTGCGCTCCGGAACGAAGGCTAGGGAATCCGGACACCCCGGTCAAGGTTCTCGGTCGCAATCGGTAGAAACGTACTTCAAAACGACCGATGCCCCCCGAGATGGCCGGGGGGCATCGTGAACAACGGTTGACCGTCGCTACTTCAGTTCGATGGATGCTCCGGCTGCCTCAAGAGACTCCTTGGCCTTCTCGGCATCTTCCTTCGCTACACCCTCCATCACGTTGCTGGGGGCTCCGTCGACGAGTTCCTTCGCGTCCTTGAGACCCAGGTTCGTCAGTGCCCTGACCTCCTTGATCACCTGGATCTTCTTGTCGCCCGAGTCGGTCAGCACCACGTCAAAGGAGTCCTGCTCCTCTTCGGCCTCGCCTTCCCCGGCAGCTGGTGCGGCTGCAACCGCCGCCACCGGAGCTGCCGCCGTCACTCCGAACTTCTCTTCGAAGTCACCCAGCAACTCGCTCAGTTCCAACACGCTCATCTCGGCGATGGCGTCCAGTATTTCTTCTTTGGTTGCCATGATCAGGCCTCCTCGGTGTCATCGGCCGCAGCCGTATCTGTGTCGGCTTCTGCCTCTTCGGCAGTGGCCCCTTGTTCATCAGCTGGTGCCTCTTCGGCCTCAGCGTCATTGTCATCGGCTGGCGCCTCTTCGGCCACAGCGTCAGCATCCGTGTCGTCGGCCGATACCTCATCGGCAACGGCCTCAACATCGGTGTCCTCGACCGGCGCCTCATCGGCAACGGTCTCTTCATCGTCGGCTGGCGCCTCTTCGGCCACAGCGTCAGCATCCGTGTCATCAGCCGCAGCTTCAACAGCCTCGCCCTCGACATCGGCGTCCTCGGCAGGTGCCTCTTCGGCCACCACCTCTTCATCGTCGGCTGGCGCCTCTTCGGCATCGGCCGGTGCAACCGGGCCACCCCGCTCGTCTATTAGAGCCTTCAACGCGTAGGCCAGATTCTGCGGGAGAGCATTGAGCAGGCTGGCGAACTGCTGCATCGGTGCCGCCATGGCACCGGCCAGTTGGGCGAGCAGTACCTCACGCGGGGCGATCTTGGCGAGCGCCTTAACCTGTTCGACGGTCAGCCGTTGAGAGTCCAGGAGACCACCCTTGATGACGAGGGCCTCGTGTTCCTTTGCGAACTCATCAAGAGCCTTGGCGAGGGACACCGCGTCGCCAGCTGAGCCATCAGGCCGCTGGCCTACAAGGGCTATGGCTGTCGGCCCGGTCAACAGGTCGTCAATCTCAAAGTCCAGTTCGCCGACCGCCAGCCTCACAAGGGTGTTCTTGTACACCTTGTACTCGCCACCGGCTTCGCGGAGAGCGGCACGCAGTTCAGCCAGAGCGGGGACGTCGAGGCCCCTGTATTCGGTCAACACGGCGGCTTCGGTGTTTGACAGCCGCTCGCGGACCTCGTCTACGACAGCAACCTTGTCGGGGCGGGGATTCTCCACGCTCCTACCTCCTGGTGTTCCTCGGGTCGGGGGTTGCCGGCTTCTCCGGCATCCCGTGTGCGTCCTTGATCTGTTGTGACGAACACACACCAATGACCCGGTCCGGACAGGGCCCGGAGCCGATCAGGAGACTCGCCTGCTCGGGCGGCCGTTAGGCGCGTTCTGTGTCGCATGGCGGCACAACCCGGAGGTCTTCGGTGAGCGTGTCAGTTGTGGCGGTCAGGGTAGCGGTGGACGGTCGTGCCCCCACCCCCACCTTTACGCCAGACGTCAGTCGGAGACCCCGGCCGGGTCGATTCTGACGCTCGGCCCCATGGTCGATGAGACCGAGACCTTCTTGAGATAACGGCCTTTGGTTGAGGCCGGCCGGAGTCGTTCCATTTCCTCGATGGCGGCCTTCAGGTTGGCCTGGAGGTCTGAGGTCTCAAAGCTGACGCGCCCGATCGGCAGGTGGACGTTGCCGTGCTTGTCGGTACGAAACTCGACCTTGCCTCCCTTGAACTCGGCGACGGCCTTGGCTACATCGTCGGTGACCGTTCCGGACTTGGGGTTGGGCATAAGGCCACGCGGCCCCAGCGAACGCCCCAACTTGCCGACGGTCGGCATCATGTCCGGCGTCGCGATTGCCACATCGAAGTCGAGCATGCCGCCCTCGACCTCGGCTGCCAGGTCGTCGGCACCGACATGGTCGGCACCTGCGTCGCGGGCAGCCGCAGCCGCCTCGCCCTGGGCGAACACGGCGACCTTCACGTCCTTGCCGGTTCCCGACGGCAGCGCCACCGTTCCACGGACCATCTCCTCGGTCTTACGTGGGTCAACCCCGAGGCGCACAACCAGGTCGACGCTCTCGTCGAACTTCGAGCCGTGAACGGACCTGACCATTTCGAGCGCATCGGCACCCGAGTGGAGATCACCCTCCGCTATCCGGGCCGCTGCATCGTCGTAGCGCTTGCCCCTGCCACTTGTGTTTTCATTCTTCGCCATGGTGTTCCTCTCGGCTCCCTCGTTTCGGCACCCGTGTCCGGCGGGGCGAGGTACTCCCCTGTCCCGGAACCACCCATGTTAGGTGGTGGCCATTCGGTCTCTATTCAGGTCAGGCGACCTCTATGCCCATGCTGCGAGCTGTGCCCGCCACCTGCAACTTGGCGCCCTCGAGGTCGATGGCGTTCAGGTCGGGCATCTTTGCCTCTGCGATCTCCTCGACCTGGGCCCAGGAGATTGAACCAGCCACCTCGCGGCCCGGGTTCTCGGCGGCCTTGTCCAACTTCGCCGCCTGCCTGATAAGGAAAGAGGTCGGTGGGGTCTTTGTGATGAAGGTAAAGGAGCGGTCCTCGTAGATCGTGATCTCGACCGGAACGATCTGACCACGCTTGTCTTCGGTCTTGGCGTTGTACTCCTTGCAGAAGTCCATGATCGCGACACCGTGGGGACCCAGCGCCGTACCGACTGGCGGTGCCGGTGATGCCTGTCCGGCTGGGATCTGGATCTTCACGATCGCCATTGCCTTCTTCTTAGCCATGTTTCCTGCTCTTGCTCACTTGTCGATTTGGGGGGCCGGAATCAGCGGCCGTATGGAACGGTCAAGTCTGGTGCTGGACCTCGGGATTGCCAACCTTGGCCACGGTCATGCACCGGCGGCTCAGAGTTGAGCCACCTGGGAGAACTCCAACTCGACCGGGGTCTCGCGGCCGAAGATGTTGACAAGCACCTTGACCTTCAACTGGTCGACGTTGATCTCGATGATCTCGCCCGAGAAGTCGGCGAAGGGTCCTTCCTTGACCCTCACCGTGTCTCCGGTGTCGAACCCCAACCTGGCCTTGGCCTTCACAGGTGCCTCGGTTGAGGATTCATCGACCGTGGGGAGGAACGTCTCGATCTCGCGCCGGCTGAGGCGGGACGGCTTGCCACCTGCACCAACGAAGTTGACGATTCCGGGCGTGTCTCGGATGGCAGCCCAGCTTGTGTCATCCAGGTAGCAGCGCACCAGCAGGTAGCCGGGGAACATCTTCTTGGCGACGGTGACCTTCTTGCCGTTCCTGAACTCGACAACATCTTCCATTGGGATGACGATCTCGAGGATGCGGTCCTCGAGGTTCATCGATGCGGTACGGGCATCAAGGTTCTTGCGGACCTTGTTCTCGTAGCCGGACTGCGTGTGGACGACGTACCAGTTGCCGGGCCTGTCATATGCGCTTTCCGGCTTTGGACCGGGTTCACCCTCGTCGAGTGCCAGAAGGGCGTCCTCGTCGAGCACCTCGACCTCGGTTTCCTGAGTTTCCTCGGTGGCCTCAGCCGGTTCCTCATCGGCGAGGTTGCCTATGGGAAGCAGATCGGCCGCTGTAGGCTCGACTGCTTCTTCAGCGTCGGCTTCGTCGGTTGCCGCCGTCTCGGGGTCAACCAGTGATCCGGTTGGAAGCAGGTCGGCCGGTGCGACGGGTGTCTCGGTGTCTTCTGTGGTGCTCATCAGATGTCAAACAGGTTGAGTACGGAGTTGGAAAAGACCCAGTCGAGACCTGACACGATGGCTGTCACTGCGATGATTGTGACCACCACGACCGTTGCGTAGTTGGCTGTCTCGGCACGCGAAGGCCATGCGACCTTGCGGAGTTCGGCCCTTACCTCGCGGGAGAACTGGGCTACGCCTGTCCTCTCCTCGGGCTGGTGGGATGACTGCTCACGTCGCTGGCGAATCGGCTCGCCGTCGGCGTCAACTTCACCCTGGCGCTGCAGGAGTCTCTTCTGCTCGCGGTTCATCGACATGGACAGGCCTCAGATTTGAATATCGGTGGATGGATCAGGCTAACGGGGTCAGATCGCCACGCGCCCTCGATGGGCAGGTTGGCTGACGACCCTGTCGCCGGGCCGATCGACGATATCGCCGACTGGCTTTGCAGGGCAGGAGGGACTCGAACCCTCAACCGCCGGTTTTGGAGACCGGTGCTCTAGCCATTTGAGCCACTGCCCTGTGTTCCCAACCTCCGGCTCATTGTCGGAGTCGGAGGGCGGATCCGGCGGCAGGATACCAGCCGACCTGACTGGGTCCTGCAGGAAAAACCCTGTCGATGGACGTGTTGGCCAGCCGACAGGACCCCCGGTATGGATCAGCGGGTCTCCTTGTGGTCAACATGCGTGCGGCACCACCGGCAGTACTTCTTGAGCTCGACGCGCTCACGCGTGTTCGCCTTCGACTTGGTGGTTATGTAGTTACGACGCTTGCACTCCTGGCACTCCAGGGTGACCTGTACTCGCTTGTCGGATGCCATGACGGTTTCTCACTTCCGGGTTTATGGACGACCCACCGGTTTCGGCGGCGGGCCGGGTCGCTTTTCTGGCTTGTAGCGACGGACAGATTCGAACTGTCGACCTCTCGATTATGAGTCGAGCGCTCTCACCAACTGAGCTACGTCGCCAGCGAGCTCCCTGACAGAATCGAACTGTCGACCTTCTCCTTACCATGGAGACGCTCTGCCGACTGAGCTAAGGGAGCACAACCACCTGCCGGTGGCCGGGCAACAGGATGCCACGCTAACCCCGTCTTCCCCAACGTCCCCCATCTCATCTGATGGGGCGAACACCTCACTACAGTCGGCCCATGTCTCCCATCCGGACGCGGCTGGCCCAGCCGGGCGACGCAGAGGCGATCCGTCGGATCTACAACGTCGAGGTGCTCGCCTCGACTGCAACGTTCGACCTGGTGGAGCGATCGGCCGAGGATCAGGCGGCGTGGTTGGCAGCCAGGTCCGGGGCCTTCAGCGTTCTGGTCGCTGAGGACAATGGTGTGGTCGTCGGCTTTGCGTCGCTGTCCCCGTACAGGGAGCGTGCCGCCTACCGGACAACCGTGGAGAACTCCGTGTACGTCGACGGGGAACATCGGGGCCGCGGGATCGCCGACGCCCTTCTGGGTGAGTTGCTCAGCGTTGCCCGGAGCAGCGGCTTCCACTCCGTCATCGCCCGGATCGGGGGAGGCAACGAGGCGAGCATCGCCCTCCACGCCAAGCACGGCTTCGAGATGGTCGGTACGGAGCGTGAGATCGGGCGCAAGTTCGGCCGCTGGCAGGACGTGGCCGTGATGCAGGCCATCCTGGACTCCCCCTGACCTGACGAACACAGGCAGGCGGTGCAGCGGGCCCGCCCGCACGGGCCTAACGCTGCTTCGCGAATGGTGGGCCGGGGAGGATTTGAACCTCCGAAGGCAATGCCGACGGGTTTACAGCCCGTTCCCTTTGGCCACTCGGGCACCGACCCAGAGCGTCGGATGATAC
>JACNLA010000004.1:11136-17168 GCA_014381745.1 Actinomycetota bacterium | reverse complement strand
AGTCGAGATGTCAGCATTTCAGTGGTTTCTGGGGCCGTTACGGAAGTACACGGACTTCGCCGGCCGCGCCGGTCGCAAGGAGTACTGGCTGTTCATCGTGTGGCACCTGGCGTTCATCATCGTGCTCAGCGCGCTGTCGAGCACCCTGTACCTGTTCTACGCCCTGGGCACCCTCGTTCCGAGCATCGCCGTCGGCATTCGACGCCTTCACGACTCCAACCGCAGCGGATGGTGGCTGCTCGTGTCGCTCGTCCCGTTTCTGGGGTTTATTGTGATGATCATCTTCCTCACAAGCGCCGGGACCAGCGGCTCTAACGACTACGGCCCCGAACCCGGTGCAGACCCGGGCCACGAGGACATCATCCATCCGGGTCCACTCGGCTAGTAATAGGAGCGCCGCCTCAGCCCTGCGGAAGTGACCGCAGGTAGGCGAGCAGGTCTCCGATCTCAACCTCGCTGTAGTTCCTGACGAGGCCGTGAGGGCTTGTGGCAGGTGCTGATTCGAAGACGTCCCTGAGGGTGGGGGCGCTTCCGTCATGCAGATAGGGGGGAGTGTCGAACAGGCCCAGCAGCGTGGGTGTGTCGATCATCGGCCCCTTGGTTTCGTCGGGGCCGTCGGCGGTACCCATGTCGTGTCTGAGGCCGTCGGTGAATGATGAATCTGCATGGCAGGTGGCACAACCGGCCTCATCAAACACCTTTGCGCCTCTGGTGTCCTCCACCGGGAACGGGCTGGGTGGAACCTCCCTGAATCCTAGAAACGCCGCCAACTGCTCGTTCTCCTCGTCGGAGAGGCCGGTGCCGGCCTGAATGTCGATGATGGTCTTCTGGAAGTCGAACAGGTCCACCCGGTCGCCCGACCAGTGGAAGGGGAACGTGGCCGCGAGGCCCCGAACTGGCGGGGTATTGCGGGGGCCGTCGTCAAAGGGCCAGGTGCGGCCGTCGATGTCGCCGTCCAGATGGCAGCTGGCACACGTGATCCACTGGTCGCGGGCCATCTCGGTCCGGAAGGAACCGTTGAAGAGGATCTTTCCGGCCAGAACGTCGGGCGGCAGGGGACTGGTCGTTACCTTGATCCGACGGATCTCCTCCAGGGTGGTGAGGTCAACCACGGAGATGTCGTCAGACAGAACGTTGTGAACGTAAGCGGTTGAACCGTCCTTGCTGACCACGATGCCGCGAGGATTGGTCCCGACCTCGATGTGCCCGACCCCGAAGCCCAGGTCCAGATCGATCACAGAGATGTCGTTGCTGCCGGCGTTGACCACATAGGCGATCTCCCCATCCGGTGAGAAGGCCACCGCGCTCGGCATGTTCACCGGCTGGTCGACTGCGTCCAGGCCCAGGAGTTCCCGGGTGATGACCTGTTCCTTCTCGAGGTCAACCACCGGCACCCGGGGCATGATCGTCGTCTCGAAGTCAAGGTCGGCATTTGACGTGCGTGACCTCATGAGGGGCAGGTAGGCCCGTCGGCCATCGGGGTGCAGCGCCACATGGCGCGAGGCGTTGTTCTCCGGGCCGGTGGTGATCACGGCTGTCACCGACCGGTTGTCCAGGGCGATGACGCTCAGGTCGCCGGTGAACAGGTGCGTCACGTACGCGGTGTCGCCATCGACCGGCATGGCAAGGCCCCATGGGTCTGCCCCCACATCAACAGAGCCCTGAGATTCCAGGGAGATGGCATCAAACAGGTCAAGGGTGTTCTCGGCCCTCGAAGACACAATGACCGTTCTGCCGTCAGGAGTGACCAGCACACCCCTGGGCTGACGGTGGGTGTCGAGGCGGGAGGCCTCTTCACCCGTGAGCGAATCCAGTACGGCGACCTGGTTCTCGCCGGCCACCGCAACGAACAGTCGGTTGCCGAGGGGGTCGAGCGTCAGCGTGGTCGGGTCCCGGCCGACGGTTGTCTCCCACAAGACGCGGCCGTCTGTGTGGACGGCGGTTGCAGATCCGGAGTCCGGGTTGGCGACGTAGAGAACCCTGCTGTCAGGCGAGGCGACGATAGTGGAGGACCACCTGGCTGAGCCCGGCGGCGTAGAAGCCGGGAGTACCTCTGTCGTGGTGGTCGCGGCGAATGTTGTTGATGGGGGAACTGTCAGCGACGGAGCGAACGCCTCACCCGACGGGTCGCTCGAGCACGCCATGAGGAAGGTGGTGAGGAGCAGAGCTGGTGCGAGTAGAAGTGTTCGTGCGTCCCCTCTGGGGGTCACTACCCGCCGCCGAGAGGTGAAAAGCCCCGCTGGTTCAGGATCTGGGCCTCCCAGCCGTCTGCGGTCTCATAGGCGATCGAGAGCTGCAGCGTGTCGGCCCCCAGGATGATCTCGGTGAAACCCAGGTCGTAGAGGTACTGCTGGCCCAGGGCGACGCCGACCGAACCACCGGTGACGGTCTCCTGGTGCACCAGTAGGCCGGGTGTGGTGAGGCTGTAGTGGGCCTCGCTGACACCGTCCGGCAACTCGTAGTCGAAGGTGATTCCCTCCACGTAGGAGCCTTCGCTGCCTTCGGCCAGAGACGTCCGTGACCGGATCTGTCCGGTCGCTTGGGAGTCGACCACGTAGAAGCGGTAGGTGGAGTCGTTGGAACCCAGCACAGCCGACAGCGGGTTTTCGTAGCCGTAGACATCCATGGTCGTCCGGCCGTCGGCAACGAACGTGGAATCCGGCGCCAGGCCCGTTGACGGCAGGGCCCGGTCCTGGGTGGCGCTCACGTGCACCTCATAAACGCCGGGTTCATCGACCACGAACGACATGCCGGCGGGGTCGACGTACCCGACGACGTTCGCCCGGTTCTGGAACACCTGCGAAACCCCGGAGGGGCTGGTGACGGTGACCTCGACTGCGATGTCAAGCGTCGGCCATGCCTGCCCGCTGTAGACGAAGCGGTCACCGCGTTCCAGCACGCTGCCGGGCCTCGTCCCCATGGGTGTGATGAACAGGTCCACCTCGCGGCCGCGGTGGGTCAGCAGCGGCCCACACGTTCCCAGTCCGCCAGCGGCACCCTGGTAGGGAGGACAGATCCGGTTTCCCTTTTCGTCTCGCAGGGTGAAGCCGCCCGAGTCGCTTCGTTCAGCTTCCTTGACGATCACAGCCATCGAGGCATAGGGGGCGAAATGCTGCTGATCTCCGGTCTTCAAGACAGCGCCACCGAACAGGAGCTTGACGTCTCCCTCCTCGTCGCCCTTAGTGTCGGTGCCCCCACGTCCACCGTCGCCTGGGCGGAAGTAGAAGTCACGGCAGGTGAGGCCGATCTGACAGCTGTAGCTGTCATGGCCGTACCAGGTGTTGTGGATGCCGCCCCTTCCCTCGCCGACCGCTGAGAAGACGCTGATGTCGGGTCGGATGCTCGTGGAGTACCAGTAGGCCCACGAGTCCACAGAGTCAGGACGGAGGTGAAGTCGGGATCCGTCGGTTGTCTCTGAGTAGAGGCGAATGGTGTCGTCAGCCTCAACACAGTCGTGCTCAAAGCAGTAGTTGGTCGGCTGGAGTTGTGGAGCCATGTCAGCCAGCAGGTCCGAGGGGGCGTCGATCGTCACAGCGGGAGTCAGAGGGGTCATGTCGGCGACCCAGACGACATCCCCGGAGAAGAACGGGTAGCCGATTCCCCGGGCTCCCGGTGCCACTATCTCGTCACAGGCGGCCTCGCCACAGGCCGGGTCGATGGTCCGGTTGAAGAACCACGTCCGCAACGTCATGTCATCGGCACCCCTGGCCAGATCGCTGTTGCGCTCGGCGTGGGTGATGACCGGAGTGTCGGGAGTTGCCACTATCGAGGCCGATGTGCGCGTGCCCATCCACAGCGTTCCGTCAACTGGATCCATATAGGTGGCCGTGACCTTCACGATGTACTCGCCGTGTTCCGTCGGGCTCCAGATCTGGTCTGAGGCGAAGTAGCCGAACTGGTTGGCTGTGCCGCTCACGAAATGGCTCTGGCGCTTGTCCTGGTCACCGTCCACGTAGTGGTTGATTTCAATCGTGATGTCTGCAGGAACCCCCGGCTCCACCGTCACCACGGGGTTCCACCCGTCGCCCACCTCAAGCGGGGTTCCCTCAAAGGTTCCGAGCGAAAGGTCCAGCGGCTCGGCCACCCAGAACTCGTAGTTGCCCTCCAGGATGAAGTCGTCGCCGTTTGATGATCTGAGGGCTCCATCGAGGCGGACCGTGTGACGGCCGAACTGCTCGAAGTCGAGGTCAAGGGAGTTGAGCCCGGTAGTCAGCCCGATCGTGTGGGATGGCCCCGAGAACGGAAGCATTACCGGGTAGCCGCCGTACCAGGCTGCGGCCACGAACATTTCCACAGCGGCATCCGTGGCGAGGTTCGTTGTCTTGCCGTCGGGGGTGGTCAGGTCAATGCTGACGGTTCCTGGCATTTCCGCATCAAGGCTAAAGAGTGGCTCCGGTAGAGGCGCGGCGAAACCCGTGTAACCGACGGTCGGCAGGAACGGTTCCAGCGTGTAGTGGACGTTCTGCCCGGAAAGGGGATCTGTCGGTGAGGCGACAAACGGCGCTTCTGCAGAGCGCCTGCTGCCGAGGGCGAAGCGGCCTGCGTCCTCGGCAGATACCACGCCCCGTATACCCGCAGACCCCCAACTTGGTGCCTCGTTGAACAGGGTTGCCGGGAGCCTGGGTGTGACGTCGGTTCCCACCGGGAACATCGGGAGGTAGCCGTATCCGGTGTTCCCCTCAAAGTCGACGCCGCCTGTTGGCGGGGTGTGGTCAACGGGGTGCTGACCATCTTCACCTCGTTCGCCGAACATGATCCGAGGCAGGTACCAACCGGACTCCAGAGAGGTGGGCGGGTCGGTGGGGGTGAGAACCTGGCCGGAGCTGAGACATCCGGTGGCATCTGGAAAGTCGAGGAAGTCGTAGGCGCCCTCGTTCGCATCGGTCTCGATTGGCAAGCCGGTGGGCGTCAGGGCAGGGCCGTGCACGTTCACGTTCACCTGGGTCACGTACAGGCCCTCGCCGTCAAAGAGCCGGTACAGGTCGATCCGCGGGACAAGGCAGTCACCAGAGTTGCTGTCAAGGGTGAACTCGACGCTGCGAGTCGGTCCCGTGAGGATGCCAGAGGCCGACCATCTTGTTGGTTCCTCATTTCCCACCCGGCCCAGGGCCACAAACGCCCCCGGCGCGGTTACAGCCCCGGGCACCTGCATTACTGCTGCAGGTCCTGTCTGGATTCCCTGCCCGACGCAGTGCTGGCGGCCGATCGGAAGCACGTAGATGGTTGAACCCGAAGGTGCCTCGAGGCGTGCGTCGAAGGAGCCGTCTGAGTTGCGGGTCACGCAGTCCTGGTTTCCCCACTCGACGGCGATGACAGCAACGGAACCCCATGGCCTGTGCGGCTGACCAAAGGGCACAGCGCCGGGTGCGCCCACCACGGTGATCATTCCGGACCCGTCGGGAGTCGAGATGGAGATGAGGTCGGCCAGCGGAACGGCATCGCGGTCATTGATCTGTTCCTCGGGCCTGAGGAACATTTCCTGGAACGCCGTGATGCCGCTGGCAAGGCTGGCTCTGGGTACGGAGGCAGGCTCAACCGGCTTGGTGGTTGGGCTCTTGTCGTCCACTATTTCAGCGTCGGGCGGAGGGGACTTTCCGCCAGTGTCCTTCCCAGCAATTGATGCGAGCAGGTCATCCAGTTCTACCCGGGTGATCTCCTCGCGGTCCCCCCAGGCCTCCCTTGCCCGGTCCATGTCACCGTTGAAGGCAGCGAACAGTTCTGTCTTTACCTGCTCCATGTCGACGAATCGGCCGCTGTCAGCGGGTTGGTCGTCCTTCTTGGGATCCTCGGATGCACTAGTGGTTGTGGGTGGTAGGTCGGTAGTCGTCGGCACGGCCTCAGATTCGGCATCCTGACCTGTGGCTGTTGGAACCTCAGCAGAGGCGGCGCCGCCGTGCGTGGTCGCTGGAGGGGCGGTTGATGAAGTCGACGCAGACACCTGCGCTGTGGTGGACGAGATCGTCCCGTCGGTGCCGCCCCCGCCTCCGCCGCAGGAAGCGGCCAACAACATCACGGTGACGGTGGCTGCCAAC
>JACNLA010000004.1:3322-11040 GCA_014381745.1 Actinomycetota bacterium | reverse complement strand
CGAGCGGGCAGCCTGCGACCATGTCGCCATGGCGACATGTGGCAGGCTGGGGTGGTTCTGTCATCGCAAGGAGGTTCTGGTGTGGCAGATGCTGTGATCTTTTGGGTGGTGGTCGCTGCGATCGTGATGGCGATCGTCCGCCGTAGAAGCGGCGGGCAGGCCGACATCGGCACGATGGTCCGGCGACTCATCGAGTATGGCTTTCTGCTGGTGCTTGTCGGCATCACCGGTTTCGGAGTTGCCGGTGTCCTTGCACAGGTGGTCGGCGAGATCGGACCCGACTCATCGGCTGGAACCGAAACAACGGCCCTGTGGCTGACGTTCGTTCTTGTCGGCGGGGCCAGCCTGGCGGGCCTGTCGGCGTGGATCCGACGCCGCTTTGCGCAAGACCCCACCGAAGAGGAGGCCGGAGGCTGGTCGCTCTACGTCGCCGTAGCCGAGCTGGGTGCGCTGACCGGGGTGGTCGTCTCATCCATCGTCACTTTGTCGTGGATTATCTCCGACACAGAGTTCGTCGACTACATGATCGCCCACCTGATCGTCTGGTCAGGAGTGTGGGCCTTCCACTGGCGACTCGGATGCCGCACCACCCGTCGGGGCACAGTCCGTAGGCAGATATACCTGCTCATTGCTGCAGCAGCGGGAACCATTGGCCTGGCTGTCAGCACCTCGTTTGTGGTCGGACACCTGTTGAACTGGGCATACGACGGCTCGATGCCCGACTACATCCCCGACTACAGGTTCGGGCCCGACGAGGCCTCGTGGGACTCGGCGGTTGACGGGGCACGCGACGCAACACCTGCCATGCTCACCTTCGCTGCGGTCTGGTTCTGGTACTGGTGGCGGAACGCCCGCAGTACCGGCCATTCCGTTGAGCGCCACGCGTTTGTGCTCGTGGGTGGTGTGCTCGGAGGTCTCGGTGCGGCAGTCGTGGCCGGAACTGGTTTGCTCTTCACGGTGCTTCTCTGGTTTCTTGCAGACCAGGACGGCACCTCTGTCACCGAACACTTCGACACGGCGCCTGTGTTCCTCACGATCTGCATAGCTGGACTAACGGTCTGGACCTACCACCGCTCGGAGCTTCCGCGTAATGAACACCGCAGCGAGGTGGAGCGCACATATGACCATTTGGCCTCGTGGGTCGGCCTCGTTGCGGCAACAGTCGGTGCCGGCGTCTTCATCGGAGCAGTGGTTCTCCACCAGATCATGCCTAACCCACACGATTGGGATGAATCCCTGGGGGAGCCAATGTCGGGGGTGATAACGCTCCTGGCCGTGGGCGGCACGGTGTGGTGGCGCAACTGGTCGCGGATTCAGGCTCATGCCGACGAACCTGCTGAGTTGGGCTCGCCGGTGCGCCGCATCTACCTGCTGACCGTGTTCGGTTCAACTGCACTTCTGGTGCTGGGCAGCGTGCTGGTCATGGTCTTCATGGTCATCTTCGGGCTGCTCGAAAAGGACCTTGGTGCCGACGAGCTGGCCTGGTTCAGGATTCCCCTCGCCATCATCGGGGCTACCGCCGGTGTTGCCCTCTACCACGGGCGGGTGCTCCGCGAAGGCCTCAGGTCCATGCCGACCATCGTCGCCGACGTGGCATCCACCCACGTGACCCTGGTCGCAGGGCTGGGTGGCAACTGGGTTCGGGAGTTCGCCGAGCAGGCCGGCGTTGAGGTACGCCTCCGTCTCAGGGCCGACATTGTGGAGTTCGTCGAACCCTCCGTCCATGAGCTGTCCGATGCCGTCCGGTCTGACGATGCCGGCGAACTGCTCGTAACGGTGGCAGGCGACGGCACCTTCGAGGTGGTACCGCTCAAGAAGGACTGACCTGTTGGCCATGGAGGATTGAGAGGTGAATCCCGGGGCCCCAGAGTGGTGGGGACCGGCCGCTGAGGCCCCGGGAGATCTGTCAGGTCAGCGCAGCGTTGCGAGTATCTGATCCTCGGCATTCCAGGCATCAACCACGGCCTTTGTGAGGCTGCGGCGGGTGATGGGTGTGTAGACCACGTGGGTGCCGATCAGCGAACCATGGAGGCTGGCCGCCTGCGGCTTGGGAACCTCGACCACGATCGGGGTGTTTCTGTGGAGACGCTTGAGGCTCTTGAGGATTTCACGATTCCTGGGATGGCTCATTCGAAGTGAGCAAAAGATCACATCAGCGGACTCTGCGGCTGTGCACTCCTGGCGGTGCTCAAGGGGGCACCGGCCAGAGGGCTGGCTGTCAGGGCCACCACAGCCGACCGATTCGAAGCCGGCGTCCTCAAGCATCTCCACGATTGCTGCACGGACAGCGGCGTCTTCTTCTTCGACGAGAACGCGCGGGTGAAGGTGTTCATCGCCGAAACTCGGTGACTTCTCCGCTGCATCGCTGTTCAGGTGCACTGCTAATCCCCTTTGTTGCCACGATCATCGGGGGTAGCGGAGGCATCTGTTAGGGACCAAGGTCCCGCTCTGAATGTCAGCTGACCTGGAGTTCAGCCACCATTCCGGCTTCACGATGGCCCGGGACGCTGCAGAACAGCACGTAACTACCGGGCTTGAGGTGAATGCTCCCGGTTGCCTCCTCGTTGGGCAGTGCCTCAAGAGAGAAGTCGTCGATGCCGTCGATACGGAGGTCGTGGTAGACGGCCCCCTCGTTGCGGAGCATGAGGGTCGCATCGCTGCTGACGTCGACCAGAGCAGGTGAGTAGGCGAACTCGGTTGCCGTTATGAGCGTTGTTCCGGGTTGTATCGACGGGGAGTCGTCACCGAATGCCCTGAGGCCCGCGAAGATGGCGATGGTGGTCCCAACCACTATCAGCAAGGGAATCAGCGGCGATGAGCCGCTAGAGCGGTTTTCGCCCGATCTGGCCCTTCGCCGTTGCTCGGCACGCGTTCTCCTCTTTGCCACAGGCTGAGGCTATTGGGCGATAATCACCCAACGTAGGGACCTTCGACCCTGCTGGGCATCGGGTGCCCTCCGTAGCGTCGGTTGCTGGAGACCGGCCAGCAGAGCGGAGGAAACAACGTGGAAGCCCAGGTGGAGAGTCGTCTAGTCGACGATGAAGGAAAGAAGCGCCTGATGACGGTGATGTATGCGGGGCTCTGGTCGCTCATCATCTTGACCGCTTTGGTGACAGTCACCCACCACCTGATCGAACCTCAGCACGGTTGGGTTTCGTCGCTAGGGGTGGGTGGTCTTGTCGGGTTCTGGGTAAGCATCCTGGCTGCCGGCGTGGCTGGCAACGGCATCTATGAGCTGCGCAGCGAGCGGCACGCTGCCTGACCGTGCAACAACAGCGCCCGCGGTGTGGTAGATCCTGAGCATGGATAAGCCGATCAGGGTCTTCTTGCTGGACGACCATGAGATAGTCAGGCGCGGGGTCGTGGCCGTAATCGATGCTGAGGTCGACATGCAGGTAGTGGGCGAGGCCGGTACGGCTGCAGAGGCGCTCCAGGTAGTTCAGGACTGCACGCCTGATGTGGCCGTTCTGGATATTCGCCTTGGAGAGGGATCTGGTGTCGAGGTCTGTCGTGACATCAGGTCGGAGTTTCCCGATGTCAGGTGCCTGATGTTGACCTCGTTTGAGGACGATCAGGCCCTTGTCGAGGCCAGCCTGGCCGGTGCCGCCGGCTACGTGCTCAAACAGGTCCAGGGTGGCGACCTGCTGGAGGCGATCCGCATGGTTGCCGATGGAAGGGTGCTGTTGGATCAGGCGACAACCCGCCTGGCGCTCCGGCGGCTGAGGGAGTCGGGCGAGGCCACGGTCGGTGAACTGCCGCCGCAGGAACTACGTGTTTTTGAACTCATCGGAGACGGTCTCTCAAACCGGGAGATCGCCGAAGAGATGATCCTGGCCGAAAAGACCATCAAGAACTACGTGACGAGCCTTCTCCAGAAGCTCGGAATGCAGAGGCGTACCGAGGCGGCAGCATTTGCCGCCAGGCTGGATGAGCGCCGCAAGGGGAGTTGAGGCTCAGGTTGCCTCCCCTTCGGCAACGAGCGGTACAACCCACTCAATAGCGGTGCCACCAGCTGGCGCCCGGTAGGCGGCGAACGAGCCGGCACGCTTGTTGGCCCGAGCAGCCAGGTTGGCCAGGCCGCTCCGGCGTTCGGCGCTCTCTGACAGGCCGACTCCGTTGTCAACCACCTCTATCGAGAGTTCTCGGTCAACCTGAATACGCAGGTCCACGACGGTTGCTGCAGCGTGCTTTGCAACGTTGGTAAGCGCCTCTCTAACTACGGCAAGAGCCTCGTCGACCAGGTCGTCTGGCACTGCTGTGTCAAGTGGTCCCACGAACTGGCAGCGCGGCTCGGCCCCAAGCATCTCGATCATCTCAGACACCACCTCGGTGGCACGGGTCCGGAGCCCTTGGGCGCTGTGGACAGGTGACGCCAGGTCGAAGATGACCGCCCTGATGGTTCGCGCTGTTGCGTCGAGGCCGTGGACGATTTCGGCTAACCGGGTTGCCGGTTCCGAATCGCTTGTTGCCTGCAGGGCCTGGAGTGCCATGCCGGCTGCATAGAGCTCCTGGATGACCGTGTCGTGGAGGTCGCGGGCGATCCGTTCATGGTCCTCGGCCATGTCCCTTCGGTACTCGCTGTCGCGGAGTTCCTTCTCTGCTTCGACCCACTGGGTCATGTCACGGACGGCGGCGATCACAAGGCCGCTCTTGTTCCCGAGCGGCGCAAGGCTGACATGCACTGGAAAGCAGGTGCCGTCGGCCTTCATGCCTTCGAGTCCCTGCCTGGTGCTCATGGAACGTGGGCTGGGTTGGCTCTCGAAGCCCTCGCGCTGTCGGCGATGGGCCTCCCGTGCCTCTGAAGGGAGCAGGTCGTCGACGGTCATATCGACGAGGGAGCCCGGTTCGTGGCCGAAGAGGTGTCTGGCGGCCATGTTGGCTGCCACGATCGTGCCGCCTTTGGCCACCACCAGAAGGGCGTCCGGGGAGGTCCGCCACAACTCGTCAGCGGTCAGGGCCTCCGGGAGCGGTCCCGTGTCCAGAGCGGCCTCCATCCCCATGGGGAGGAGGTTAGGCGGCCTGCGCGGTGATTGGAGGTGTCAGGCCGGTCGGAAGTGAACCGTTTAGCCGCAGGGATCTTCGGTCGGGACGGCCTTATCGGCAGATGCGACCACAACCAGTTCCTGCCCGACGAAGATGGTGTTCGGGTCGTCGATGTCGTTGTCTGCCATGAGGCTCTCGACGTCGGTGTCGTAGCGCTTGGCGATCTTGGAGAGCGAGTCGCCTGACTGGACGGTGACCGTCAGGTCGCTCGGTTCGGCGTCTGGGTCGGGTTCTTCATCAGAGGACAACAGGAGCACCTGCCCAACGAAGAGTTGGTTGGCATCGCAGATGGAGTTGATGGCGGCCAACTCGTCAAGGCCCATGCCGTTGTCCTTGGCAATCTGGGAGAGCGAGTCGCCGGCCTCGACGGTAACCGTGCGCGGGCCCGCTGGCGGGGGAGCGGTGGTTGTAGGCGGCAGGGTGGTCACCAGCGGTGCGGCGGTTGTGGTCGCGGCCGGCGGCGTCGTTGTGGTCGCGGCGGCCTGGTTGCCGGAGGCATCGGGGACGGTGGTGGCGTAGGCGTCGGCGGCGGTCGTGGGTGTGACGGTCACCGGAGTGGAGTCGTCGCTGTTTCCACACCCGGCCCCTATGAGGACGAGGATTCCGAGTCCCAGAAGTGCTCTGTGTGCGCGCATGGTCGGAGCATAGGTCTGGCATGACGCATGTTCGGGGACACCCAGCGGGCCGAAACCGTGCAGGTCACGCAGTCCAGGTGTTCCAGTCGGTGACGGTGGAGGCAGGCGGCCTCGAGGCGGCCTTGAAGTCGGTACCGATCGTGTGTCCGACGGTGATCAGGGCGATCTGGGTCACCTGCTCAAAGGGGATGTCAAGCACCGCAGCGGTCTCCTCCTCGAACATGAGGTGGATCGTGGTCCAACACGTTCCGAGGCCCCGCTCGCGGGCAGCCAGCATGAAACTCCAGGTGCTGGGAATGATCGATGCCAGCATTGATGCTGCCCCCATTCCGGGAGCCTTGTCGACGCGTCCCGGCAGGCACGGAATGAGCATTGCCGGAACCCTGTGCATGTTCTCAGCCAGGTAGGAGGCCGACCCCAGAACCCTTCCCATCTGCGCTGCGTGGTCGCCGTCCATGGTTTCCGCCAGGGCGCCGGCACTCGTGCTCATCTTGGAGTAGGCCTCCCAGCCGCGGCGGTAGAGGTCAGCGATTGCCGCTTTCTTGTCGTCGTCTGTGACCACGAGGAAGCGCCACCCCTGCCTGTTCGAGCCGGTTGGTGCCTGCACTGCGTACTCCAGGCACTCCTCGATCAGCGCAGTGTCAACGGGCCGGTCGAAGTCGATGCGTTTGCGGACGGAACGGGTGGTGGACAGCAGTTCATCTGCCGAAAGTCCGAGGGTGGTCATGGGTTCTCCTTGTTGGGACGGGACATTCATGGGTTCAGGGGGTGGACTCTGCGAGGTCACGGATGCCCTCGATGGTGCGGCGCATGTTGGCGGCCTGACCCTTCTGGCGATTGGCGATGATCGCAGATTCTTTGTCTGGCATTGCCTCGATTGCGGCTGTCAGGCCGGAGGTGCCAGGGCCCAGCACCATTGAGAACCGCAGGCGGGTGCCTCCCAGGAGGGGTTCGATCTCAAAGCGCCACTGGGCCGCCGGGCTGTCGGGATCACCTGCATGCCAGGCGAATACCCGTTCAGGTTCATACTCGACGAGGGTGCAGGTGGCCTCCCACTCGCCCAGGTCGTCGCGCTTGTTGCGGCCGGTGAAGCGGGCGCCGACAGCCGGCTCTTCGTCAAGCCACTCGGCTCCCTGGAACTCGTCGCTGAACCTTGCTGGCAGGTTGATGTCGGAGACGAGGGGCCAGATTGCCGGGGCCTTGGCGTCGATGTCGACCTCAACGGTGATTCCGGCACCGTCGGTGAACTTGACGGGGTTGCCGTTGGTGGGGCGTTCGAGGGTGCGGCCCCACTTGTCGAACCAGGTGATGTCCCGTGACGGGCGACGGGCGACGACAGCGAAGTCGTCACCGATCGTGAAGGCAACCGGTAATAGGACAACCTGGGTGACACCGTCGGGGATCTCCAGAAGGTCGGCCACCTTGTCGGCGGCGCCGAGGTGGAGGGTGGTCCATGCAGTGCCCAGCCCCCGGGAGCGGGCGGCGAGGCAGAAGCTCCACGCAGCCTGAAGGACCGAGTCAAACAGGCCCGGCCGACCGCTTCCGTCGTGCTCGCCGTAGATGGTGACGAGAACGAGGGCCGGGACCTCATGGAGATGGTCGGCCAGGTACCCGCCTGACCGGGCGGCACGCTCCCTCGGGTCGCCGCTTCCGGCGAGAGCGCTTGCACGCTCTGACAGCCATGACCCACCGGCTTCCCGGTAGAGGTCTGCCAGCGCTGCCTTCACCTTCGGGTCGCGGATCACCAGCCAGCGCCTGCTTGGCTGGTTGCCTCCCGTGGGTGCCTGTTCGGCAAGGTCGATGCAGTCGAGGATCAGCTCCTCCGGCACCGGACGCTCGAGGTCCAGGCGACGGCGCACGGACCTGGTCGTTGACAGGAGCCGGTCGGTCTCCTCCACTGGAAATGGCATGTCGACTCCTCCGGTCCCGGTGTCGATCCCGCAGCAGGCCTATGGGGCGCTAGCCGGGCGACCTAGTGAGCATGGCACGCTCTGGTGTTGGTCGGCTAGGCGGGTGTCAGGGGCGGTCCGGTGGCGGCAG
>JACNLA010000004.1:0-2757 GCA_014381745.1 Actinomycetota bacterium | reverse complement strand
CGCATTGGTGTCGACGGTTCCGAGCGCCGGATCCGTCTGGTCAACGAGAAGGCAGGTTCGTTTGCCTGTTACTCCACAGCCGGTGGTCGAGTCGGGGTCGACATAGTCCCGTACCCGCCATGAGGAGCGGGCGAGGGTGTTGTCTGACACCCATGGCCCGGCGATCGGCACCCCGTCGGCTGCGAACCCGTAGATGGGGGAGTGGTACCAGTCGTAGCCCAACTGGTCGGCCAGACAGGTCGGGTTGGAGTGGTGGTGGTAGGTGCCCATCGCCGAATGTCCCGGGCAGATGTCGAGGTCGTAGGCCTCTGCCGCCGGCGCCATGTTCCACCACACCCGTTCCTGCTGCCACGACTGGCCGTCGCTCCAGTTGAACACCGCCGTGCCGTTGACCCAGAGGCCGATGGCTCCCAGACCGGTTGCAGCATGTGTGTCAGCCTCGATCGGGTTCATAGGGAACCATGCGTCCCAGTCCTGACTGGTCGGACAGGCGGGGCCCGGAGGCCAGTAGCCGTAGCCGGACCCGGGAACGTCGGTGCAGCCGGTGCTGCGGTAGCCGATGTCCTCGCCGAAGGAGATCTGGTCCTCAAGCTCGAGGATCGGCGAGCCGCTGACAAAGTCGTGTGCCTGCCGGGCCCTGTCACCCAGGAAGTCGATGTGGTTCTGGCTGATCGTGGTCTCGTAACTTGGAATGCCACTGGCCTGCACGTGCACATATGTGACACCTTCAACCTCGGCCAACTCGGCCGACTGGACGTCGGAGAGAAGCCCCGAACCGTTCGAGATGACAGCGGCCGACGTGTTGTCGACGTTGAGCATCCAAGAGGCGAGCAGGGCCGCCTCGGGGGCGAGGTCAACAAGTGGCTGCGGGACGCTGGTAGAGGTGGATGGAGATGGTGGCCTCTGGGAGGTGAGTTCTTCGGGCGCCGGCGCAGAGGTGCTTGTCGTGGTGGTTGTTGCGGTGACGGTGGTCGAGGTTGACCCGGGGGCTCCTGTGCTGGTCGGCGCAGGTTCGGTGGTTGCGACAGCGATGCCTGTCGTGCTACTGGTCGCAGTGAGAGCGGTTGTGGTGGAGCCGGAGGCGGCGGCGATAGCCGCTGTGGTCGGTGCGGGGAGGGTGTCGACAGCGGCGCTGCAGGCAGATGCGACCAGAAGTACGGCTGTAATCGCTGAGGCTCGGAGTGGCCCGGCCGGAGAGAGCACCTACACCTCGCCCAGCCACACGGGCGCCCGGTCCAGGAGGTACTCGCTAATCTTGCGGGAACAGTCGAGCGCATCACACATTGATGTGCTGTTGTCGCCCCGGAACAGGGCGGCCAATGGCATCTCCAGTCTGGCTGTCACCCCCAGTGAGCGCAGGGGAGCGTCGGTGACGGCAGCGAAGGAGTCGATTGCCGAGACCTCGATGGGCAGGTCGGGGCCGCCGATTCCAGCCAACTCCGTCGCCAGAACCAGAAGGTCGGGGCCCTGGTCAAGGGGAGGAAGCGCCCAGGTGAACATAAGTTGGATTACGAGATCGTCGCTCGGGTCGGCATCGTCGGGCATGGACATGATCTCGTCCTCGAAGGCCATCAGGGTTCGGGGCTCGAGGTCCAGGGACAGGTGCAGGTCAAGTGGCCCACCGCAGGCTGCCTCCGGGTGCAGGTCCACCTCGAAGGCCTGGCGCATCGAGTAGGTCTCGACGAAGTGTCGCTCGTCGTGAACGTGGAATCCGTGCTCGGCGGCATGGTCCTTCAGGTCGGCGATGAACCCGGCAATGTCGACTACGGCCACCTGCACTCCTTTCGGTCCGGTCAGAATCAGCAACCGGGTTGGGGACAGGGTAGGGGGTCCCCGGGGGAAGCCGCCCTGCGGGGTGCTAGACCGGTGGGGTGGGTGAACATGGTGACATCGGAGCGGATCCCTCTGTCGTGTTGAGCGATCTACACGATGCCGCCGACGCTGTTGTTGCTGCATTCGCCACCCATGAGGACTGGGGACCCTCCGGCAACCGGGGGGACCAGTACGCCAGCGACGTGGTTGCTGACCGGGCCGTGCATGACCTCTTGGACCCTCTCGGGTACCGGGTCTTGAGCGAGGAGTCGGGCCTGTCTGCCGGTTCAGGGCCGACGGTTGTGGTGGATCCACTTGACGGCTCGACGAATGCGTCGAGGAGCCTGCCGTGGTATTCGACCTGCCTCTGCGCTGTGGACGAGGATGGACCGTGGGTTGCCGTGGTCGCCGATCTGGTCACCGGATGCCGGTATGACGCCATCAGGGGTTGGGGTGCACGTAGGGAGGGAATTCAGATCATGCGTGAGTCGGCTCCGGCTCTGGAGGATTCCCTGGTTGCCATCTCTGGGCTGCCGCCTCACAACCTGGGTTGGGGGCAGTTCAGGGCGTTCGGTTCGGCTGCGCTTGACCTGTGTGCAGTTGCCGACGGTCGGGTTGACGGCTACGTGGACTGTTCTGAGGATGCCCACGGGGTCTGGGACTATCTGGCGGCGGCTTTGATCTGTGAGGAGGCCGGCGTGGTCGTTTCTGATGCCAGGGGAAGGGATCTCTGTGTCCTCGACCCTAAGGCGCGTCGCACTCCTGTTGCCGGTGCCGGACCTGCCCTGGCAGAGGCCCTGCTGGAGGCCAGGCAGGGGTTCTGATCTCGTCTTTCAACGGAGGCACCCACCGGTAGGGTGTCCGCTCCCGGGCGCGTAGCTCAGATGGCTAGAGCACCTCCCTTACAAGGAGGGGGTCGGGGGTTCAAGTCCCTCCGCGCCCACC
>JACNLA010000036.1:14820-63096 GCA_014381745.1 Actinomycetota bacterium | reverse complement strand
CGTGGTCCAACTCAAGGATCCAGCCGGCCACGTTGTCGAGGAAGTAGCGGTCGTGTGTGATGGCGACCACGGTGCCGGTGTAGTCGCGCAGGGTTCGTTCCAACCATGCCACCGACTCGGCGTCGAGGTGGTTGGTGGGCTCGTCCAGCAACAACAGGTCGGGCCGGGCCAGCAGCAGCCGACACAGGGCCACACGTCGACGCTCGCCGCCAGAGAGTGTGGCAACGTCGGCATCACCGGGCGGCAGGCGCAGGGCGTCCATGGCAATCTCGATGTTGCGCTGCAGGTCCCATGCCCCTGCGGCCTCAATGCGTTTCTCCAGGGCGGCCTGGTCCTCGCCCAGCTTCTCGAAGTCGGCATCGGGCTCGCCCCAGCCTGCCAGGACCTCCTCGTAGCGGGCCAGCAGCCCGGCCACCTCGCCGACCCCCTGCATCACGTTTCCCTGGACGTCCGTGGATTCGTCCAGGGCTGGTTCCTGTTCCAGCAGGCCGACCGTGAAGCCGTCGGTCAGGCGGGCCTCGCCGGTGAAGCCGTCATCGACGCCGGCCATGATCCGCAGCAGCGTGGACTTGCCGGCGCCGTTGGAACCCAGCACGCCGATCTTGGCCCCCGGGTAGAACGCCAGGGTGATGTCTTTGAGGACGTCACGGTCCGGCGGGTGGAACCTGCCGACCTTGCGCATGGTGAAGATGAACTGGGCGCTCATGGCGGCTGAGGCTATCGGCGCGGCTGCTCGGCCCCCGTGGTCGTCTGGCGCCGCCATCGGCCCTACGCTCCCCGCTGTGATCAAGGCGGTTCTCTTTGACTTCGGTGGTGTGTTGACTGTCAGCCCCTTTGAGGCGTTCGCCGCCTACGAGGTTGAGGCGGGTCTCCCGCCGGACACGATCAGGCTCATCAACTCCACCAACCCCGATACCAACGCCTGGGCCGCCTATGAGCGCCGCGACGTCGGTACCGACGAGTTCTGCCGCCTCTTCGAGGCTGAGGCGGCCTCCCTGGGTCTGACGGTCGACGCCTCCCTGGTCCTGGCCGGCCTGCACGGCGACCTGAGGCCCGCAATGGTCGAGGCCCTGCGGCGCTGCTCTGAGGCGTTTCCCACGGCGCTGCTCACCAACAACGTCGAGCCCATGGCCGGCGGCGAGATGCAACCGGGGTTCGCCGAGGTCGTAGCGCTGTTCGACGTGGTTGTGGAGTCCAGCGTGGTCGGCTGTCGCAAGCCCGAACAGCGCTTCTACGAGATCGCCTGTGAGCGTCTTGGTGTGCAGGCTACGGGGTGCGTCTTCCTCGACGACCTGGGCGTCAACCTGAAGCCGGCCCGCGCCATGGGCATGACCACCATCAAGGTCGCAGATCCGGCAACGGCGATCGCCGAGTTGTCCGACGCTGTGGGCCTGACGCTGGCCTGAGGCCGGCTGACGAGGCGGTACCGTCGGTCGTGATGAGAATCGTCACATGGAACGTCAACTCCCTGAAGGCCCGGCTGGGGAGGGTCGAGGCCTGGATCAAGGCCGTGCAACCAGACGTGCTGTGCATCCAGGAGACCAAGATGACCGATGAGGCGTTCCCGCACGCGGCCTTCGGGGTGCTCGGCTACGAGTCCGCCCACCACGGAGAGGGCCGCTGGAACGGTGTGGCCGTTGTCTCCAGGGTCGGCCTCGAAGATGTTCGTGCCGGCTTCGCCGACGGTCGGGACGACCCCGATCCCGATGCCCGCATCCTCTGGGCGACCTGCGGGGGAGTGCGGGTCGCATCGTGTTATGTGCCCAACGGCCGCGAGGTCGATCACGACCACTACCACTACAAGCTGGACTGGCTGGGTCGCCTTCACGATGATCTTGTTGCAAACACGGACCTGTCAGGCGACAGGGTCGTTGTGGTGGGCGACTTCAACGTGGCCCCCGACGACCGGGACGTCTGGAGTCCTGCAGCCTTTGAGGGATCGACCCACGTGACCGTGCCCGAGCGCGAGGCCATCGAACGCCTGGCAAGCCTTGGTCTCGTCGATGTGTTCAGGGAGCGCTTCGACCAGGAAGGCCTGTACTCGTGGTGGGACTACAGGGCCGGGGCCTTCTACAAGAAGCACGGCATGCGCATCGACCTGATCCTGGCCTCGCCGCCCGCCGCTGAGGTCCTTGACTTTGTGCTGATCGACCGCAACGAGCGCAAGGGCGAGAAGCCAAGCGACCACGCACCGGTCGTGGCCGACTTCTTCCTCAACTGAGTTCCGGTAACTGGCAGGTCACTCGAGGTCGGCGAGGACAGCCAGCAGGTCGTCGCCGTAGCGGTCCACCTTGACCGGCCCGATTCCGGGCACGGTCAACAGTTCGGCTGGCGTGGTCGGCCTGGCCTCGAGGAGTGCCTCGAGGGTGGCGTCGGTGAACACCACAAAGGCCGGCACGTTGGCGGCCTTGGCGGTTGCCAGGCGCCACGCCTTGACCGCTGCAACGTCGGGGTTGTCGGGAAGGGCAGGGCGGCGGGTCCGTGAGCGGGCTGCCTTGGCAAGACGGCTCTGGTCGCGGCGGTCAAGGGGCTTGTCGAGGCCGTTGATGGCGGCGTCAATGTCGGTGAGCCACGGCGATGGTGACCTCCGTGAGGTTCTGGTGCCGAATGTGCGTTCGGCTGCCCAGGTGCAGTGCAGCACCTCCTCGGCGCGGCTCAAGGCCACGTAGAGAAGGCGCCGTTCCTCGGCCAGGGACTTCGGGTCGCGTGCGTGCGCGATCGGCACCAGCCCCTTTTCGAGACCGGCGATGTGGACGATGGGCCACTCCAGGCCCTTGGCGCCGTGAAAGGTGGAGACCTCGACGGCGTCGGTGGAGGCGTCGATTCCGGCACCGGCGCTTGTGCGGACCCACGTGTTGAAGTCGTCGGGGGTTCCGCGAGGGTTGAGGGCGAGGAACTCGTCGATGAGGCGTCGGAGTTCTGCGAACGCGACATCTCGTTCGGCATCGCGGGGGTTGGCTGGCTGGTATGAGGTATCGGACCCGGCATCGGATCCGAGGTCGCCCAGCTGCTCGGCAAGGGCCCCTTTTCTTTTCCTGAGAGAACTCAGGGCGGCCCGCACGTCGGCCCGATCCAGGAGGGCGCTTCCGGAGCGTGTCCGGACAGGTATCTCGGCGGCGGTTAGCGCGGTAGCCACCATCTCAGCCTGGGCATTGGTGCGCACAAGCACCGCCTGTTGTGACCACGGCCGGTCGACTCCACGCGACTCCCTGACCCGGCGGGCGATTGCAGCAGCCTCCTCCCGGTCGTCGGTGTGGGCGGTGATGGTGGGGTTGGGGCCGCTCGGCTTGTTGGCCTCCATGGGGTCACGGTCCGAAAGTGCAGCGGCGGCTGTACGCAGGACCTGTGGGGTGCTGCGGTAGTTCTGACGTAGCTCAAGCACGGTTCCGTCGCGGAAATGGGTGTCGAAGCGGCGCAGGTGGTCGGCGTCGGCGCCGTTCCATCCGTAGATGGCCTGATCGGGGTCGCCGACCACGCAGAGGTCGTTGCGGCCTCCAAGCCAGGCATCAAGCAGGGAGAATTGCAGCGGGTTGACGTCCTGGAATTCGTCGACGTAGATGTGGCGAAAGCGCCACCTCTGGGCGTCGGCGAACAACTTGGACCTTCTGCCTTCGCCTGTGAGGGCTCGCCGGCAGCCGTCCAGGAGGTCGTCGAAGTCGACCTTTCCCTGCTGGGACTTGAGGTCCTCGTAGTCTTTGAACACGCCGGCCAGGATCGTGAGCGGCAGCGGTGGGTTCCGGCCGGCTTCTTCCGCCGCGGCCGCGTATCGCTCGGGAGTTACCCGCCGGGCCTTGGCCCACTCAATTTCTCCGATCACGTCGAGGGTGTCGGTGCTTCGCTTGTCCCGTGGCAGCAGCGAGTTGACAAGGCTGTACTTGCTGTCGATCAGCTCCGGTTCGGAGATGTTGTTGTCGTTCCACCAGATACGCAGCTGCGCGTAGGCGACCGAGTGGAAGGTGCCGGCAGCAACCTGATCTCGCAGGCCCAGGATGCGTAGCCGGGACCGCAGTTCAGCGGCGGCCTTGCGCGTGAAGGTGAGGGCCAGGACGCGGCGGGGGTCGCTGCGGCCGGTCAGCGAACGCCAGGCGATCCGGCGGGTGAGCACCCGGGTCTTGCCGGAACCTGCACCGGCGTGGATGGCGAGGGGAACAGCGTCGGTCGTGACGGCCGTTGCCTGGGCCTCGTTCAGGCCATCCAGCAGGGCATCGGCTGCTACAGAGGTTGCCGGTTCGGCGCTGAGCATGCCGGGTTCCGACGTTGGTGAAGACATGGCTGCACCCTACCCACGGCCGGTGACGGCCTTCTCGGGGTGGCGCCGTCCTCGGGACAGATTGTCGCCCCTACGATTCCCCTCGTGGAGACGGTCGATACGGAGACGTTCGAGGCACTCGTGGCCGAGGCACTGGATGCTCTGCCAGCCGAGCTGGGTGACCTCATGGACAACGTTGCTGTCCTGGTGGCAGACAGCACCGACCGTACCGACATGGGCAGCCTGCTGGGCCTCTACGAGGGCGTACCCCTCACCCACCGTGAGAACTACGGGGGAGGTGGCGCCGTCCTACCGGACCGGATAGTCCTGTACCGGGAGACCCTGTGTGGAGTCTGCAACGACCTTGACGAACTACGCCGCCAGATTGGCGTGACGGTGGTGCACGAGGTGGCCCATCACTTCGGCATCGACGATGACCGCCTGCAGGAACTGGGCTGGGCCTGAGGTCACCGAAACCGAGTTCGGCTGTCAGTTCTGGAGGCGTTCCATGGGGACGTGGGGGAGCCCCTCGTCGTCGAAGTCGGGCCCTGTCCTCTCGTAACCCAGCGACCGGTACCAGTCCTCGAGGTGGACCTGGGCGTGGAGGGTGATTCGTCCCGGGGTGGAGTCGTGGACATGCCCGATGAGCATCCCGGCGAGTCCCGTTCCCCGTGCTACCGGATCCGTCACGACCCTGCCGATCCGGTGGCTTCCGTCGACCTCGGCCAGCAGCCTCAGGTAGGCGGTGACCCTGTCGGATTCGTCTGGCCCGCATACGAAGATGTGGCGGGTCCCTTCCTCGACGTCGCGTCCGTCGGGGTCTGTGTAGACGATGTCCTGTTCGACGACGAACACCTCGGAGCGCAGGCGCAGAATCGAGTAGAGGGTCGGCGTGTCCAGGTCGCCGAACCTGTGGTCCCTGATGGTCGTCACAAACGTGACGGTACCCGTCGACCGGCGTTGCGGACCCGCCCGGCTTGCCCGGCGGCCGATGGCATCCGATGATGGCGCTGTGAGCACCGCTGAGCTACCTACCGGAATCAACCTCTGCTACGAGTCGTTCGGCGACTCTGCTGCGCCGACGATCCTGTTGATGCATGGTCTGGGAAGCCAGCTGCTGCTCTGGGAGGAGGGCTTTTGTGAGGGCCTGGCTGCCACCGGCTTCAGGGTTGTGCGCTACGACCACCGCGACAGCGGGCTGTCCACGATGCTCGCCGACGGCGACTCCTACACGCTGTCGGACATGGCGGGCGACGCCGTCTGCCTGGTCGACTACCTCGGGGTGGATGCCGCACACATCGTGGGTTTCTCCCTCGGGGGGATGATCGCCCAGACCTTCGCCATCGAACATCCCGACCGCACCCGCAGCCTTGTCTCGATGGGTTCCAACACGGGCAACCCGGATTTTGGTCGACCCGGGGGTGAGGTATTGGCCGCCCTTGTCGCACCCGCACCTGAAGACCCTGGGGAGCGCGCCGCCAAGGACCTGGCTGACCGTCGACTCTGGGCAAGTCCCGAATGGCACGATGACGATCATGCCCTCGCTACGTTCGCCAGGTATGCGGCCCGTTCGGTCCAGCCCACCGGCGCGTTTGACCGCCAGTTCGCCGCAGGTGGCGGTGACAGGGAAGAGGCCCTCAGGAACCTCACGGTCCCTACACGTGTCATCCACGGAACCGCTGACACGCTCCTTCCGATGAGCGGCGGCGAGCGGACCGCTGAGGTGGTCCCCGGTGCCGACCTGGTGCTGATAGAGGGCTGGGGCCACGACCTGCCGACGGGTGCCTGGCCGCACCTGATCGATGCCATCTCGACCCACTGCCGCGCTGTCGAGCGGGAACGAGCCGACAAGGAGAATGCAGGAGGAGGCGCAGATGGGAGCTCTTGACGGTGTTCTGGTAGTGGAGTTGGCCGGGATAGGTCCGGGCCCGTTCTGCGGAATGATGCTCTCAGACATGGGTGCCGATGTGGTCCGCATCGACCGCGCCTCGTCGGTGCGGGGTGGCGACCCGGCAGAGCCTCCGATGATGGTGAACGACCGCGGAAGGCGCAGCGTGGGCGTCGACCTCAAGTCACCCGAAGGCATCGAGGTCGTCATGCGCCTCGTCGAAAAGGCTGAGATGGTCTTTGAGGGTTTCCGTCCCGGCGTTGCCGAACGACTCGGGGTGGGCCCGCAGGACTGCATGGCCCGCAACAAGGCCGTCGTGTACGGGCGCATGACCGGCTGGGGCCAGGAGGGTCCCTACTCGCATGCGGCGGGACACGACATCAACTACATAGCCCTGGCAGGTGCGCTGGCACACATGGGCCGGGTCGATTCCGGCCCCGTGCCCCCCCTCAACCTGGTCGGCGACTTCGGCGGTGGCGGCATGTATCTGGCCTTCGGGATGGTGTGTGCCCTGCTCGAGGCTCGCTCGTCTGGCGAGGGACAGGTGGTGGATGCCGCCATGGTGGATGGGGTAGCCAGCCTCATGGGTATGTTCCACGGGATGACGGCCACCGGCTTCTGGGACCCCGCGAGGGGTAGCAACATGCTCGACACAGGCGCCCACTTCTACGACGTCTACGAGTGCTCCGACGGTGGGTGGATCTCGATTGGTTCGATCGAGCCGCAGTTCTACGCCGAGTTGATCGACAAGCTGGGTCTTGATCCCGAGGTGTTCGCCGGCCAGCACGACCGCTCCCGCTGGCCCGAGCTGAAGCAGAAGGTTGCAGCCGTGGTGGCCACCCGGACCCGCGACGAGTGGGACACCATTCTGGAGGGCAGCGACGTCTGCTACGCACCCGTGCTGGACCTCAACGAGGCAACAGCTCATCCCCACAACGTTGAAAGGGGCACGTTCGTGGATGTGGCAGGGCTGGTTCAGCCCGGGCCGGCACCGCGCTTGAGCCGCACACCGGGCGAGGTGCAGGGACCGCCGGCACATCCGGGCCAACACAGTGACGAGATCCTGGACCTTGCCGGGTACGACGCCGACGAGATCATCGCCCTCCGGGAATCAGGAGCGGTGGCCTGATGGTCGACCCGTTCGTGGTGACCCTGGCAAGCCTCCGTGACATCCACGAGGGCATGGCGTGGATGATGGTGATCGGGAACGGCATGGCAGGCGCGTGGGCGCTGGCGGCCCACAGGGTCGTGGTCCTGCGTGGACGTTCCCTCTGGTGGTTTGTGGGCCTGGTGCAGTTGACGATCGTGGCCCAGGTGACGCTCGGGGTCGGCCTGGTTGCAGGCCAGGGGATAGATCCGCCACAGTTCCACCTCTTTTATGGCTTCGTGGCGTTCATCACGGTGGGAATCGTCTACAGCTACCGCCAGAGCATGCGGGCCCACCGCTACCTGCTCTACGGCTTCGCCGGTCTGTTCCTCATGGGGCTCGGCATCCGGGCCATGCTGGTCGGGGCCGTCTGAGCGTCCCTCAGGCCGACAGCCTCTTGCGGAGGTCGGCCAGCTGGCGGCGTAGTTCCTCCGGCAGCCTGTCGCCGGCCCTGGCGTAGTGCTGTTCGATCAGGTCGGCCTCGCCCTGCCAGGCATCGGTGTCGACAGCAAGCAGGGCGTCCATGTCCGCGTCGGTCAGGTCGAGGCCGCTGCGGTCTATTGCATCGGTCGTGGGGACCATGCCGATGGCGTTCGGGACGGCCTCTCCGGTTCCGCCGATCCGTTCCATCACCCACTTCAGGATCCTGGAGTTTTCGCCGAAGCCGGGCCACATGAAGGAACCGTCGGCGTCCTTGCGGAACCAGTTCACCCAGTAGATCCGGGGCAACTTCGTCGGGTCGGCACCCGCCCCCATCTCCAGCCAGTGGGCGAAGTAGTCGCCCACGTTGTAGCCGATGAAGGGCAGCATCGCGAACGGGTCAAAGCGAACCTCGCCGACGGTGCCGGCGGCGGCTGCGGTCTTCTCGGAACTCATGATCGAGCCCAGGAACACGCCGTGTTCCCAGCTGTGTGCCTCGGTGACAAGTGGGACGTTGGTTGCCCTGCGGCCTCCGAACAGGATCGCCGAGATGGGGACCCCGGCAGGGTCCTCCCACTCGGGGGCTATTGAAGGGCACTGTGATGCCGGAGCTGTGAAGCGGGCGTTGGGGTGGGCTGCCCGACTTTCGCTGTCGGGTGTCCAGTGGTCGCCCCGCCAGTCGGTCAGCTCGGCTGGCGGCTCGTCGGTCATGCCCTCCCACCAGATGTCGCCGTCGGGGGTGGCGGCCACGTTCGTGTAGATGCAGTTTCCCCAGAGGGTCTTCATTGCATTCTCGTTGGTCTTCAACGAGGTGCCGGGTGCAACGCCGAAGAACCCCGCTTCCGGGTTGATGGCGTAGAGGCGTCCATCGTCGCCGAACTTCATCCATGCGATGTCGTCTCCGACCGTCTCGACGGTCCAGCCGGGGAGGGTGGGTACCAGCATGGCCATGTTGGTCTTGCCGCATGCAGACGGGAAGGCGGCGGCGATGTAGCGCTTCTCGCCGCCGGGAGGCGTGATCCCGAGGATGAGCATGTGTTCGGCCAGCCACCCGTCGTCGCGGGCCATGGTCGACGCGATCCGCAGGGCAAAGCACTTCTTTCCGAGCAGGGCGTTTCCTCCGTAGCCCGAGCCGTATGACCAGATTTCCCTCGTTTCGGGGAAGTGGGAGATGTATTTGTTGTCGGCATCGCAGGGCCACGGGACGTCGTCGGCGCCGTCGAGGAGCGGGTAGCCAACCGAGTGCACACAGGGCACGAAGGTGTTGTCGCCCAGAACGTCGAGGACCGCCTGACCCATTCGGGTCATGATCCTCATGTTCACCACCACGTACGGGGAGTCGGTCAACTGCACACCGATGTGGGCGATGGGTGAGCCGAGGGGACCCATGCTGAACGGGACCACGTACATGGTCCGGCCCTTCATGGCTCCCCGGTAGAGCTCGAGCATCTCGGCCTTCAGCTCGTCGGGGTCGCGCCAGTTGTTGGTGGGGCCGGCGTCGCCCGCATTGGTGGTGGAGATGTAGGTGCGGTCCTCGACCCTTGCCACGTCGGCCGGGTCTGAGAGGGCGAGGTAGCTGTTCTCGCGAAGGTCGTCGTTGAGGCGTTCGAATGTGCCGGCCTCGACCAGCTCGCCTGCCAACCGGTCGTATTCGGCTTCGGAGCCGTCGCACCAGTGGATCTGGTCGGGAGAGAGGATCTCCTGCCAGTGGGAGACCCAGTCGATCAGTTGCTGGTTACCGGTTGGTGCCATGCGGACCCATTGTTATGGGGATGCCGTGGCAAAAGCCACACGCTCAGGTGTGACTCCTGTCAATGTTCGGCCTCCCCGGCTCAGGGCGGAGCCGGAACCCGTACCTTTCAGGACAGGTCGGGTGTTCCCATGTCGGCTTCGGAGCCGAGCGACAGGCCGGTGGCCCGACCGTCTCCGTCCAGGTCGAATACAACGCGCTGTCCCTGTCGGAGCATGCGAAAGATGGAGCCCTCAATGGCGTTGTCGGCAAGGTCGAACTCGGCCAGGTCGGACTCACGGACGAGGATGCCGTCTCCGGTGCCGGGGTCGTAGGACTTGACTACACCCTGCACGGTGGTTCCTGTACCTGTCTGGTGCCGGAAGGTCAGGCCCGGTCGGCCGACTTGTGTACGGCCTTGGTGACCTTGCCGGCCTTGATGCAGCCGGTGCAGACGTCGATCCGCTTGGTGGTCTTGCCGACCACGGCGCGCACGCGCTGGATGTTTGGGTTCCAGCGACGGTTGGTCCGTCGATGGGAGTGGCTCAGGGACTTGCCGAACCAGGGCTTCTTGCCGCAGATCTCACAGACGGACGCCATCACACACCTTGGTCTTCATTGTATGGACCGTCGGCAATCTGGTTAGCCGACTGGACCTGTTATCGAACCGTGAAAGCGTACGGCCGGGTACCCCGTGTCTCCAACCCTCGGGCGTGTCGGGTCGCGGGGTTGGACTACCTCCACCACGTCGTTGGTTACGATCGCTGACCGTGACGCTCACCTCTATTGACGCGGGTGCCCTGCGATCCGTGATGACGGGTTTCGCCGAGGCGCTCTCCAGCCACCGTGAGGTGCTGAACCTTCTCAACGTCTACCCGGTTCCAGATGGTGACACCGGCACCAACATGTTCATGACCGTCGAGTCCGTGGTGACCGGGTTGGACGAACTTGACCCGGACCCCGACCTGGGTTCAGTGGCGGGGGCCATCTCGCATGGTTCTCTCATGGGGGCCCGTGGGAACTCCGGGGTGATCCTCTCCCAGATTCTGCGCGGCCTCATGGACGTGGTGGCCGGTTCCGGCGAGGTGGGCGGTCGGGTACTCGCCGATGGCATGGCCAGCGCCTCTGCTGCTGCGTATACGGCGGTGATGAGGCCCGTTGAGGGCACGATCCTGACCGTGGTCCGCGAGTCTTCCACGGCGGCTCTCGGTGCAGCCGATGACGGCGGCGATCTTCTGGCGGTCGCCGAGGCCGCCAGGGCAGCCGGCGGCGAGGCGCTCGAACGGACCCCTGAGCTCTTGCCGGTGTTGGCCGAGGCAGGTGTGGTCGATGCGGGCGGAAGCGGTTTCCTACTTCTGCTCGACTCCCTGTTGACGACTCTCGATGGCCGGCCGCTACCGGCTCCACCGGAGGTGTCCGGGCCGGCGGTAGGACCTGTCGGCGATTCGCATCCGTCAGGACAGGATGGAACCAGGTACGAGGTCATGTACTTCCTGGACGCCCTCGACGATGCCGTGCCCGCATTCAAAGAGGCCTGGGACTCAATCGGTGACTCGATAGTCGTGGTGGGAGGCGACGGAATCTGGAACTGCCATGTCCACACCGACGACATCGGAGCGGCGATCGAGGCCGGAATCGCCGCTGGCCGACCACACCGCATAAGGGTTACCGATCTCTACGAAGAGGTCGAGGAGCAGGCATGGGTCCGTGACCACATCGATGACGGCGGCCCGACCGACCCCGTGGACTGTGCCGTTGTGGCGGTGGCCAACGGAGAGGGTCTTCGTCAGATCTTCAGGTCTCTGGGCGTGGGCAGGGTGGTTCTGGGTGGTCAGTCCATGAACCCGTCGACCACCGACCTGCTTGAGGCGGTCGAGGCCGTGCCGGCCGACGAGGTAGTGCTGTTGCCCAACAACGGCAACATCATTCCAGTCGCCGAGCAGGTCGACGGCCAGACATCTAAGACGGTGAGGGTGGTGCCTACCCGTGGGGTCACCGAGGGTTTCGCATCGTTGCTCGAGTACGACCCGTGTGGGACCGCAGACGGCAACGTCGCGGCGATGGCCAGGGCTGCATCGGCCGTGCTGGCCGGAGAGGTGACCGTGGCGGTCCGCGATGCCGGCAGCGAAGCGGGCGCCATCAGCGAGGGAGACCATCTGGGCCTTTCCGGTGGAAAGGTGCGGGTCATTGCCGATTCCCTTATTGCTGCCACTACGGGGCTGTTGGACGCGGTGGTCACCGGCGAACACGAGCTGGTGACCCTCATCGAGGGGGCCGACGCCGATGAGGCCACGACAGCGGCCATTGTCTCCTGGCTCAAGGCCGAACATCCCGACCTCGAGGTAGAGACACATGTCGGCGGGCAACCCCTCTACCCCTACTACCTGGGAATCGAGTAGGGGCTGCAGGCGTGGCCGGCGACGGCGTAACCCTCAGGGAGCTTGATGACAGGCCCGTCACCGACCTGAACGGCGTAGGTGACAAGAGGGCTGCGGCGCTGGCCAAGGTGGGTGTCCACTCGGTGATGGACATGCTCTGTTACTACCCGCGCAGGTACCTGGACCGGAGCCGCGAGGCCACAATCGGCGCCCTTTCGGTCGGAGAGGAGGGGATGGTCCTGGTTCGGGTCACCTCGGTGTCGGCGCGCCGTACCCGCAACAGGCGGACCATCGTCGAGGTGCGTGTCGAGGATGACACCGGTTCGCTGCGCCTCACGTTCTTCAATCAGCCGTGGCGGGAGCGACAGTTGTCGGTTGGCATCGAGGCCGTGGTGTTCGGCAAGGTCGACCAGTATCAGGGGAACAATCAGATGACGAACCCGCTCGTGGATCTGGTGGGTGACCAGACCGGCAGGATCGTCGCCGTCTACCCGCAGTCCGAGGCGGCCGGGCTGCATACCTGGGAGTTCGACTCGATGGCTGCCGAGGCGCTTCGCCGGGTTACCGGGGGTCGCGGGTTCGCTGATCCGGTGCCGGCCGAGGTTCTGGACACGTACCACCTTGTGGGTCGCTCTGAGGCATTCGGCGGCATTCACCGACCGGGTTCGATGAAGGAGGTTTCCGAGGCCAGACGGCGCCTGGTGTTCGACGAGTTGCTGCGCATCCAGCTTGAGCTGGTCCAGAGAAAGATTGAGTTGGAACGCACAACGATGGGTATCGCCCACTGTGTCGACGGAGACCTCGTCGGGGCGTTCCACGGAGTGCTGGGCTTCGAACTGACCGGTGCCCAGGTGCGCACGATCGACGAGATCCGGGCCGACCTGGTCGAGCCACGACCAATGCACAGGCTCCTGCAGGGAGATGTCGGTTCTGGCAAGACCGTCGTGGCGGTCACGGCCATGCTGGCAGCTGTGCAGGGCGGCCACCAGGGTGCGTTTATGGCTCCCACAGGGGTGCTGGCGGAGCAGCATCACCTTGGTGTGGCCGAGATGCTGGGTGACCTCACGGTTCCCGATCCGACGACGCTGCTCGGGAATCGGCCTCTGCGGGTGGAGTTGCTCACCGGCCGGACTCCGGTTGCTGACCGTCGACGCATTACCGGGGATCTGGCTTCGGGCGGAGTGGACATCCTCATCGGCACTCATGCACTCATTCAGGAGGGTGTCGACTTTTTCTCCCTTGGAGTTGTGGTTATCGATGAACAGCACCGGTTCGGTGTCGAACAGCGTGCAGCGCTGCGCGAGAAGAACGCCGATGGAGCCGTTCCCGATGTCCTCGTAATGACGGCGACGCCGATTCCCAGGACGGCTGCGATGACCGTCTACGGGGACCTCGACGTTTCAGTGCTCGATGAGATGCCTCCCGGTCGGACACCGATTGCCACCTCGTGGCTGGTCGATGCCGATGACGAGGTCTGGGGGGCTGTCAGGTCCGAGGTGGCGGCAGGAATGCAGGCATACGTCGTGTGCCCGCTGATCGACGAGTCCGAGACCCTCGAGGTGAGTTCGGCCGAGGAGACCTTCGCCGACCTGTCAGCCGGTCCGCTTGCGGACATGCGGGTCGGGCTCCTCCACGGGCGGGTGGGCCACGTCGAGCGTGAGGAGACAATGCGCCGCTTCCGTGCCGGCGACCTCGACGTGTTGGTGGCCACGACGGTCATCGAGGTCGGCGTCGATGTTCCGAATGCGACGATCATGGTGGTGCTCGATGCGGCGCGGTTCGGAATCGCCCAGTTGCACCAACTGCGCGGCCGGGTCGGCCGGGGGACGGTTGCCAGCAGGTGCATTCTGGTGGGTGAGGCATCTACTCCCGACTCCGAGGAGCGGTTGGGAGCACTTGTTCGCAGCACCGACGGCTTCGAGTTGGCTGAGGTAGATCTGGACCTTCGTGGCGAGGGAACGATCATGGGGGAGCGCCAGAAGGGCCGCAACGACCTGCGTCTGGCGTCGCTTCGACGCGACCGGGAGTGGGTGGAGGTCGCACGCGAGGTGGCGCTCCAACTCGTCGGGGACGGAGACGGGTTGAGCAGACACCCCGGGCTGGCCGACGAGGTGGCGCTCTTCCTGGGAGAGGCCGAGTCGGACTTTCTTCTCAAGTCCTGAGTGGACTACCCGCCGTGTTCGTCATCATCGTCGGGCATGACGATGTCCCAGCGGTCCATGCAGAGTTCGCACCTGTAGGCGACGGGGTCTCCGGGCTCGAGTTCACGGTCTGGATGGCCGAGCAGGTGACATGTGCCCCCGCAGTCGACGCAAATGATGTTGGCTGGCGCTCGCACGTGTCGGACCGTAGCGGCCCGGCAGCACCGCCCACGACGGAGAGCGCACCATACTGAGCCGATGAGAGTCGTAGCGGGAACCGCCGGAGGACGCCGCCTGACAGGACCTGACGGCCCCGGCCTGCGCCCGACCAGCGACAGGGTGAGAGAGTCCATGTTCAACGCCCTCTACAGCCTCGGGGCCATCGACGGGGCCGTGGTGTTGGACCTGTTCGCCGGAACCGGGGCACTAGGGATTGAGGCGCTTTCACGTGGAGCTGAGCGGGCGGTGTTCGTGGAGAGTTCCCGGTCGGCGGCCGATCTGGTTCGTGGAAACCTCGCTACCTGCGGTATGGAGGACCGGTCCACGGTCGTTGTCGCCAACGGGCCCGCGTGGGTGGGTGCCGATCGGACCGAGTGGGGGCTCGTGTTGTTGGACCCGCCCTACGATTTCGACTCCTGGCCCGGCCTTCTCGACTCCCTCGCCGACGGTCCACCGGAATCGGTGGTCGTGGTTGAGTCGGATCACGAGGTGGACCCCGGTCCACGGTGGCATGTCGAGTCCACCCGCCGCCACGGGAGTACCGTGGTGATGCTGATGAGGCCCAAGCCTGACGCAAACCAACCAACCCGACCGACTGGGAGCCACCAGCCGTGACCCGAGTCCTCTATCCCGGATCCTTCGACCCGGTCCACAATGGCCATGTCGAGATGGTCGAGACGTCAGCGCGCCTGTTCGATGAGGTCGTCGTGGCTGCCCTCATCAATCCCGCCAAGGGCGATGGCCTGTTTGACCTGGCTGAGCGAATGGCCCTCCTCGACGAGTGCTTCGAGCACCTGGGCAACGTAACGACAACGTCGTTTGACGGGCTGGTTGTAGATCTTGCCAGCGAGGTAGGTGCCGACTTCATCATCAAGGGCCTGCGTGCTGTGTCCGACTTTGAGAGCGAACTCCAGATGGCCCAGATGAACTCGGCCATCTCGGAGGTTGAAACCCTCTTCCTGCCCACCGCTTCCCGCCGCTCCTTTCTGGCATCGAGGTTGATCCGTGAGGTAGCCAGGCTGGGTGGCGATGTCTCATCGATGGTTCCCGACGCAGTGTCGCTGCGTCTGGCAGACCGGTACGCGTCGTGACCGACCAGCAGCCACCCGTGCCACCGGCACCCGAGGCCTTTGAGGCTCCTGCACCCGTGGCTCCAGATCCCTACCGTCCGCCCCAGGTCGAGGCCATCCTTCGTCAGGCCCGCGAGGTCGTGGCGTCGGCACGCCCAATGCCCCTCTCGACGTCGTCGATGATCAACAAGGACGAGCTGTTGAACATGCTCGACGAGGCCGTGGCGCGCCTGCCCGATGAGTTGAGGGCGGCCCGCTGGCTGCTGAAGGAGCGAGAGGAGTTCCTTGCAAAGGTCCGTGGTGAGGGCGACGACATCTTGGAGTTGGCGAGGTCAAGGGCCGAGCGCCTGGTTCAACGGACCGAGGTGGTGAGAACCGCCGAGCAGCGTGCACGCCAGTTGCTGGAGACGGCCCGCGAAGAGGCACGTCGGATGCGGCGTGAGACCGAGGACTACTGCGACCAGAAGTTGGGCAGCTTCGAGACGCTCCTGACCAGCACCCGAGACGCCATCGCCAACGGCCGCCGTCGCCTCCAGGAGACCGTGCTGGACCGCGACCGCGAGAGCCGCGAGGAAGAGGCCCGGGTTGCCGAAGAGGAGGCCGCCAGGTCCAGGCCAAGCTCGGTCTTCTTCGACCAGGACCAGGATGGCGACGAGTTCGGCTGAGGCCGGCCACGCCACCTTCGCCGGCTGACATCTCTGCCGTGACCGAGAACCTGCTGTTCCCGCTGGATGCCCTTAGGCGACGCCATGGGTCCATCAGGGAGGTCATGCTCGAAACCACCCTCGCTGATCTGGCTGTCGGTGCCGTGCGGGTCGTTGAGGGCCAGGTCGACCTTTCGCTTTCCGTTGAGGTCCGGGGAAGCGAGATTGCTGTCTCGGGCAGCGTGTCCGCCGACTGGACCGCTGAGTGTCGGCGCTGTCTGGAACCCGTCTCGGGGCATCTGGACCTGCATGTCAGCGAGGTCTACGTTCCCGACCGACCCGATGGAGAGGGCAACCAGCCCGACACAGGAGACGTCTACCTCCTTGGTGAGGAGAACCTGGACCTTGAGCCACTTGTGCGCGATGCCGTGCTCCTGACGTTGCCGCTGTCTCCGCTCTGCCGCGATGAATGTCTGGGCCCCGACTCTGAGAGGTTTCCCACTCTGCTCGAGATTCCGGACGACTCCGAGTCAGATCGTCCAATGGATCCGCGGTGGGCGGTGCTGGATGCCCTTCGGCCCGACTCCGGCGATGACGAAGCGACTTAGCGCCTGGGAGACTCCGGTTGAACGGGTGATTGGTGCGGGTTGCGCAGTCTGCCCGCTAGCCTTGCCGGGTCGTCAGGAGAGCATCCTGACATTTCGTTCAGACCGCCGATTTTCGCCGAGGAACCGACGATGGCCGTTCCCAAGAAGAAGACATCCAAGGCAAAGGGTCGCAGCCGTAAGGCCGCAGCCTGGACCCTCGGGACCGCAGCGCGCAGTGCATGCGACCGGTGTGGTGCCACCAAGAGGCCCCACCGGGTGTGCGGCAACTGCGGGTGGTACGCCGGGCGCCAGGCGGTTGAGGTCGACTGACGGTCGGGTTTCTGCCCGCCCGGTTCGCGACGGCATTTCAGGCCGCTGATCACCGGGTTCTGATGCTTCCAATTGCAGTTGACGCCATGGGTGGCGACAACGCCCCTGCTGAGATCGTGGCCGGCGCCCGCCTTGCCGCCGACGATGGCATTCCTGTCCTGCTCGTGGGTCGCCCCGACGAGATGGGCGACATCGGCGATCTTCCCGTGCTGCCAGCATCTGAGGTAATCGCCATGGATGCCGAGCCGGGCTCCAGCGTCCGCCGTATGAAGGACTCCTCTCTCGTCCGTGCCGCCGAGGCGGTGCGGGACGGATCCGCCTCGGCCATGGTCAGCGCAGGCAACACCGGGGCCACGATGGCCAGTGCCCTGCTCCGGATGGGTCGTATCCGGGGAGTATCCCGCCCTGCCATCGCCACGCTGCTTCCAGCTCCGGGTACCACCCCAACGGTTCTGCTGGATGCCGGCGCCAACTCCGAGTGCAGCCCCGACTGGCTCGTGCAGTTCGGACAGATGGGGGCGGTCTTTGCCAGGGATCGTCTCGGAATCGAGATGCCACGGGTTGCGTTGCTGTCGATCGGCGAGGAGCCCAGCAAGGGAAGCCCGCTTGTGAAGGAGGCCTACGAGGCCCTGGATGGTGCCGATTTCAGACAGGGCGTGTTCATCGGGAACGTCGAGGGCAGGGATCTTCTCACTGATGCGGCAGATGTGGTCGTCACCGACGGGTTCACCGGCAACGTGGCCCTCAAGGCCCTGGAGGGAAGCATGAAGACCCTCATGACAGCGCTTCTCACGAGCATGTCCGGGCGTCCCGAGGCAATCGAGGCTGCCGGGGTTCTGGGTCCCGAGTTCGATGCCCTCTACGCGCAGTTCAACCCCGACACCTACGGGGGAGCGATGCTGTTGGGTGTGAGGGGCGTCTGCATTATCAGCCATGGCTCTACCGGTGCAACGGCGATGAAGAACGCCATAGGGGCGGCGGCTGAGATGGTCGAGGCAGGCGTGGTCGGTCACCTGACCGAGGCCGTGGGTGATTCCGGCTGAGATCTGCGGCCACCGGGTCGTTCAGATCTATGTCAGACCATTTCGGCCAATGCTCATCAGGTATACCCATCCGATAGAATCCGGGCGGCCGCGAGCGCAGCAGATGGCGACAAGGAGCCCCCGGTGCCAGCAGAAACCCATGTAGAAGGTACCCCAATGGGGCGCGACGAGGTTCTCGGCATGATCCGGGAACGACTCGCCGACATTCTCGAGATCGAACCCACCGCAATCAGCGAGGGTGCCTCTTTCGCCGATGACCTGAACGCCGATTCTCTGGCGTTGATCGAGTTGGTCGAGGCGCTCGAAGAGGAGTTGAGTGAGCGGTCGATCGGCTTCCGATTCGACGACGACGACCTGGATGATCTCAGGTCAGTGCGTGACGCCGTTGACTATGTCGTCTCCCGCCTCGGCTGAGATCCTGGTCATCGACCATCCGACCGGTGTGCAGCCCGATGAGGGCGCCGAAACCGGTGAACTGGACTCCTTCCAGACGTCGCTCGGACACCGCTTCTCCGAGCCTCATCTCTTGGCCACGGCGCTCACCCATCGCTCCTGGTGCGCCGAGCACGAAGGTGATTCGAACGAACGACTCGAGTTTCTCGGGGACTCGGTGCTGGGCCTGGCAGTTACGGACGAGGTCTATCGCACCCGGCCCGACCAGGACGAGGGTGATCTCGCCAAGATCAGGTCGGCTGTCGTCAGCGAGGAGGCACTTGCCGATGCGGCACGTTCCATCAAGTTGGGGACCGTTCTGCGACTGGGTCGCGGTGAGGATGCCTCGGGTGGTCGTGACAAGTCCTCAATCCTCTGCGACGCAATGGAGGCGGTGATCGGTGCCGTGTTCCTCGATGGCGGCCATGCCAGGGCTGTCGATGTGGTCCACGGCCTGATGGCTGAGCAGATACGGGTCGCGTCCCTAAGCCCCGGCGACCACGATTTCAAGACACGTCTACAGGAGTTGGTGGCGCAGGGCTCAGGTGAGGCGCCTGAGTACCGCCTCACATTTGACGGCCCGGAGCATGACCGCCAGTTTCTTGCGACCGTGGAGGTGGGCGGCAAGACGTTCGGGCCCGGTGTCGGAACGTCAAAGAAGCGGGCCGAGCAGGCCGCCGCGGAGATGGCATGCGCGTTCCTCGCCGAGGACGGCACCAGTGCAGACGACACAACCGGAGAGAGCCAGTGACAGTCGAGTATGAACTTCCCGAAATCGAGACGATCCGACGTGACCTGGATCGCGAGATTTCAGGCCGCAAGATCAAGTCGGCTGATGCCGAGTCCATGGCGGTGCTGGGGAGGTATCGCAACCGAAAGTCGTTCACCGCCAGGCTGGCCGGCCGGAAGTTGGACTCCGTTCGTCGGATCGGCCTCCATCTGCTGATCGGTCTCGACGGCGAGGACATGCTCGTGATCAAGATGGGGCCGGGTTCCTCTCTCCGGCGGCTTCCGGCTCGTGCCGCTGTAGCCAAGGGCACCGAGTTGACGATTGCGTTCACCCAGGGGGGCCACCTTTGCCTCATCGATCCAGAGGGCGGTTCCGAGGTTTTCGTCGTAGCGGCAGACGACCTCATGGCCGAGGTTCCAGAGTTGGCCCAGTTGGGAATCGACCCGGTGGGAGAGCCGATCTCGTGGACGGTGTTCGCCGGACAGGTCCTCGGCCGTGAAATGGAGTTGAAGAACCTGTTGACAGACGATTCTGTGATCGTCGGGCTGGGGGACATCTACAGCGACGAGGTGCTCTTCCACGCGGGCCTCCTCTACGACCGGATGAGCAACTCCCTGTCAACCCAGGAGGTCCGCCGGTTCTACAGGGCCCTCATCGAGACCGTCCACGACGCCATCAAGTACAGGGGCACGAGCATCGAAGCCCGTCCGTTTGTCGACATATTCGGCGAACACGGAGATTTCGGGATCCATCTGGCTGTCTACGGGCGGGCCGGAGAGCTCAGCCCCAGGAGCAGGGCGCCTATCCAGCGCATCAAGCTGAAGGGCCGCTGGGTCTACTACTGCGACACACAGGTCTAGAGGCGTCCCCTGCCCGGACCGGGTGGAGGGGGGAGACGAGTTGAAGCGCGCTGGTCCGGGGCCCTGTCTCGCCTAGGGTGTTCAAATGGGGAATGACACCGGTGTGATTCAGGCGCTGTAGGGTCTCGAAGGTGTTTCTGAAGCGTCTTACCGTCAAGGGGTTCAAGTCCTTCGCCGACTCGGCGACCCTCGACATGGAGCCCGGCGTAACCGTCGTCGTTGGACCCAACGGCAGCGGCAAGTCCAACGTCGTGGATGCCATCGCATGGGTTCTCGGTGCTCAGGCTCCGAGCGCCGTCAGGTCCCAGAAGATGGACGACGTCATCTTCGCCGGAACGTCATCCAGGCCGGCCCTCGGCCGCGCCGAGGTCTCGCTGACAATAGACAACGGCTCGGGCCTCTTGCCGGTCGAGTTCTCCGAGGTGACCATTACCCGCACCCTGTTCCGCAGCGGCGACAGCGACTACGCAATCAACGGTGCACCCTGCCGCCTGCTCGACATTCAGGAACTCCTGTCGGACGTGGGCGTCGGACGCCAGCAGCACGTGATCATCTCCCAGGGTCAGATAGACGCCGTCCTGAACGCCCGCCCCGAGGACAGGCGGGCAATCATCGAGGACGCTGCGGGAATCCTCAAGTACCGCAAGCGCAAGGAGAAGGCCGAGCGGCGCCTGCGATCCACCGAGGCCAACGTGGACCGTCTTGGCGACCTGATGCGCGAGGTCAGGCGTCAACTGCGCCCACTCGAGCGGCAGGCCGACGCCGCCCGTCGCCATGGAGACCTCCTGGGCGAGTTGACGGCCCTACGTCTCCATCGGGCCGGTCAGGAACTGGCACGCCTGCGCAGGCAGGCCGGCGACGAGGCCAACCGGAGGGCCGACCTGGCAACCGAGGAGACCGGTCAGGCGGCATCGCTGAGCCGCCTCGACGCCGAGGTGGTCGTAGCAGAGACAGAGTTGGCGTCACGCGGCGGAGACGACATGGGAGACCGCCTGGCCCGATACGAGGCACTTCGGGAGCGTGGGCGCGGCATGCGTGCGCTTCTCTCGGAACGCCTCAGGGGCATCGAGCGCGACCGCGGGCTGTTTGCCTCCCAGCAGGTTGTCGTGGGTCTCGAGGCCGAGTTGGCCAGAGCCCAGGCCGAGATGAGCCAACTCGATGACGAGTCCGAGGCCCTCGCACCCGAGGCTGAGCAGCTTGCTCTGGCCGAAACCGAGTTGGCGGCTGATCGGGCTGGCTTCGAGATTGACTGGGCAGACGGAATCCCGGCCATTGGTGGCCATGCCGCCGAGGTGAGGGGCGAGCTGGGGGTTCTACGTGTGGCGGTCGACCACGCTGGGGCCGAGCGCGAGAGGTTCCAGAGTCGGCTCAGTTCAGCGCTCGAGTCCGAGGCGGTCCTTGCTCTCGAGTCAGATCGACTGCGCTCAGACCTGTCGGCCGGAACCACCTCGGAGGAGCCGTTGGTCGATGCCATGGCCGAACTCGAGCAGCGTGCCGGTGCCGCATCCAGGGACCGCAACGCCGCATGGGAACAGGTCGTCGCCACGGAGGCTGATCTTCGCAGCATCAGGGCGCGGGTCGAGGCTCTGGGCCTGGCTCTCGACGAGGCACGTTGCCGGGCCGGGGCAGCCCACCTGTCCGATGTAGAGGGTGTGCTCGGAACGCTGCTTGACCTGGTCGAGGTGGACGAGGGCTTTGAGGCCGCCTTCGGGGCGGCTGCCGGCGAGGCCCTCGATGCCGTCATCGTCGATGGTGTCGATCGGGCCCATGAGGCGCTCGAGGCTTTGAGGACAGGGCAGTTCACGGCAGCGGTTCTGTCCCTCCACGAACGCTCCTCGCATGCTTCGACACCCGATTTCGGTGAGCCGGTACGGGCCCACGTCCATGCCACCGAGCCCGGTGTCGAGAACCTGCTCGACAGCCTCCTCGGGAACGCCGTGCTTGTTGCCGGTGGTACGCGGGCCGCCATAGATGCGGCGCTTGAACACCCCGAGGCCGTGGTGGTCACCAACGACGGCGATCGCTTCAGCTCGACAGGCTGGAGGGTCGGCACCAGCGGCGGCGGAGCCACAGGGGCGGCCCTGATCGAGGCCGAGGCCAGGTTGGTTGATGCCGAGTTGGCACATTCGGAGGCGACCGCCACCTTCCGGAACACCGAGCAGACAACCGCCGCCCTCGAGGACGAGATCGCACGCAGGTCACGTGAACTAGACGACCACGACGACAGGTTTGCCACCTCCGCTGAGGCCCTTGCCAGGATCCAGACCGAGCAACGGAACCTGGGGGCCGAGACCGAGGCCCTCCGAAGCCGCATCGGCGAGCTCGATCAGCGTCTGTCCGACGAGTCGGCCCGTGTAGCCGACCTCGAGACGCGGCTACCCGACCTTGAACAGGCCGAACAGGCCTCTCTCGAAGCCGGGCGCCGTATGGCCACCCTCCGCGGCGATCTGGAGGAACGTGCGGCGAAGGTCGGTGCCCGCAGAACTGAACACGAGGTACGTACGGCCGACGTCTCCGGTCGGATGGCAATGGTCCGTTCGAGGGTCTCGGACCTGTCAGGTCGCCTTGATCGCCTGTCCGACGAGAGGCTCGAAGCCGCCGGCAGAAGTGATGATCTGGACCGTCGCGAGGAGATCACCAACAGCCTCATTGCGGCTGTCGACCTGCGCATGGCCGCCGTCGATGACCGCCTCGAGTCTCTGAGGGAGCGCCGCCGACTCCAGTCCGAGAGGGTCCGCAGCATTGCCGCCCGCCTTGATGAGCTGAGGAGAGACCGGTCCTCCGCAGAGACAGCACTCCGAGGCGCCCGCGAGAAGCTATCGAGGCTCGAGATCGAGAGGGCCGAGACGCGACTCCGTCTAGAGAACCTGACTGCGGCTGTCAGGTCCGAGTTCGACCGGGAGCCAGACTCCATCTTGGACTCGCCCTGTCCGGAACTGCCCGACGGTGTGAGTGCCTCGGTGAGGGTTGTCGAGCTGGAACGCGAGCTCAAGTTGATGGGTCCCATCAACCCTCTGGCCCTCGAGGAGTTCGACGCGCTCGAGGAGCGCCGCAGCTTCCTCCAGGAGCAGCTTGACGACATCCGCTCCACGCGCAAGGAGCTCCGCAAGGTGATCCGGTCAGTCGACGAGGAGATCGTCAGCGTGTTCGGGTCCGCCTTCGCCGAGGTTTCCACCCACTTCACCGAGTTGTTCGATCAGCTCTTCCCGGGAGGCCAGGGGCGCCTGAAGCTCATCAACCCTGACAACCTGCTCGAGACCGGCCTCGATATCGAGGCACGTCCCTCAGGTAAGAACGTGAAGAAGCTGTCCCTGTTGTCTGGCGGTGAGCGGTCCCTCACGGCGCTGGCGTTCCTGTTCGCCGTGTTCCGTAGCCGGCCGTCGCCGTTCTACGTCATGGACGAGGTCGAGGCCGCTCTCGACGACGTGAACCTCCACCGCTTCCTGGGCCTTGTCGACTGCTTCCGCGATGACGCACAGTTGCTTATCGTCAGCCACCAGAAGCGCACCATGGAGGCAGCCGACTGCCTCTACGGCGTCTCGATGGCACCGGGTGGCTCATCCAAGGTGGTTAGTGAGCGCATTGCTGCCAGCCGTGTCCTGAGCCGAACCCGAGCCATGGCCTCCAGCTGACGGAGATGCCGAGCGTCACCTCCTGACCGGGACGGTGCCGCCGGTCGCGGTACCGTCATGTCGTGCGCATCCTGCTCGTCGACGACGAGGCCGACCTGGTCGACGCCATTGCCCGTGGCCTGCGTCGCAACGGCTACGCCGTCGACACGGCGCTGGACGGCGACGAGGCCCTCGCTAAGGCCACCTGGACCCCTTACGACCTCATCTGTCTTGACATCACAATGCCTGGACTCGACGGCTTCGAGGTATGTCGGGCGCTACGTGAGAACCCGCCGGAGGGCGTGGCGCCCAGGATCTTGATGTTGACGGCCCGCGACACCGTCGAGGAGCGCATCCGGGGTCTCGACGTGGGTGCTGATGACTACCTGGTGAAGCCGTTTGCCTTCGATGAGCTGGCTGCGAGGGTCAGATCCCTGCTGCGCCGCGACTCTGGACGCACCGGAGCAGTCCTCATGGTGGGGTCGCTCCTCTTGGATACGGCGACCCACGACGTAAGCCGTGGCGGCCGCTCTCTGGACCTGACTGCCAAGGAGTTCGCCCTCCTCCGCTACTTCATGTCACGTCCCGGCGATGTTGTTTCTCAGGAGGACCTGCTCGACCATGTATGGGACGAGCATGTGGATCCCTTCACCAACACGGTTCGCGTGACCGTCGGAACCCTTCGGCGCAAGCTGTCCGAGGGGAATGAGCTAGCCATTATCGAGACGATCGTGGGCAGCGGTTACAGGCTGCTCGACGATGGGGCGGATCCCTCGTGATTGTCCGGGACGAGTCTGGGGTGGCCTCGTGGGCGCCGAACCGCCTGGGCAGCATCCGTACCCGCCTCACCCTCCTGTATTCGATTCTCCTGTTTGGCCTGGCAGCGATCGTGGTCGGCGGCATCTACCTGAGCCTGTCGCGTGCCCTTTCAGACGAACCGCTGTCTCGCGACACCAGATACGGCGACCTGATCGCAGCGGTGGAGTCGGCTTCAGGAGTTTCCGGAGACGACGCCCTGCCGGTCTCGGACCGGCTCGTTGCGTTCGAAGGGGAGGTCAACCGTCGTGCCCTCGATCAACTTCGCACCTATTCGGTAACCGCCCTCGTTGCCCTCTTTCTTGGCAGCCTTGCTGTCGGGTGGTATGTGGCGGGTCTGGTCCTGCGACCAATAGGGAGGATTTCGTCGGTAGCCCGGGAGATCTCGGCGACCGACCTTTCGAGGCGCATTGACCTTGGCGGTCCTGACGATGAGCTTCGTGATCTGGCTGACACCTTTGATGACATGCTGGGGCGTCTGGATGTGGCCTTTGAGAGCCAGCGCCGTTTCGTTCAGGAGGCGTCTCACGAACTACGGAATCCACTGGCGGTCCTGCGGGCCAACCTGGATGTCGTGATGGCGGACCCGGATGCCGACACCGACGACTTCAGGGCCGCAGGTGAGGTTGCCGGTCGGGCGGCGTCACGGATGTCAGCCCTTGTCGACGACCTCCTGCTCTACGCCCACCATGAGAGAACCGACTCGCGGCGCGAGCCTGTTGACGCTGCGATCGTGGTGGCCGAGACGGTCGAGGACTTTGGTGCGACTGCAGCTGCCGCCGGAATCGTGTTGCTGCACGAGATTGCTCCCGAGTTGCCCGTGGTTGGCGACCCGGTTGCGCTGAGGCGTGCTCTGGCGAACCTGCTGAGCAACGCCATCAGGGTGTCGGATCCGACCTGTCGTGTGAGGGTGACTGCGGGTCAGGACGCCGAGATGGTCTGGATGTCGGTTCTTGATGACGGTCCGGGCCTCAGCCCCGAGGACCAGGAGAGGGTGTTTCAACGCTTCTGGCGTGGAGACAGGGCCTCGGCGCGGGAGGCCGGACGCTCGGGCCTTGGGTTGGCAATTGTGAGGCAGATAGCCGAGGCCCACGGGGGTCAGGTCACGCTGCGTTCGACTATCGGCGTGGGTTCGACCTTCACCGTTTGGCTACCCAGGTTCGTGGATTCCTGATCTTCGGGCCCTGCACGCGGCTCGGTCCTCGCCCCGCGTGGTTGTTGTGTGATCTTCGGCGTAGGTTCTCCACGTGGAAGAAGTGAGCGGGATGGGCGAAGAAGAGCAACCTCTGGCCGACCCGGTTGTCGACGTACAGGTCGAGCAGTCCGGCTCGGGAACGACCCGCGTGCTGGTTGCCGGTGTCCTTGTTGCGACGCTGTTTGTGGGAGGGATTCTTACCGGCTGGCTGGTTCGTGGCCCTGGAACCGGTGGTCTCGAGGTAAAGGTGTCCCAGGGTGGTGACGGTTCTGGTACCGAAACGGTTGTTTCGGCGCTGGTCGATGAACTCGTTGCCAGATCCGAGGCCCTCACCCCCGGCGAGATCAGGGATCTCGTCGACCGCCTGGTAACTGAGTCGGGGGCCATGACCGAGGCCGAGGTTGAGGTTCTGGTCGAGGCCATGGTGTCTGAGTCGGCGAGCCAGTTCGCGGGAATGTCAGAAGACGAGGTCCAAGTTCTGGTCGAGGCGCTTATCGCCGAGTCGGCTGGGATGTCGGCCCCTGAGACAGAGTCCCTCGTCGACCGACTGTTCACAGAGGCCCGTGTCAGGGACGGCGGACCCGAACCGGTCGTGGCCGTCGCCGAGGCGCTCACCCCGTCGGTGGTTCTGGTAACTGAGCCAGATGTCGGCCAGGGATCAGGTATCGCACTCGATGATCTGGGCCACGTCGTCACCAACGCCCATGTCGTCGGTGATGCTGCCATCGTGATCGTCACGCTTCCCAGCGGCAGACGGGTCGAGGCCGAGGTTCTCGGAGCCGACATCCGCCGCGACGTGGCCGTTGTGCTGCTGTCGGAGATTGATTACAGCTTCAAACCGGCTGTGTTCGGCTCCAGCGACGATCTCAAGGTCGGCCAGACGGCGGTTGCTGTAGGCAGCCCCTTTGACCTGAACCGCACCGTAACCGCCGGGATCGTCAGCGCCCTCGGCCGAGTGGTTCCCTCCTACGGCTGCCAGATCGGAGGCGACGCCAGCGCCTTGTGTGCCGGCGTCGCAATGATCCAGACAGATGCCCCGATCAACCCCGGGAACTCGGGAGGCCCTCTCGCCGACCGAAAGGGGAGGGTGATCGGCATGAACACCTCAATTCGTACAGATGGCTTCCTGACCGCCAACATCGGTGTCGGGTTCGCCCTTCCCAGCGACACGGTCCTGCTGGTGGCCGAGCGGCTTTTGGCCGGTGAACCCGTGGGAACCGCCTGGCTGGGAATCCGCGGTGAGTCCCTCACCGACGGCCAGCACGGCGCCTCGGTCGTCGAGGTCACGGAGGGCTCACCGGCCAGCTTGGCCGGGCTCGCCGAGGGTGATCTCATTGTCGGATCTGACGGTCGGCCAATCGATGCCATGGACGCACTCAGGGCCGACATTCAGCTGCGTCTCCCCGGGATGAGCGTCACCCTTGAGTTCCTGCGCGATGGCGAACTGCTCAGCACGGTCGTCGAGTTGGGTGCCCTGGACGACTTCCTCAGCAACGGTGTGACAACTGAAGACGACAGCCCCGAGTAGGGCCGTCAAAAACGGGCGTACCGGTAGGCTTCGGCGGCTATGAGCCTCCGCTCCAGACTGGGTCGTGCCCGCAGCGCATTCGCCGGACAACTCCGGGGGGTCAGGTCCGGATCCACGGTCGACCCTGCTGCATGGAATGCCCTTGAAGAGGCCCTGATTCTGGCTGACATCGGCGTCACGACCTCTGCCGACATCTTGTCAGCAGTCCGTAGCCGGGCCGATGACGAAGCGGTCGATGAACCGCACATCGTGTTGGATCTCCTCAAGGCGGAGATCACCAGCCGCCTGGGTACGGCGGATCGCAGCCTGGCACGAGGCGGGGCTCCGTCGGTCTGGTTGTTCGTGGGGGTCAACGGTGTCGGCAAGACCACGACGGTGGGCAAGTTGGGTCGCATGGAGGTCGGGTCCGGCACCAGCGTCGTGCTTGCTGCTGGGGATACCTTCAGGGCGGCGGCAGCGGACCAGCTGGCTCTTTGGGGTGAGCGGGTCGGAGCTCCGGTGGTCCGGGGAGCGGAAGGAGCAGACCCCAGCTCGGTCATCTTCGACGCCGTTGAGCACGCCGCAGCCATCGGGGCCGACCTCGTGCTGGCCGATACGGCCGGGCGTGTGCATACGCAGGGAAACCTCATGGACGAGTTGAGCAAGGTGAGGAGGGTGGCCGAGAAGGGGGCCGGGACGGTCACGGAGACCCTCCTTGTGATCGATGCCACGACCGGACAGAACGGCTTGGTGCAGGCTCGACGGTTCGTTGAGGCTGCCGATGTGACAGGGGTGGTGCTCACCAAGTTGGATGGTTCGGCCCGCGGTGGAATAGTCGTCGCGGTGCAGGAGGATTTGGGCATTCCGGTCAAGATGGTCGGGGTCGGGGAGGGTCCCGACGACCTCATTTCGTTCGTTCCCACCGAGTTCGTGGATGCCCTGTTCGACATCGACGCCGACATTGATGCGGGCATGGTGGAGTGACATGTTTGAGGGACTGGCCTCCAGATTCGAGGGGATCCTGCGTAGGGCCAGGAGCCGTGGGCGTCTGGGCCCCGAAGACGTAGAGGACCTTCTACGTGAGATCCGTCTGGCGTTGCTCGAAGCCGACGTGCACCTGGACGTGGTGAAGGTATTCCTGGAGAGGATCAGGGAGAGGGCTCTCGGAGCCGAGTTGAGCGGGGTTCTGAATCCCGGCCAGCAGGTGGTCAAGATCGTGCTCGAGGAGCTGACGCTGATTCTCGGCGGCGAGACCATGAGGTTCACCTATGCCTCCAAGCCTCCCACCGTGGTGCTCCTGGCCGGTCTGCAGGGCTCCGGAAAGACCACGACGGCGGCCAAGTTGGCTCGCTGGTTCAAGACCCGGGGTCGCAACCCGATGCTGGTCGGTGCCGACCTCCAACGACCGGCCGCCGTGGCCCAGTTGGAGACCCTCGGCGAGCGGATCGGTGTGCCTGTGTTCAGCCAACCCACGGACCCGATCGCAGTTTCGGAGGCGGGCCTGGCCGAGGCTGCCCGCCTTGGACGTGACGTGGTCATCTTCGACACTGCGGGACGCCTCGCCATTGACGACGATCTGATGGACGAGGTTGGCGGGATCTCGTCGGCGGTGCAGCCGGACCACACGCTGCTCGTGGTGGATTCAATGATGGGCCAGGATGCCGTGAACGTGGCGGTGGCATTCCATGAACGCCTCAGCCTGGATGCGGTTGTTCTCACCAAGTTGGATGGAGACGCACGCGGTGGTGCCGCTCTGTCGGTGCGGGAGGTCGTGGGGTGTCCGATTGCGTTTGCATCCACGGGTGAAGGCCTCGAAGACCTGGATGTGTTCCATCCGGACCGCATGGCGAGCCGGATTCTCGGAATGGGCGACGTTGAGACCCTCATCGAACAGGTCGAGACGACCTACGACAGGGAACAGGCTGAGGAGGCGACTGCCCGGATGCTCGAGGGACGGTTCACCCTCGACGATTTTCTTGATCAGGTTCAACAATTGCGCAAGATGGGTCCCCTCAGTTCCGTGATGAAGATGGTTCCGGGAATGTCCCAGCAGATGGGTGACGTTGACGAGGCTCTCGACGAGGGCCGGGTCGATCGCCTTGAGGGCATGATCAACTCCATGACGCCGGCCGAGCGGATCGACCCCGGGCTGATAGATGGTTCCCGTCGGGCACGAATCGCGGCGGGTAGCGGAACCCAACCGTCCGACGTGACCCAGCTCGTCAAGCAGTTCCGGGAGATGCGCAAGATGATGAAGAAGATGGGTGGGAAGGCTCCGGGTGGACGCTCATCCAATCGCAGGGGCAAGGGCCGTAAGAGCAGGGGTTCAGGCCCGGCCAGGCCTCCGGCACCTGACAAGCCCGCCAAGCCCGGCCTGTCGCTTCCGGGTCTGGGTGGTGCCGTCGAGGGTTCTGGAACGGACCGTCTCGGATCCTGGCCGATCGACTGAGGCATCCGGACGGGCCGGTGTCATGGTCCAGTCTTCGTCTAGAGGCTGGAAAAGTGATCTGGTCACGGCAGACTGTTCCGACCGATCGGGTGCACCATCATCGCACCCGGACCAGATCCGCCGGACCGGTGCGGATCCGGGCCTAGAAGAGAGTGGTATCGAAGTGGCAGTAAAGCTCCGCCTTATGAGGATGGGCAAGAAGAAGCAGCCGACCTACAGGGTGGTGGCCGCCGACTCGCGCAAGGCGCGCAACGGCAGGTTCATCGAGGTGCTCGGCTTCTACGACCCGCGGCGCGACCCGTCGGTGATCGAGATCGATAACGACAAGGCGGTCGGGTGGCTCCGAAACGGTGCGCAGCCGACCGAGCGTGTCGAGAAGTTGTTGAAGATCACGGGTGCATGGGAGTCCTTCACAGGAGAGGCCTTCGAGGCTGTTGTGGCCACCCCGGCGGCACCGGCTGAGCCGGCCGTTGAGGAGGCCCCCGCTGAGGATGCCGCCGTTGAGGAGGCCCCCGCCGAGGAGCCAGTTGCCGAGGAAGCCCCCGCTGAGGAGGCCCCCGCAGCCGATGAGCCCGTAGCCGAGGAAGCCGTTGAGGCATCTGACGGCGATGACGAAGAGGAGTAGCCATGGCAGTTGAAGCGCCAATAGCTGAAGATGTTCTGGAGTTCCTGATCAAGTCCATCGTTGAGGATCCTGACGCCGTGAGTATTTCGACGGGAGGCGACTCCCGTTGTGTGTTCTCCGTGACCGTCGGTGACGGAGACATGGGACGCGTAATTGGCAAGCGGGGCCGGGTGGCCAACGCCATTCGTACCATCGTGCGAGCCGCCGCAGTCCGCGACGAGGCCGAGATCGACGTCGACTTCGTCGACTGACCGGTACCGGTCACACCGGACCATGGCGCCAGAACCGGATGCTGCGGAACCGGTCATGTTGGAGGTCGGTCGTATCGACCGACCGCACGGCCTGACTGGCGAGGTCGTCGTCACCCTCTTGAGCACGAGACCCGAGCGCCTCGCGCCGGGGTCGGTCCTGTCGAGCGATCGCGGACCTCTCACGGTCAGGTCCAGCAGGCCCCACCAGCACCGCTTTCTGGTCCGCTTCGACCGGATTCCCGACTGCGATTCCGCTGAGGAATGGCGTGGCGTGGATCTCAGCGCAGAGGCCGTCGACGAGCCCGACGACGGGACCCTGTGGGCCCATCGTCTGATCGGTGCAACCGTGATCGACCAGCACGGCACTCGACACGGCACCGTCAGGTCGGTGATCGACAACCCTGCCAGTGACCTGCTCGAACTTGAGGACGGGCGCCTCATCCCGGCCGTGTTCGTGGTCGGAAACGTGGCCGGGAGCGAGGTCCGGGTCGAGGTCCCTGACGGTCTCCTCGACGACGGCGGGGTCTGACCGTGCGGGTCGAGGTCTTCACGCTCTTTCCCGAGATGATCGACGACTATGTCGGGCTGAGCCTCCTGGGTCGCGCTATCGCCTCAGGCAGCTTGGAGGTGGTCAGCCATGACCTGAGGCTGGCCACCAGCGATGTCCACCGCACCGTCGACGACAGCCCGTTCGGAGGCGGTGCCGGCATGGTGCTCATGCCTGAACCGGTGTTTGCGGCAGTCGAGGCCGTAGCGCCGCCACGACCCCTGATCCTGCTGGGTCCGGGCGGTCGGACCTTCGACCAGGGGGTGGCTAGCGAGTTGTCAGCCCTCGAAGGGTTTTCGCTTGTCTGTGGCCGCTACGAGGGTGTCGATGAGCGGATACGGACCGACCTCTGCGACGACGAGATCTCAATCGGTGACTACGTTCTTGCGGGGGGTGAGCTGGCTGCGCTGGCGGTGATCGAGACGGTGGCGAGGCTGCAGGACGGTGTCCTCGGAAACGAGGAGTCTGTCCTCGAGGAGTCACATGCGGCGGGTCTCCTTGAGTATCCCCACTACACGCGACCGGCTGACTTCCGTGGCCTCGAGGTTCCTGAGGTGCTGAGGTCGGGTGACCATGACCGGGTCAGACGTTGGCGTCTGGCGGCATCGCTAGCGCGCACAATCGTCAACCGTCCCGACATGATCGACCAGCGGGGCGGTCTCAGCGACGGTGAGCGGCAACTTCTGGAGGAGTTCGGCTTCGCCATCTGAGCCGGGTGTGACCGGTTCACCGGTGGCGTCAGGTTCGGCGGCGCCTATGCTTGTTGCCCGGTCCCGGTGCCTGACCCCGGTTCCATCCAGACCCGATCCCTTCAGGGACGAACCGTTCAAGGACGAGCCATGCAGCCCACCGATCTCGTTGACAGCCAGAACCTCCGTGACGATGTTCCCGACTTCGGTCCCGGTGACAGCCTCAAGGTCCACGTGCGTGTGACCGAGGGCAACCGTCAGCGTGTGCAGGTGTTTGAGGGCGTGGTCATCGCCCGTCAGGGAAGCGGCGTGCGTGAGACCTTCACCGTGCGCAAGATCAGCTTCAGCGTCGGCGTGGAACGCACCTTTCCGATCCACTCACCTGTCATCGACCACATCGAGGTGATGAGCAGGGGAGACGTCCGCAGGGCCAAGTTGTACTACCTGCGTGACCGCATCGGCAAGAAGGCCAAGATCAAGGAGAAGCGGGACTTCTAACCCGCTGCCTCCGTTTCGGGGGCTCCCCGTGGCCCTTCCAGTATGGCGGGCCACGTCTGTCACAGGCGGTTCCTAGCGTCCCCGCCATGGCGAGGACCACGGCCGACGAATCGACTTCAGCATCTGGCAGCGCCGGGCATCTGGCCCTGGGTCGCTGGGGTGAGCGAGTAGCCGAGCGCTACTACCGCCGAGACGGCTACCGGGTGCTGGCCCGTAACTGGCGCTGTGGGTCAGGCGAGATCGACCTAATCCTCGAACGCAGCGGAACCGTTGTGTTTTGCGAGGTCAAGACGAGGACCTCTGAGGCCTTCGGCCACCCCGCCGAGGCCGTGGACCAGAGGCGCCAGGGTCGATTACGCCAGGCGGCAGTTGAGTGGATCAAGGCCGACGGTCGATCGGGTTCCATCCGGTTCGACGTGGTCGCCGTGCTTCCGGGTCGGGTCGAGAGGCTGGAGGGAGCCTTCTAGCTGAGCCGGCTCAACTACGGGTGCGCCGGCCGGTCCAGCAGCCACGGTGCCAGTGGCGCCGCAGGTCAGGTGCTTCCACGGGGACAACCACCATGTGGCCGAGACCTTGCGGGATCTCCCGGTGGCAGCCGGGGCAGGTGTAGGCCTTGGTGGCCTGATACGGCTGAATGAACCTGACCTCCAGGTCGCCGAGCACCTCCGGGTCTTCCATTACATCCCCCGTCGATCCGGATGCCCGGTCAGGACTCGGAGCATCATCCGAAGAGTGCCCACACGATGAGCACAACCGCGACAAGCAGCGCCGAACCCACGTAGAGAAGTTGGTCGGGTCGGCTCTGCCTTGAGCGCTTCGGGCTGAGTCCCATCACCCAAGTATCGTCGCTTCGACTGCTCGAACCCACCTGACGGTCGTGAACCGGACACCGGCACCGTAGAGTCGGACGCAGCCGCTCGGAGTCGGCGCCCAACGACTCCTCCCGCAGTCTCTGCTCGGGAGGAGCCATGCTCGCCAGCATCAACTCAGCCACCCTTCTTGGTGTGAGTGGCCATCCGGTCCGCGTTGAGGTCCACGTCGCCAACGGCCTTCCCGCCTTCGGAGTGGTGGGCCTGCCCGACACCTCATGCAGGGAGGCCCGGGACCGCGTACGGGCGGCCCTGGTCTCGAGCGGGCTGTCGTGGCCGTCCCGCCGAATCACCGTGAACCTGGCTCCCACCGGCGTACCTAAGGCCGGAGCGGTCCTCGACCTTGCAATGGCGGTCGGCCTGCTTGTGGCATGCGGTGAGCTGGAACCGGAGACAGTCGACGGCCTGGCATTTCTCGGCGAGCTGGGCCTTGACGGATCCATCAGGCCCGTGGCGGGGGCCCTCCCACTTGTCGATGCCGTCGAGGTCGACGCCGTCGTGGTGGCACCCGAGAACCGGCTCGAGGCGTCCCTCGTAGAGGCCCGACAGGTGCACGCCATCAGCGACCTGCGGGGTCTGGTCAGGGCGCTGCGCGGTGACGACGAATGGCCGGCCACGCCGACCCGAGACGAGGTAGACGAACCGACCGAGGGCCCCGACCTCTCGGACGTTCGGGGCCAGCCGATACCCCGCTTCGCCCTAGAGGTGGCTGCCACCGGCGGTCACCACCTCCTCATGATCGGCCCGCCCGGTGCCGGCAAGAGCATGCTTGCCAGGCGTCTCCCGGGCCTGCTGCCCAGGCTCGACGGCGCCGATGCCCTCCAGGTCGCCCGGATCAGGTCAGCAGCAGGGCAGGACCTGCCGCCCGGCGGCCTCGTGCGGCGCCCACCTTGGAGGGCACCACACCACGGTGCCTCCGCAGCCGCCCTGGTGGGTGGAGGCAGCGGCACGATGCGGCCCGGTGAGATGAGCCTCGCCCACGGCGGGGTGCTGTTCCTTGACGAACTGGGAGAGTTCTCCCCGAAGGTTCTCGACACGCTCCGTCAACCCCTCGAGGAGGGAACGGTGAGGGTCAGTCGGGTGGCCGGCAGTGCCGAGTACCCGGCCCGGGTTCTGATGGTGGCGGCGATGAACCCGTGCCCCTGCGGAGGATCCGGCGCACCCGGTGGCTGTCGGTGTCCAGAATCTGTCCGGGCTCGATACGTCAGACGCGTCTCGGGCCCGTTGCTTGACCGCTTCGACCTGAGGGTCGATGTCCAACGCCCCGATCCCGGGGAACTCCTGGATGGAAACCCCGGTGAGGCATCAGCCAGCGTGGCCGAACGGGTCGAGTCAGCCAGAAAGCGGGCGCGCGAAAGGGGGGTGAGGGTCAACGCCGACCTCTCACCGTCCGACCTCGAAGACGCGGCGGTGCTCGAACCGGCAGCGGTTCGCCTGCTCGAGGCTGCCCTCCACGCTGGGCGCCTGAGTGCCCGTGGCCTCCACCGGGTGCGTGCAGTGGCCCTCACGATCAGCGACCTGATGGATGGCGACGGTCGGCTCGGACCTGATCTGGTCGACACAGCCCTCAGCCTCCGGATAGATCCGTTCAGCCCGGTGGGCCCCAGTGTCCGGTAATCCTGTATCAGGTGCGCAGGTGTCGAGCCGGCCAGAAGACGAAGCCTTCATGGCGGCACTGGCCGGCCTCCCCGAGATGGGACCAGCGCGTCTGCGGGTGCTCCTGGCCTCACTGGGTGCAGCCGCCGCATGGAAGGCCGTGTCGAGTGGTCGGTTGCCACCCGAGGTCTCAGAGGTGATCGGCCCACGTGTGGAGTCGGTGTCGACCACATGGGTCGAGGCTGCACACCGAAGGCCTCCGGGAGTTGTCATGGATGATCTGATCGAGGCGGGGGTTGTCGTAGCCGGCCGTGGTGCCGCCCTGTATCCACCGGCCCTGACCGACGACCCTGAACCACCAGAGGTCCTGTTCTCCATCGGCCGGCCCGTGGTCCAGAACCACGGCCCAGCGGTCGCAATTGTGGGTACCCGTAGATGCACCCGTTACGGAACCGAGGTGGCTGTCGAGCTTGGGCGGGGCCTGGCCGAGGCGGGTGTCGTCGTGGTCTCGGGCCTGGCTTCTGGAATCGACGCGGCCAGTCATTCCGGGGTGCTCGCAGTCGACGGCGGTTCACCGCCGGTTGCGGTGGTCGCAACAGGGCTCGATGTGGTCTATCCGGCCCGAAACCGTTCTCTCTGGCACCGTGTGGCCGAGGCTGGACAGATCCTGTCCGAGGCACCTCTGGGCGTTGGCCCTGCAAGGTGGAGGTTCCCGGCCCGCAACCGGATCATCGCAGCACTCGCCGACGTGCTGGTCGTGGTTGAGTCACACCTCGAGGGTGGTTCCATGTACACGGTCGCGGCCGCGCTCGAGCGTGACCGTCCGGTGATGGTTGTTCCCGGGTCGATCCGAAGTCCGGCGTCGGAAGGGACCAACCGCCTCCTGGCAGATGGTGCGGCACCGGTCTGTGGCCTCGCCGACGTCCTCTGCGCCCTCGACCTTGTCGGCTCCGGTTCCGTCGACCCCGATAAGGACATGACCCGGAGGCCGTCCGGTTGCGACCCCGCTGACCTCGATGTCCTCGAAGCGCTCGGTTGGGAGCCGACGACCCTCGACGGGCTGGCTACCAGAACCCGACTCGCGCCGGTGCAGCTCGGCTCAGCGGTCGGTCGGCTGCAGCGTGCCGGCCTGGTGGCCGAAGAACACGGTTTCCTGCAGCGCTGCGCAGGGCAGGAGGTTCCCTGACACACCCGACAACCCGCAACCGGCACCGACTTCCCCAAGCCTGAAAACCACACCTTGGAGATGAAATGAGAAACAGAGCCCTCACCGCCGTTCTGGTGGCCGTCGCCATCATCGGAGGCACCATCGCCTCAGCGGCTCCAGCGTCGGCCCAACCGCCCGACGCCCCCTCCGACCCGTCACCGGCCGACGAGAATGTCGTCTACAGGCATCCCGTGGACGGGCCCGTCGTAGACGGCTACAGGCCCCCAGCCAAACCGTGGCTCCCGGGAAACCGGGGGTTGGAATACGCCACCTTCCCCGGCGAGGCCGTCGTGGCTGCTGCAGACGGGCTCGTCATCTTCGCCGGCTCTGTCGCCGGCACCCTCCACGTCACGATCCTCCACGACGATGGACTTCGTACCAGCTACTCGTTTCTGGCAAGCGTTGACGTGGCAGAGAACAGTCGCCTTCTCGCAGGTGCCGTGGTGGGGCGGGCTGCGCGTCGGGTCCACTTCGGTGTCCGGGATCCGTCTGGCGCCTACATGGACCCGGGCGGCATCATCGGCCGACAGCCCATCCTGCGGGCCCAACTGGCGCCACACGACGACGAGGCCGTTGCAAGCGCCGCTCGTGAGGCACGTCGCCTAGAGGAGAGGTCCAACCTCAGTCGGCTGGTAGGGGCTGCCAGCTCAGCCGGCACCTGGGTCTCTGATCGGGTCGCCGAGGGTGTAGACGTCAGCCTCGAGGCCGGCCGCCTGATGGTCGAGCGCTACATCTGGACGGTTGCCAAACCGGTGATAGCCATCCAGGCGTGGGCCGACCTCGGCATGGCCCTCACCTCGGCGGTCATCAGCCCACCCGAGTGCACCCCCGAATCCATTCGGCCGGCACCACCAGACGGGCAGCGCGTGGCCGTTCTCGTGCCAGGCCTGAACACCACCGCAGACGGTGGGCCGATAGTCGACCTTGACATGGACGCCCTTGGCTTTGCCTCGACTGACGTCATCAGGTTCTCCTACGACGGCGGCCGTGTCCGCGACAGCCACAACACCGACGGCCTCTGGTCCGATCCGCTTCCAGCGACCCTGAATAGGCCCGAGGCCACCCACAGGTCGGTGGCTGATAGTGCTGACCTCTTGGCCGACCTCCTCGACGACATTCGGCGACTCCGTCCCGGCGCCACAATCGAGGTGTACGGGTTCTCCATCGGCGGCATGGTCGCAGTGGCAGCAGTCGGACAGATGAGCACCTGGGATGTCCCGGCTGTTGTACGAATTGTGACCATTGCCAGCCCCCATCGTGGGTTGGCACCAGCCAGGACCATCGACAGGATCGGCTCCGTCCCGGGCATTGCCGGCCTCACGGGATGGTTGGGAATACCCGCAGGCTCGCCGATCATTGAGGACCTGGCGTCAGGCACACAGGCGGCTCTTCCAGACAACGTGCCGATGTTGAGCATCGGATCAATGGCAGATCCGCTCGTGCCCGCAGTCCGAACCGCCTTTGACGGCGCAGAGACGGTCACCCTCGGATCGGGTGGCCGCTTCGGACACGATGGTCTCGTCGGCGACGAGGACACCAGCCGCGAGATATCTCTGTTCCTTGCCGGAAGGGCACCTTCCTGTCGATCGCTGCTGCACCGGGTTGGAGCCGCTGTCGTGCCCCGTCTGATCCAGGGAGCCCACGAGATGGTGTCGATAGCCGGCCCGGTCGATGGTCTCGTTGACACTGTGGTGTCTGGCTGAGGGTGCCTCACCTGTCGGACCGCGAGGTCGGAGGCCGGTCGACCGCCGGTACACTCCACCCCCGGTCCGGCACACCGTGTGCCGGCCATGAGAGATTCATCCCCACCCACCCACGGTCGCCCACGGGCGCAGGGTGGGGACGAGAAGAACCGATGGGAAGGAGACCACGACATGGCAGTCGTGACCATGAAGCAGTTGCTGGAGGCAGGGGTCCACTTCGGACACCAGACCCGCCGCTGGGATCCAAGGATGCAGAGGTTCATCCACGGTGAGCGCTCGGGTATCTACATCATTGACCTTCAACAGACCCTCGAGCGGATCGAGTTGGCGTACAAGTTCACACGTGACCTCGTGGCCGATGGCGGCCGTGTGCTGTTCGTCGGAACCAAGCGCCAGGCTCAGGACGCCATCCTCTCCTATTCCGAGAAGTGCGGCATGCCCCACGTGAACCAGCGTTGGCTGGGTGGAATGCTCACCAACTTCCAGACGATCTCAAAGCGTGTCGGAAAGATGCAGGAGTACCAGCGCATGCGCGACTCCGGCGAGTTCGAGGCGATGCCCAAGAAAGAGGCCCTGCTCATCTCCCGCGAGCTCGAGAAGCTCCAGAGGAACCTGGGCGGTATTCAGGAGATGGAGTCGCTTCCCGACGCCATCTTCGTCCTTGACACCGTCAAGGAACACATCGCCGTGACCGAGGCCAACAAGCTCGGAATCCCGGTTATCGCCGTGGTCGATACCGACTGCAACCCTGACGAGATCCAGTATCTGATCCCCGGGAACGACGACGCCATCCGCTCGGGGAGCCTCCTGTGCCGGATCATCGCCGACGCAGTCGAGGAGGGACGCTTCATCTACAACTCCCGCCGCGAGACGGATGACGGCCCGTCTCTCACAGCCGAGGACAAGGCGGCCGAACAGGCTCAGGCCCGCGACGAGGCGGCTACCGCCGCAGCGAAGCGTGATGCCCGTGTGGTCGAGGATGCGCCCGCAGGCGAGACACCGCCCAGCGAAGAGACACCCGTCGTTGAGGAAGCCACCGCTGAGGAGGCACCCGTCGTTGAGGAAGCTCCGGTGGTCGAGGATGCCACCGCTGAGGAAGCTCCGGTCGTCGAGGATGCCGCCGCCGAGGAGGCGCCGGTCGTCGAGGATGTCGTCGCCGAGGAAGCCCCAGTTGAATCCGACGAGGCCGCCGAGCCCGAGAGCGCAGGCAGCGACGCTTCTGACGACGAGGCCACCCAATGACAGAGATCTCCGCCAAGGACGTCAAGGCCCTGCGGGATGCCACAGGTGCCGGGATGATGGATGCCAAGAGGGCGCTCGTAGAGGTCGACGGAGACTTTGAAGCCGCCACACAGTTCCTGCGTGAAAAGGGCCTGGCCAAGGCAGCCACCCGCTCCGACCGCGAGAACGTCGAGGGCGTTGTTGGCCTAGCCATCGGCGAAGGTAGGGCAGCGCTGGTTCACCTCAAGTGTGAAACCGACTTCTCGGCCAAGTCCGAGAGGTTCCTTTCGCTTGCCAACGAGCTGGCCGAGGCGGTGCTGGTCGACGGCGAGGCAGCCGTCGATGCAAGGGCCGCTGAACTCGACGACCTGAGGCTGGCGGTAAAGGAAAACGTCGAGTTGGGTGTGGTTCGTCTGGTCGAGGCATCCGAGGGCAACACGATCGACACCTACCTGCACTTACAGGACGGACGCGGCGTCAACGGTGTGATCGTCGAGGGAGAGGGAATCGACCAGGAGACCCTCCATCAGGTGGCGTTGCACGTCGCCTTTGCCAAGCCGTCGGTACTCAGCCGCGAAGATGTCGATCCCGAGAGGGTCGAGGCGGAACGCACGGCCCTGCTGGAGATTACCAAGGCCGAGGGTAAGCCCGAACCGGCATGGGAGAAGATCGTCGAGGGGCGTCTGACAGGCTGGTTCCGTGAGATGGTTCTCCTGGAACAGGGCCTCCACGGCGACAAGGTGAAGGTGGCCGACTCGCTCAACGGCGGCAGGATCGTCGGCTTCACCCAGGCATACCTGGGTGCCTGAGGCATGAACCCCGGAGCCGACACACCTGGCGACCGGGTTGCGGCCCGTTGGGACCGGGTGGTTCTCAAGGTCTCAGGCGAGGCCTTCGCCGGATCAGAGGGTTACGGCATAGACGGAGAGATCGTCGGCCAGATCGCGGCTGAGATCGTGGCTGTACTCGCCGAGTTCGATGTGGACATGGCCGTCGTCGTGGGCGGCGGCAACATCTGGCGGGGGATGTCAGGCGCAGGAGCGGGCATGGACCGTGCGCAGGCCGACTACATGGGAATGCTCGCCACGTCCATCAACGCCCTCGCCCTACAGGACACCCTTGAACAGATGGGCCAACCCACCCGTGTCCAGACCGCCATACACATGGCACAGATCGCTGAGCCGTACATTCGTCGCCGGGCGGTACGTCATCTCGAAAAGGGCCGGGTGGTGATCTTTGCCGGCGGAACCGGCAACCCGTTCTTCACAACCGACACCGCCGCAGCGCTTCGTGCGGTCGAGATGGAGGCCGGGGCGGTGCTCAAGGGAACACATTCAGGAACCGACGGGATCTACACGGCCGATCCAGCCCACGACCCTTCAGCCACCCTCATGAACGAGGTCAGCTACCTGGATGTCATTCAAAAGGGGCTGAAGGCGATGGATGCAACAGCAATAACGCTCTGCATGGACAACAACATGCCGATCGTGATGTTCGACCTGATGAAGACGGGCAACATCCGGTCCATCCTCGCTGGGGAGCCTGTCGGTACGCTGGTCTCCTGAACAAGGGAGTTCCGTGAGCGACGAGATGATCATGTTGGTCCTTGATGGGGCCACCCAGAAGATGGATGAAGCCGTCGCCCATACCCGGCGCGAGTTCTCGACCGTCAGAACAGGTCGTGCGTCGTCCGGGCTGGTCGAGAGGCTCACCGTGGATGCCTACGGTGTCGAGATGCGCATGCAGGAGTTGGCGAGCTTCTCCGTGCCAGAGGCACGGCAGTTGCTGATTGCCCCACATGATCCCGGCAACGTTCCGGCAATCGAGAAGGCGATCATGAAGGCGGACCTTGGCCTCACCCCCAGCAGCGACGGACGCACCATCCGTCTGGTCTTTCCCGACCTGACCGAAGAACGCCGCCGGGATCTGGTACGAATGATCAACACCATGGCCGAAGAAGGCAAGAATCACCTTCGTGGGTTGAGGCGGGGTGCACGCAAGGACCTCGACGACTATCAGGGCGAGGGACATGTTTCCGAAGACGACATCAAGTGGGCCGAGAGCCAGTTGGACGACCTGATCCACAGTTACGAGGGTCAGGTGGAACAGGCCCGCTCGGCAAAAGAGGACGAACTTCTCGAGGTGTGAACCTCGACAGGTTGTACAGACAGGTTCAACGGGAGGTTCCGTGAACGAACAACAGAATCCGGGAATCGGGCAGGGGGGACAGATCTTCGAGGAGATCCGCATCCTCGGCCTGGAGACGGCTGACGACAACGTCGAGCCGGGACGGTCCGTGTTTGACGAACAACCGGCCGAAGGGGACCTGCCGCACTGGACGGAACCGCCGGCCACGGTCGACCCTGCCGCATCCGGCCAGTGGTCGGGTCTGGACGACTCCCCCAAGTGGGCCGATCAGGTGCCGGGCGACCACGAGTCCCAGCAGCCGGTCGGGATGATGGACGAATCATCGGCTGCACTCTTCTTCGGCGACGAGTCGGCCGGCCCAGTTGCTGGCGGCATGGAGTTCGACCCGCCGCTGATGCCGCCGGACAACCCGCCGCCGCAGCCGGCAGCACCGCCGGTTACCACAGCCGAGAGGCCAGCTGCACCAGATCGACGTGGTCCTGGCGGCGGAGGCGGTGGCGGAGGCCGCAGCGACGCCCGTGACATGCCGATGGCGATCATCACCGGCGTGGCACTGGGGGCCCTGGCCCTCATCGCCTTCAAGTTGGGTACAGACGCAACCCTGGCTCTTGTCACCTTTGTCCTGACCCTCGGAGCAGCCGAGTTCTTCCTGGCTGTTCGCCGTGCCGGGTATCAACCCGCTTCACTTCTGGGAATCGTGGCCGTGGCGGCGCTGAGCCTCGGCGCGTACTGGCGCTTCGAGGCGGCGATTCCACTCGTGCTCGGGTTGACCGTCCTGTTCTCGCTTCTCTGGTATTTGACCGGCATCGACCGCGATGCTCCAATGCTGAACGTCTCGGTAACCCTGTTTGGCGTGCTCTACATAGGCCTGCTGGGGTCCTACGCGGGCCTGATGCTGAGCGACCCGAACGGCGTCGGCATGCTTTTGGCGGCAGTCCTGATCACGGTCGGCTACGACACCGGTGGCCTCCTCTTCGGCAAGATGGTCGGCCGTACGCCGCTTGCGGCAGTCAGCCCCAACAAGACCATGGAGGGGCTCATCGGCGGAATGGGCGTTGCCTTCGCCGTGGCGGTTCTGCTCGTTGGTCGAATTGCCCCGATGGGGCAGGCACCCGGCGATCTGGGCTCGGCCTTCGTGCTGGGCGTCGTGGCCGCTCTGGCGGCACCACTCGGCGACCTCTGCGAGTCGATGATCAAGCGCGACCTGGGCATCAAGGACATGGGCACGATCCTTCCCGGACACGGTGGCTTCCTTGACCGCTTCGATGCCCTGCTGTTCGTCCTTCCGGCCACCTACTACACGGCTCGCCTGTTGGACCTGTTCGCCGCCTGATCAGATGGCGACCAACTGAGTCCAACTCCACCAGATGGCAGCGACCACCGTCGCAGTCCTCGGCTCTACCGGGTCGATAGGCACCCAGACCCTTGACATCGTCGCCTCCCGACCTGACGATTTTGATGTGGTCGCGCTCGGGGCTGCCACGTCGGCGGATCTCCTGGTTGAACAGGCCACGGCGTTTCGTCCACAGGTGGTTGCTGTGGCGAACGCGGCGGTCGCTTCTGACGTGGCGGCAAGGGTGCCCGCCGGCACCGAGGTCTTGTCGGGCGTCGATGCATTGGCAGATGCCGCCGTTATGGCTGACGTTGCGATCAACGGTGTCGTGGGCTTCGCAGGGCTGCCGGTCACCCTGGCCGTCCTCGAGGCAGGCAATCGTCTGGGCCTGGCCAACAAGGAGTCGCTGATCGCTGCGGGGCCCGTTGTACGCCGGGTCAGGCAGGCCAGCGGAGCCGAACTGCTTCCGGTCGACAGCGAGCACTGCGCCATCCACCAGTGCCTGCGCGCCAACGAAAACGCGCGCCGGGTCGACCGGATCGTCCTCACCGCCTCTGGCGGTCCGTTCCGCGGGCTCACACAGTCCGAGTTGGAGTCCGTGACCGTCGAACAGGCTCTTGCCCATCCGACATGGGCGATGGGCCCCAAGGTCACGGTCGACTCGTCGACCCTCATGAACAAGGGCCTCGAGGTCATCGAGGCCCACGAACTGTTTGACATCGGCTTCGACGAGATCGACGTCGTGGTTCACCCGCAGTCCATCGTTCACTCAATGGTCACCTACTCCGATGGGGCCACGATCGCTCAACTGTCGCTGCCCGACATGAGGCTCTGCATCGGTTACGCGCTGGCATACCCGGACCGACTCGATGTTCCGTTCGGTGCCATCGACTGGTCGGACCTGAACCGGCTCGACTTTGAAATGCCGGATCGTGGAGCGTTTCCGTGCCTCGACCTGGCGTACGCAGCCGGTCGCCTGGGCGAGACTGCTCCGGCATGGCTGAGCGCAGCCAACGAGGTGGCAGTTGTTGCCTTCCTGTCTGGGGGTCTCCAATGGCGTGGAATAGCGGATGTGCTGGCAGATGCCCTCGAGTCCTGGCCCGGCGGATCGGCTGACAGCGTCGAGGCCGTACTTGATGCCGACCAGCGTGCGCGTGAGATGACCGCCGCCCTGATCGCAGGCCTCAGGTGAGGCCTCCCGTCGCGGATGGCGACCGCCTGGTTCGCCTGTTGCTGTTGGTGGGGGCGGTGCTGGCGCTGGGTCTGTTGGGTAGCGCTGCCACGATCATCGTGGTTCTCTCCTTCGTCTTCATGTTGGCCTTCCACGAACTCGGCCACTATCTGGCGGCCCGCTGGACCGGAATGCAGGTGACGGAGTTCTTCATCGGCTTCGGGCCGAGGCTCTGGTCTGTTCAGCGTGGCGAGACCGAGTACGGCATCAAGGCGATTCCAGCCGGCGCATACGTGCGGATAACCGGAATGAGCAACCTCGAGTCGGTTGATCCTGTCGATGAACACCGCACCTACCGTGCCCAGACCTACCCCAGGCGTATGGCGGTCGCCCTGGCCGGTTCGGCAACCCATTTTCTCGTCGCCGTGGCGTTGCTGGCAACCCTGATGGGAATGGTCGGCAGACCCGATCCGCTGTCATGGACTGTCAGTGAGGTCGTGGCGGGTTCGACTGCTGACGAGATGGGGGTGCAACCAGGTGACCGGATCCTCTCGGTAGCCGGTGTCGAGACACCGGGGTTCGATGCCTTCGGCCGCGTAGTCCGGGTTGTGCCATCTCACACGGTTGATGTCGTGGTTGAGCGAAACGGCATCTTGTCTGAGCACACGGTCGTGATGGGGGAGAGACCCACCCCTGTAGGGACCATGGAGGGCTTCTTTGGCATCGGTGCCGAATATCCCTTGACGACAGTCGGGCCGGCCGAGGCCGTGACCGGTGCGCTCGGTCAGTTTGTGGATCTGTTGTTCATCTCCGTTGAGGGTCTCGCCAGGTTCTTCACCCCCGGCGGTTTGGCGGGTTTCGTCGGTGGCGCTGTCGACAGCAGCGGCCCCGACACCGGTATCGCGGTGGCTTCGGGCACACCCGAGGATGCCCGGATGCTGTCCATCTACGGGGTGGCGAGGCTCGGAGGTGTGGCCCTCGAGACCGGCCTAGCCAACTACCTCTGGTTCCTCATTCTGGTGAACGTGTTCGTGGGTGTCTTCAACCTGGTTCCACTGCTGCCTCTCGACGGGGGGCACGTGGCTATAGCAACCTACGAGCGTCTTCGATCCCGGGGTGGCCGGCGCTACACCGCCGACGCCGCCAAATTGATTCCGCTCACATGGGCGGTCGTGACGCTCCTTGTGGGAGTGGCGCTGATCGCCCTCTACCGCGACATCGTGGACCTGCCGGACTTCGGCTGAGCACGCCGGTAGCCTCCTTGGCGTGGAGGTCCAGGCTTCGTTTCCCCGCCGGGTGACCCGTCAGGTGATGGTGGGTGATGTCCCCGTAGGCGGTGGCGCACCCGTATCGGTGCAGTCGATGACGGTCACCCGAACCGCAGACCACGAAGCCACCCTGCAACAGATCTATGACCTGGCGATGGCCGGTGCCGACATCGTGCGGTGCACCTGCAACGAGATCGAGGCAGCCGAGGGCCTGGCCAGAATCGTGCCCAGATCTCCGGTGCCGATCGTCGCCGACATTCATCACAACTACAAGATGGCCCTGGCTGCACTTGAAGCCGGTGTCCACTGCCTGCGCCTGAACCCGGGGAACATCCGCAATCCCGACCACATCCGGACGGTTGCCGCCGAGGCCAGGGACAGGGATGTCCCCATCAGGATCGGCGTCAACGGCGGCTCCCTTCACCCCGATCTCTACAAGAAGTACGGCGATGTCGTCACGGCCGAGGCGATGGTCGAGTCGGCCCTGACCGAAATCGGATACTTCGCTGAGGTGGGCTTTGATCAGGTGAAGATCTCGGTCAAGGCATCGAGCGTGCCGCTCATGGTCGATGCCTACCGTCAGTTGGCCGAGGTGACCGACCATCCGCTGCATCTGGGGGTCACCGAGGCAGGGCCTCCACCGGCGGGCCTCATCAAGTCGTCTGCCGGCATCGGAGCCCTTCTGGTCGAGGGAATCGGTGACACGATCCGGTATTCGCTCACTGCTGATCCGGTTCAGGAGGCCCGGGCCGGCCGTCAACTCCTCGAAGCTCTGGGTCTTCGCGAACGCAAGAACGTGGACCTCATTGCCTGTCCCAGCTGTGGCCGTGCCGAGGTCGACGTGATTGCCGTTGCCGAGGCAGCGATGGAGGCTTTTGCCGACCGCCAGATACCGCTCCAGGTGGCGGTCATGGGCTGTGTCGTAAACGGGCCCGGCGAGGCTCGGGATGCCGACCTCGGCATTGCTGCAGGAAACAAGCGTGGACATCTGTTCGTGAAGGGCAGGAACGTGGCTGTGGTTGCCGAGGACGAGATGGTGGATGCCCTGGTGGAGTGGGCTGAGTTGATTCACGACCAGGGAGCCGAGGCAGCCATGGCCAGGGTCGATACCGAGTTGGCGGCGAGGGAGGCAGAGTTGGATCGCAGGCGCCTTCTCGCCGACCAGGGTGAGGACGCCAACGACACCGGCATCGTGATCGAGGCCATCCGCCGCCAGTCCGCCTGAGCGCACCGGCCCGGGCGCAGGTATGATTTGTGGTCGCGTGCATCGTTCGTGTTCGACGACGAGGCGTGGGCTTTGCCCACGCCTTTCGTTTTCGGTAGCGGCCGGTGAAGGCGATGAGGTTCGAGGTCGACAACACAGAGAGGAGGAGCCGTGGGTGTTACAGATCGTGTAGACCTGATGGCAACACCCCTCTGTGAGCGTGTCGGGGTTGAGTTGGTCGATGTCGAGTACGAGGGCGGAATTCTGCGGCTCACCATCGACCATTCCGACGGTGTCGGCATGGAGGCGATCGCCAGCGTCACCCGTGAGGTGTCACGCGCCCTAGACCACGAAGACCCGATTGGATCGACCTACACCCTCGAGGTGACGAGCCCCGGCCTGGAGCGTCGTCTCAAGCGACCGGAGCACTTCATGAAGGCCGTCGGCCTAAAGGTCGCCATCAAGACCCATCCCGGAGTCGAGGGTGATCGCCGCCTGTCCGGACTCATCGAGACAGCCGACCCTTCGGGGGTGTCGATCCGTAGCGAGGAGGGGACGCTCCGTGTTCTCGGCTACGACGAGATTCTCACTGCCCGCACGATCTTTGAATGGAACCCGGGGCCCAAGACGGCTCGCCGGGACAATGAAGGCGACAACGGTCCTTCTTCGGTCGTTTCCGAGGAACAACCGGTTGGCGCCGCTGAGAGAAAGGTCGGGACATGAACCCCGAGATGATGGAGGCCCTCCAGGCCCTGGCAAACGAGCGCGGAATCACGCTTGACACGTTGTTCGCAGCGCTTGCCGACGCCCTTGAGTCCGCCTACAAGCGCATGCAGGGCGCCCACGAGTTCTCGTGGGTGACCATTGATCCTGACACCATGGAGATCCGCGTGTTCGCCCAGGACCTCGACGAGGAGGGTGAGCCGCTCGGCGAGGAGTACGACGTAACCCCCGATGATTTCGGACGTATCGCCGCTCAGACCACCCGTCAGGTGATGACCCAGCGGATCCGTGAGGCTGAGCGCGATCTCAAGTACGAGGAGTACGCGGGTCGTGAGGGTGACATCGTCACCGGCATGATCCAACAGACCGACGCCCGCTACACCCTCTTGGACCTTGGACGGGTCGAGGCACTCCTGCCACAGGCCGAGCAGGTCCCCTTTGAGCGGCCAGAGGCGAACACCAGGTTGAAGGCCTACATCGTCGAGGTACGAAAGACGGCCAAGGGCCCCCAGATCGTGGTCAGCCGTACCCATCCCGGCCTCATCAAGCGGCTCTTCGAGCTGGAGGTACCCGAGATCGCAGACGGGGTGGTCGAGATCAGGGCCTGTGCCCGTGAGCCCGGTCACCGAACCAAGATCGCCGTCGGATCAAACGATCCCAACGTGGATCCAGTCGGTGCCTGCGTGGGTGCCAGGGGTGCGCGTGTCCGCATGGTCGTCAACGAACTGCGTGGCGAGAAGATCGACATTGTGCCGTTCTCAGACGATCCCGCCGACTTCGTGATGAAGGCCCTGTCACCGGCCAAGGTGAAAGAGGTCCTCATAGACGAGGAGACCGGCACTGCGACGGTGATTGTTCCCGATTACCAACTCTCCCTGGCTATCGGCAAGGAGGGGCAAAACGCCCGCTTGTCCGCACGGATGACCGGCTGGAGGGTCGACATCAAGAGCGAGACCCAGGTGGCCGAAGAGGCCGCCTACGCCGAGATTGAGTGGGCTGAGGGTGAATGGATTCTGGATGAGGCCACAGGTGAGCAGGTCTGGAAACCCGCTGAGGGCGGGCCGGCTGTGTCTGCTGACCAGTGGACCGAGGCAGCCGTGACCGACGAGGAAGACGAAGCTGAAACCCAGACTGAGGCAGCCTCGGAGGCCTCAGAGCCTGCTGAGGATGCAGCGACGGTTGACGACTCTGGTACCAGCGGCGATGAGCCCGAGGCCGACGGTTCGCCGGAGGTGGAAGCTTCCGCGGAGCCGGTCAGGGACGAGGCTGAGGTGTCTACCGACTAGATTGGCCCATGCCGACGGGGCGGACGCCTCGTCTCAACGGGTGATCGGGGTTGCTGGCCGATAGCGTCATTGACCGGTCCCGCCCATGGGAACCGGGCATCTTGTTCCCGGTTCCGTGAGGGTGTTACCCGCCGGAACTTCCACTCAGCAAGCCCCACCGACTCGACAAGACATCAGGACCAACGTGCCGAAAAACATCCGCGTCTACGAGTTGGCGCGAGAACTTGGGATGACCAACAGCGAGGTCCTTGACCTCTGCAATTCCCTGGGCGTTGGCACGAAGAGCCATTCTTCGGGGATGGTCGAGGCCCAGGCCGACCGGGTGCGTCGCAAGGCTGTCAGAGAGGGCCTTACCCGGGACGAACAGCCCGAGGAGCCCGGAGCGAAGAAGGCCAAGAAGAAGAAGCCTGAGCCGACTCCTGAGCCTGAGCCGACTCCTGAGCCCGAGCCTGAGCCGACTCCTGAGCCTGAGCCCGAGCCTGAGCCTGAGCC
>JACNLA010000036.1:0-14704 GCA_014381745.1 Actinomycetota bacterium | reverse complement strand
GAGCCTGAGCCCGAGCCCGAGCCCGAGCCTGAGCCTGAGCCCGAACCTGAGCCTGAGCCTGAGCCTGAGCCTGAGCATGAGCCCGAACCGGAAGCTCCTGTTCGACGTGTCATCTCGTCGAGCGGTTCGTCGGCACCACCGAGGCGAGATGTTGAACCCGAGGCACCTATCGAGGCTCCGGTCGAGTCGACCCACCACGAGGATGCTCCGACGGTTCCCGACCCGGCGGCACGGGTCGACACAGGAAAGCGCCTTCCGCCACCCGGGGCGATTCCACCCCTCTCCTCTTCAGGCAAACCGATTCCCCCTCCTCCCGGCCCACCGGTGTCGAACTCGGGCCAGAGGATTTCTCCACCCCCGGGCGCCGGCGGTCGCCGGAACACGGCACCTACAGGTGCTGCCCCAGCCAGGCCGGGTGGACCGTCTCCCACGGGAAGGCGACCACCAATGGGTGGTGGACCCCGGCAGTCTGTTCCTGGTGCCGGTCCAAAGCCCGGTGGCGGTCCAGGTGGACGCCCCGGTGGCGGTCCAGGTGGGCGTAGGCCACCGCGCCGAAAGGGCCGTAGGCGTCGCCGCCGTGAAGAACTCCAGCCGATGGATGTGCCCAGCTACACGCCAGACGATACGGCGGTTCCCGAGGGCGAGATCGTGGTTGAGCGCGCCTGCACCGCTCAGGAGTTGGGCCCCAAGCTGAACCGCACCACAGCCGACGTCATCAGGTTTCTGATGGAACAGGGCGAGATGGTCACGGCGACACAGTCGCTCTCAGACGACATGATCGAGCTGTTCGCTGCCGAGCTCGAGGCCGAGATCCGCATGGTCGATCCCGGCGAGGAACAGGAGGTCGAGCTGCTCAAGTTGCTCGATGTTGTCGACGATGAGGGCGACGACGACGCTCCGCTGCGACCGCCGGTCATCACGGTCATGGGCCATGTCGACCACGGAAAGACGAAGTTGCTGGACCAGATCCGCAACGCCAACGCCGTTGACGACGAGGCCGGTGGAATCACCCAGCACATCGGTGCATACCAGGCCAGGTCGGGCGACAACGCTCTCACCTTCATCGACACACCGGGCCACGAGGCGTTTACGGCCATGAGGGCGCGTGGCGCCGGGGCCACCGACATCGTTGTTCTGGTCGTCGCCGCCGATGACGGGGTGATGCCCCAGACGGTCGAGGCCCTCGACCATGCCAAAGCGGCAGATGTCCCGATCATGGTCGCCATCAACAAGATCGACCGGGAGGACGCTGATCCCCAGCGGGTGCTCAGCCAGCTGGCTGAACATGAGCTGGTTCCCGAGTCATGGGGAGGCGACACGGTAACGGTCGAGGTTTCTGCTCTTGAGGGAACAGGCATCGACGACCTGCTTGAACATCTGCTGGTGCTCGCAGAGGTCGAGGACCTCCGCGCCGATCCCGAGGGCAGGGCCCAGGGAGTCGTTCTGGAGTCGTTCCTCGACATTGGTCGCGGCCCCGTCGCCACGGTGCTCGTGCAGCGGGGAACACTCAAGGTTGGTGACCCGATGGTCGCAGGTGCCGCATGGGGACGAGTGAGGGCACTCGTTGATGACAGCGGCGAACAGGTTGACGAGGCTGGACCGTCGGTTCCCGTACAGGTTCTCGGCCTGTCAGACGTCGCCGATGCCGGCGAGGGTTTCGTGGTAGCCCCGAGCGAGAAGCTCGCTGGACGTGTAGCCGACAAGCGTGGTCACTGGCGTCGCGTGGCCAACATCGGACGAGATGCCCACGCCCTGTCGGGTGGAGCCAAGCTCGAGGACATCTTTGAACAGATTCAGAGAGGTGAGGCCGCAAACCTGAACCTGGTTGTGAAGGCCGATGTGAACGGTTCTCTCGAAGCCGTAACCGAGAGCCTTCGCAAGCTGGAACGCGATGAGGTGAAGCTCTCCTTTGTCCACCGTGCGGTGGGCCGGATCACCGAGAATGACATTCAGTTGGCTGCCACCTCCAACGCCACAATCATCGGGTTCAACGTTCGCCCGGAGCGCAAGGCCCGAGAGTTGGCCGATGTCGAGAACGTGGAGATCCGCTCCTATGAGATCATCTACAAGCTGATCGAGGATGTCGAGGCGGCAATGCTCGGCATGTTGGCCCCTGAATACGAAGAGGTCGTGACCGGCGAGGCTGAGGTCCGGGAGATCTTCTCGGTTCCCAAGATCGGGAAGGTTGCAGGCTGCTACGTCACCAACGGCACAATCACTCGTGGCTCGAAGGTTCGCTTCCTCCGAGAGGGGACGGTCATCTGGAAGGGCGAGATCAGCTCCTTGCGCCGGTTCAAAGATGATGTGCGAGAGGTCCAGTCCGGCTACGAATGTGGCATCGGCCTGTCCGACTATCAGGACCTCAAGGACGGCGACGTCATCGAGACCTTCGAGAATCGTGAGATAGCCCGCACCTGAGCGGTTGACGATGGCACGGGCACGACGCCGCCCCGCCGGCGGAAAACGCGGCTACGACCGGACCGATCGGCTCAACTCTCTGTTGTTCCAGATCCTGGCTGAGGAACTTGAGGTCATCGACGATGACCGCCTCGGCTTTCTCACGGTCACTGGTGTGGAAGCTGACCGTGACCTCACAACAGCCAAGGTGTTCATCACGAGCGACGCCGAAACCGAGGGCCTCTTCGAGGCGCTTGAGGAGCATCGGCCGCGCCTGCAAAAGGCGATCGCCGGGCAGACCAGGGTTAGGCGGGTTCCGCCTCTCCGGTTCGTGGCTGATGATGCGGTGCGGTCAGCAGACCGGATCGAGGCGATTCTGCGAGACCTCGAGGCCGGGGATGCGTGAGCCGGCGGAATCAGTTGCCTCAGAGAGCCTCCCCAACGGGGCCTTCTGATGTCACGTAGGCCAGCGGGCCCTGACGGCATAGCCGTGGTTGACAAGGAGGCCGGATGGACCAGCCACGATGTCGTCGCCAAGGCCCGCGGCGTGTTGGGCACGAGGAAGGTCGGCCACTCGGGAACGCTTGACCCGGATGCAACGGGTGTCCTGGTGCTTGGTGTGGGCCGAGCGACACGTCTGTTGAGGTTCCTCACGCTTCTCCCCAAGACCTATACCTGTCAGATCCTGCTTGGAGCGGAAACCTCCAGCCTTGATGCCTCCGGGGAGGTCACGGCCGAGCATGACATGTCGGCGGTCACCCTCGATCAGGTGCTGGAAGCCAGCGGGAGGTTTCTGGGCGAGATCCACCAGATTCCACCGATGGTCTCGGCGATCAAGGTGGATGGCCGGAGGCTCTATGAGATCGCCCGGGAGGGCGGAGAGGTGGAGAGAGAGGCCCGACCGGTGACCGTCCACCGGTTCGAGGTCACCGCTAGTGAAGACCCACTTGTCTATGAGGCGCTGATCGAGTGCTCCTCAGGAACGTATGTCCGCTCGCTGGCAGCCGATCTCGGAACTGCTCTCGGTGGCGGGGCGCACCTTGATCGCCTTCGTCGACTGTCTGTGGGTTCGTTCTCCGTGGACGAGGCGACCTCTGTGGAACAGGTTGATCTGTTGCCTATGGCTGCTGCGTTCAGGGACAACCCCGGGGTAGTGGTTGATGAAGAGGTGGCCATCGAGGTTGGTCACGGGAAGATCCTTGGCCTGGATCGTCTAGGTGTGTCGGGCGAGGGACCGTGGCCGGTTCATGTCGCTGACGGATCGCTTGTTGCGGTCTACGAACCCCATCGCGGTCGTGCCAAGCCTGCAGTGGTTCTGGTCGGTTGAAGCTGTGACGCTTCTGGACGTGGTGTTGTTGCTGGTCGGCGGTCTGGCAGCAGGTGTCGTAAACACCATGGCTGGGGGCGGCTCTTTGCTCACCGTGCCGCTGCTGGTGTTGGCTGGGGTCCCGGGCAACGTCGCCAACGGCTCCAACCGTGTCGGGATTCTCACGTCCACCATGACCGCGGCGGTTGCCTTTCGGCGCCTCGGACACTCCGGGTGGTCCAAGGTTGCGCCGGTCCTGACACCGGTGGCCGTTGGAGCCGTCATTGGTGCTGTTCTTGTCGGCCAGTTGACCGATGAGGCCTTTGAGAGGGTCTTTGGGGTGTTGATGGTCCCAATCCTGCTCATCTCCCTTCGGCCGCCGCGTGTGACGACCTCGGCGTCCGACTCGGCCTGGTCGGGGCCCGTGGCGACGATCGTGTTTCTGGGAATCGGTATCTACGGCGGGGCGTTCCAGGCGGGGATCGGCCTGCTGCTGGTGCTGGCCCTGTCGCGATCTGGCCTGGACCTGATAGTCGCCAACAGCATCAAGGTTCTTGTCGTTCTGGTGGCGACCGTGATGGCCCTTCCGGTGTTCCTGATCGGCGGCAGCATCGACTGGGGGCCGGCACTTGTGTTGGCCGCCGGGTATGCGGCCGGGGGTTCTCTTGGTGCCCATGTGACCGTGGCGGGTGGCGAGAAGGTGATCCGGCCAGTCCTGGTCATGGCAGTCCTGGGCTTTGCCGGTCGCCTATTGGGCCTCTACTGAGGTCTCATCCGGGAAAGCCGGGTGTCAGGTGCCTCTGAGGTCACTGAGGGCAGCGCTCATAGAGGTCTGCATTCCGCCCAGGTCCTCGGTGATGGTGACAATGCGGAACCCCTGCTCAAGCCGTCTGGCAGCGAGGGTCGGGTTGGCGTGAATCCCGGGAACTACACCGTGTCGGCCACAGGCCTCGACGATGGTGCTGAGGGCATCGTCGAACGCGGCCTCGCCGTCGTGGTTTCCGTGACCCAGGCCAAGGCTCATCGAGAGGTCCGATGGACCCACGTAGATGGCGTTGACGCCGGGAATGGAAACGATGTCGTCGATCCCTTTGAGAGCGCCCCTGGTTTCGATCATCGGGATGCACTGGGTAGCCGCGTTCGCATCGTCGACGTAGCCGGCTCCGTAGATGACGGCGGCGCGGGCCGGTCCTGAGCTCCTGTTGCCGAGCGGTGGGTACATGCATGATCGCACCGCCGCCTCGGCCTCCTCGGCTGAGTTGATCAGGGGAACGATCACGCCCGTGGCGCCCGCATCGAGGCACCAGCCGATTGCCGAGGGGTCGTTTGCCGGCACGCGCACAAGCACACGCGGTGAGTGCGGATGAACCGCCTGGAGCGTCCCTGTCAGGTCGCTCCGGCTGACAAGGCCGTGCTGCATGTCTATGCACACATAGTCAAAGCCGAGCAGGGAGGCAGCCTCGGCGGAAAGTGTCGATGGCAACTTCAGCCAGCAACCCAGCTCGGTGGAGTCGGGGTCAAACGGTGGAGGTAGTTGGTGCACGGCCATCGGGAAACCCTACCGGCGCACCGGCGTCGGCCTTGATGCAGGCATGGTGGCCCAGTTCCGGATACATCTGCCCAGCGTTCTGCCAATAACCTGTCCTGCTATGCAGGTACACCGCCAGGACGACACGGCAGCGCCTGATGTGCGTACCGTCGCGACGCTCGGCACTTTTGACGGCGTGCACCTTGGCCACCAGGAGGTTCTTGGTCGAACGGCCCGAGAAGCACGAAAGCGTGAGCTGGAGTCGGCCGTAGTCACCTTCATTCAACATCCGGCTCAAGTCCTGCGATCCGAGAGTGCTCCGCCGCTCCTGACGGGCCTCGAGGAACGGCTCGAGTTGATCGGCAACTGTGGAATCGACCATGTCTTCCTGGTTGAGTTCGACGAGGCCGAGTCACGCCGGACGGCGCAGGAGTTCACCGAGGAGGTCCTGTTCGGCTGGGCCGGCGCCAAGGCGCTCGTTGTCGGCTACGACCTGCACTTCGGTCACCGCAGAGAGGGCAACCTTCCGTTTCTTGAAGAGATCGGTCGTGAGCGTGGGATCGAGGTGATGAGCGTCGATGCGCTCAAGGAGATGCCGTTGACGCTTGAACCGATCTCGTCGACGGCAATTCGAAGGGCTCTGCTGGGAGGTGACGTGGCGCATGCCGCCAAGATGCTCGGCAGGCTCTATGTGGTCAGCGGAGAGGTGGTTCGAGGCGATCAACGGGGGCGCCAGATCGGTTTTCCGACAGCCAACATTCCCCTCACACCAGAGAGCGCCACGCCGGCCGACGGGGTCTATGCGGGTTGGCTGGAGAGGCCCGACGGGTCGAGCCACCCGTGTGCGATCAACATCGGCAGGCGCCCGACCTTCTACCTGCATGCCGAGGAGTCCCTTCTCGAGGCCCATCTGATTGACTTCGAGGGTGACCTGTACGGCGAGTTCTGCCGGGTCTCTTTTGCCGACTTCCTTCGGGGCGAGCGTCGCTTCGACGGAGTCGACTCCCTGGTGGCACAGTTGAAAGACGATGTAATCGGGGCCCGCAGGGTCCTCCACTGCTGAAGCACCATCTCCGGGCCCGCCCGTCTGGACTGTGGTCGCAGCTCCGGGCTATGGTCAGACCATCAGACCAGACGACCACCGGGGACGACGTTGATCACCCGCCTCAACCATGCCGTGCTCTACGTGCGAGACGCCCGCGTCCACCAGCGCTTCTATGAGGATGTTTTGGGCTTTAGCACCGTTGTGGCGGAACCGGACGGTGCCTACGCGTTCATGCGCGCAGCAAAGTCGGATAACCACCACGACATCGTGTTCTTCACGGTCGGCCAGAGCGCCTCTGACTCCGATGCGGGGCGTGGCTCGGTTGGGCTGTACCACATCGGCTGGGAGGTGGCGACCCTCGCCGAGTTGAAGGAGATGAAGGGACGCCTCGAGGCCTGCGGTGCACTCGTGGGGGCGAGCGATCATGGTGGAAACCTGAGCATCTACTCCCGCGACCCGGACGGCCTCGAGTTCGAGATCATGTGGCTGGTTCCGCGCTCCGAGTGGGGCGAGGCAGAGACCGAGGCTCTGATCAGGCCACTGGACCTTGCGGCGTCAATCGAACGCTTCGGCGCCGACCGCGTCGGCGGAGGTTGACCGGTGGGCAACAACGTCGTGGATGAACCCCGCCAGACATTTTCCCGGATCGAGCACACCACCATTGCAGATCAGGTCCGTGACCAACTCATGGACTCAATCCGCGATGGGCGCTTTGGACCCGGTTCCAAGATTCCGGCCGAACGTCAACTCTGCGACGAGTTCGGGGTGGCCCGCACCACCGTCCGTGAAGCCATCCAGCAGTTGATCTCCCTCGGCGTGGTCGAGAGGCGCAACAGCCGCCTTTTCGTCGTTGAGTATCTGGGGGTGGTTGCCGTCCCGGCCGATGGCCTGAAGCGACAGGTCCGGGAACTGTTCGAGACCCGTCGCATCATTGAGATTTCCATGACAGGGCTTGCTGCACTTCATGCCACCGATGCCCAGCGTTCCGATATCAACGACCTGGCGGCCGAGTTCCGGCGCGGTATGGACCTTCGGGAGTTCAGGGACCTGGACCACAGATTCCATGCAGCTATTGCCGCAGCCTGTGGCAACCCCCTCCTGGCTGAGCTCTACGGACGTGTGCTCCGGGCACTCTTCGAGTCACCTGCATTCGCCTCCCTTCTCTACACGAGCGCCAACAGGAACAAGGTTGACGAGATCATCAACCGTTCCGCAGAGGGCCACGACCAGATTGCGGCGGCCATCTCGACCGGCGATGAGCAGGGCGCTGCACTGGTAGCGGGCGAGCATCTGGCCGAGGTTGAGCGCCGGATGCTCAGCCAACTCATCTGAGAAACCATTAGGAGACCGGTGAAAGACGATCCGCGTTATGTCTATTTCCTAGATGACAATGCCTTCGAGGAGACCGACCGGCCGGGATTCCGACGTCGGGTAGTCAACGGTGAGCAAATGCAGCTCTGCTTCTGGCGTATAGATGGTGGTGCTGTCGGTTCGTTCATCCACCAACACGCCGAGACCGAACAGCTCGGAATCGTCTTTCGCGGAATGCTGGACTTCCGGATCGGCGACAGTGAGGACACCGAGGGCAGGACGTTGCTTGAGCGCGGTGACGTCTACATCGCCAACCGTGGTGTCTGGCACGGTGACAGCACATTTCACGGTGACGATGAGTACGGAGAGTGCTGGATCATGGACGTGTTTGTCCCTCCGCGCTCCGACCTGAAACCAACGGGCTGATCGACATGGGTGACTGGCGGTTGGCTGTTGACATAGGTGGAACCTTCACTGACATCGTGCTGTTGGACGGTGACACCGGGGTCGTGAATGTCGAAAAGACGCTAACAACCCCGTCCGCGCCACTGGATGCTGTCAGGCAGGGAATCTCCAGCCTGCTTGACAGAACCGGGGTGGCGCCCGGAGACATCGTCGCCCCGATTGTCCATGCCACGACCCTCATCACCAACGCCCTCATAGAGGGCAAGACCGGTCGCGCCGGCCTGGTGACCACATCGGGCTTCGCTGACACGTTGCTGATCCGAGATGAGCATCGCTACGACATGTACGACCTCCAGATCGAGTTTCCCGATCCGCCGGTGCCGAGGGACAGGACATTCGAGGTGGGCGAGAGGACCAGCGCACAGGGTGTCGTCGTGCAGGAGCCAACAGCGCACGATCTTGCTGGGCTTGTTGACAATCTCAGCCGAGCCGATGTCGAGTCCGTCGCCGTATGTCTCCTCAACTCGTACGTGAACCCCTCCAACGAGCATCTTGTTGCCGATCACCTTCGACGGGAACTTGGAGTTCCCGTCTGTGTCTCCTCTGAGATCTCGCCCCAGATCCGGGAGTACCCCCGAATGATCACGGCGGCATGCAATGCGGCCACCATGCCGGTGATCGGGCCCTACCTTGAGGAACTTCGCAAGTGGCTGTCTTCTGAGGGCTTTGGTGGGTCTGTCCTGATGATGCTGTCCAACGGCGGTGTTGTGTCGGCCGAGGACGCTGCCCAGGCACCGATTCGTCTTGTCGAGTCCGGTCCCGCTGCTGGAGCGCTGGCTGCCCGCTGGTTCGCCCGACGAATGGATGAGAAGCGTCTCTTGGCATTTGACATGGGTGGTACGACCGCCAAGGCCACCCTCATTGAGAACTTCGAGCCTGACCTCATCAACACCTTCGAGGTGGCCCGCATGTACCGCTTCAAGAAGGGATCCGGTTATCCGGTCTCGGTTCCGTCAGTTGACCTGGTGGAGATCGGTGCCGGGGGTGGAAGCCTTGCACGTGTAGACCAGTTCGGCCTGCTGAAGGTCGGCCCGGACTCCGCCGGTGCCGATCCCGGTCCGGCCAGTTACGGGCAGGGTGGAACCACACCGGCTGTCACCGATGCAGACCTCGTTCTGGGCTTGCTGGATGCCGATGCCTTTCTGGGTGGCGACATGCCACTGGATGCCACGCTTGCCGAGGAGGCAGCAGCCATTGTCGCCAAGGGTCTCGGAATGTCAACTGTCGATACGGCTGCAGGTGTGCACGAGGTGGTGAATCAGAACATGGCGGCGGCCGCACGTATGCACGGTGTCGAACGGGGAGTCGACCTGCGCGGCGTGACGATTCTGGCCTTTGGTGGTGCTGGACCGGTTCATGCCTGCGGTGTGGCCGATCTTCTCGAGTCGGATCGAGTCGTGTTCCCAGTAAACGCGAGCGTCCTGTCAGCCTTCGGCACCCTGGTTTCACCGGTTCGCATCGACCTAGCCAGGTCAATGCCGAGGCCCATCGACGGGTTGGACGAGGTTGAGCGCGACGACTTGCTTTCTGACCTCCGAAGTGAAGGCCGTCGGGTGCTGATGGCGGCCGGGGTTCCAGCTGGGGCAGTCGGCTTCCGGTACGGAATCGACGCCCGCTACGTCGGTCAGGGCAATGAGATCACGGTTTGGGTCGATGAGGGCGCCACCTGGACAGTTCCGATGGACGATGTCCAGGAGGCGTTTGAGGAGGAATACCGTCGGATCTACGGCCTTGCCATCCCGGATGTGGGAATTGAGGCCGTCACCTGGAGGCTGTCGGCATCGGCCGAACTGGACGAGGTTGAACCCTCGCAGGTGACGGGAGCAGCGCCGGCCAGTGGCCGCTCGGGTAGAAGTCGACCGGTCGTCTTTGACCGGGGGACATCTCCTGTTGAGACTCCCGTCCATCAGCGAGATGACCTGGTGCCCGGAGCCCGCTTCGATGGTCCCGCAGTCGTCGAGGAGCGTGAGACCACCTCAGTCATCAGGCCCGGATGGTCGGTCGAGGTAGCCGGAGACGGCAGCCTCGTCGCCACGAGGATGCCGGCATGAGCAACTTCGACCCAATCGAGTTGGAGATCCTCTGGCAATCCCTGATCGCCACCGTGAACGAACAGGCACGGGCGCTTCAGCGTTCGGCGTTCAGCCCGATCGTCCGCGAGGCCGGCGATCTGGCCAACGCGGTGTTCGATCAGCGGGGCAGGATGGTCGCGCAGGCAGTTACCGGTACACCGGGCCACATCAACTCCCTGGCAATCGGTGCAGCCAACATGCTCGAGGAGTTCCCGGCCGACACCCTTGTCCCGGGCGATGTGCTCGTAACCAACGACCCGTACAAGACCGCCGGCCAACTGCTCGACGTGACCGTCCTGGTTCCGGTGTGGCGGACGCCGGTGGGAGGTGATCAGCCGGTGCCGATCGCTTTCTTTGGTTCGACCATCCATCACACGGACGTGGGCGGCTACGGAATCGGTGCTGGAGGCCGCGACTGCTTCGAGGAGGGCCTCTGGATTCCTATCTGCAGGCTCATGAACGCCGGCCAGCGCAATGAGGACGTTTGGCGCTTCATCTTGTCCAACGTCCGTCAGCCAGACCATATGGCCGGTGACCTGCATGCCCAGATGGCCTCGGGTGAGGTGGGAGCACAGCGTCTAAAGGTGCTCTGTGACTCCCATGGACTTGATGACATCGAGGAACTTGCCGACGAGATTATCGACCGTTCGGAAGAGGCGACCCGGTCCAGCATTCGCCAGCTCACCTCAGGCTCGTATCCGGCAAGCGCCGTTCTGGACCTCGCCGACGGAAGCCGCATCGACATCGTCTGTTCGATACAGGTTGATTCTGAGGCCGGTGAGATCGTTGTCGACTACGCGGGGACCTCTGAGGCAAGCCCGTGGGGAATCAACGTCGTACGCAACTACACGCACGCCTACACAACGTTCACAGTGAGGTCGGTCCTTAACCCGGAGATCCCGAACAATCACGGGAGCCTCAACCCGATCAGGATGCTGGCGCCTGAGGGATCGATAGTCAACGCAGTTCTCCCACAGCCTGGAACCGCTCGTCACGTGGTTGGGATGTTCCTACCCAATGCACTCCTGAAGGCGCTCGCCCAGATCAGGCCCGAGGAGTCAATGGCGGAAGGCTCAGGTGCCGTCTGGACCATGCAGGTGAACGGAACCCACGAGGACGGCGCTCCCTTTATCACCGCGATGTTCACCTATGCTGGCGGCGTCGGAGCGAGGGCCACCAAGCCAGGGCTGTCAGCGTGCTCCTATCCGACCGGTGTCTCAGCGGTTCCCATTGAGGTGGTCGAGGCGTCGGCACCCATCAGATTCCATCGCAAGGAACTGCGCCGTGGGTCAGGCGGGTGTGGAGCCCAGACAGGCGGTCTCGGACAGACCATCGAGTTCAGCGTGGACACGTCACGTGACTGGGAACTGAATGCCGTGACCAGTCGGTTGGATGAGCCACCTCAGGGCATTTTTGGCGGTCAACCCGGTTCGGCGGGATCGTTCATGGTGAATGGCGAACCTGTCATGACCCAGAGTCGCATAACACTCGGACCCGATGATGTGGTCTGTCTCGAGCTGCCCGGTGGCGGCGGCTACGGGGAATCCTGATGCACGGACCGGGGAGTGCCGCCACCTTCTCTGACTCCTGGGTACGGAGTGTCAACAGGAGAGGTGACGACCCGTTTCTCATCTTCGAGAACTCGGATGGTGTTGCCTCCTCGTGGACCTACGGAGAGTTCGACGACGTGGTCTCACGGGTCGCCGGCACGCTCGTATCGAGAGGAGTGTTGGCCGGATCAGCGGTGCACATGGCCCTGGCTAACTCACCGGCCTTTGTGGCCGTGTGGTTGGCGGCGGTGAGGTTGGGCGCATGGGTGGTCCCGTCTGACCCACTGGGGAGGACGGTTGAACTCGAGGGTCACATCAGGCGCACGGCTCCCACAGTTGGGGTGTGTGCCTCATCTCGCTCTGACGTGTACCGGGACGCCTGTGTTGATGTCCCGGTCATCACAGTTGATGAACAGAGCTCCCGGATGGCTTCCCTGATGGGTGATTCGTTTGCTGGCTGGCCCGATATCGGGTTGACCGATAGGGCAGGGGTAATGTTCACCTCGGGGACCACCGGCGAGCCGAAGGGCGTTGAGGTGACCCAGGCCAACTACGCATTTGCTGGCCGAACAATGGCGGAGGCGGCTGGTCTCGTGGAGACCGACCGACAACTGGTCGTGCTTCCGATGTTTCACGTGAATGCCCAGTACTACTCGTTCGCCTCGGCCATCTGGGCCGGAGCCAGTGTGGCCTTGATGTCGTCGTTCTCGGCTAGCGGCTTCCTGCCGCAGGCCGCCCGCCACGGAGCCACCGCCGCCAGCCTCTTCGCCGCACCCCTGCGGATGATTCTGGCAAGGGGAGGTCCGGTGGATGGGCTGCAGCTGCGGCACTGTTGGTATGCCCAGAACATTACGGCCGACCAGTATGAGACGGTCTCGGGCTGGTTCGGGTGCCGCCCCAGGCAGTTGTACGGAATGACCGAGACCATTCCGGCAGTGCTCACCGATGAGGCAGATGATCCGGATCCATCGTCGATGGGCCGGGTGACCGCCGACTGCGTAGTTGATGTTCAACGTCCCGACGGAACCCCGGTCGAGGTCGGAGAGATTGGAGAGGTGGTCGTAGGCGGCGAACGAGGTACGACCCTGTTTGCCGGTTACCTGGACGACCAGACCACGACCGAGGCCAGCTTCAGGGATGGTTGGTTCCTCACGGGCGACAGGGCTCGACGTGACGAGACCGGTCGCCACTACTTCGACGGTCGTCGTTCTGACGTTCTCAAGGTGTCAGGCGAGAACGTCTCGGTTGTCGAGGTCGAGGCCGTTCTCGCCCAGCACCCAGGTGTGTTGGAGGCAGCTGTGATCGGGCGCGGTGACGAGATCAGAGACGAGGTGCCGGTGGCCTTCGTGGTCGTCGACCCGTCGGCAAACCCGCCATCTTCGACGGAGTTGGATCAGTGGTGTGCCGAGAGGCTGGCCAAGGTGAAGCGCCCCTACGAGATTACTTTTCTGGATGAGCTACCTCGGACCAGCGTGGGAAAGATCCGCAAGTTCTTGTTGAACAATTCCGAATCCGGAAAGGAAACCCCGAAATGAGCCTCTTTACCAGCGAGTTGCTGGACTCCTTTGACTCGTCGATCGTGCCTCAGCCCGAGGCTGACACGCTTCCGGCGGTCATCTACACGTCTGAGGAGTTTCTGGAGTTCGAGCGGGGAGCCATCTTTGATCACGAGTGGGTGTGTGTGGGCCTGGCCAGCCGGGTGCCCGATCCGGGTGACTGGTTCACGGTCGACGTCAACGATGAGAGGCTGATCATCACGCGTGACAAGGAGGGCTCTATCAGGGCGCTCTCGTCGGTCTGTCAACATCGGGCGCAGGCGATCTGTGAGGGCTCGGGGAGTTCGACCACCTTCAAGTGCCCGTATCACCATTGGATCTACGGTCTCGATGGCCGCTTGCTGGGGGCACCCGCAATGGAGCGGACCGAGAACTTCGATAAGAAGGACTGGGGTCTACCCAACGTGTCGGTTGAGGTCTGGCAGGGGTTTGTGTTCGTCAACTTTGATGCTGACGCAAACCCGTTGGCCCCGACCCTTGAGCGCTACAACTCCTATCTGGATCACTATGACCTGGAGAACTGTCGGTGTACTGACACCGTCGTTCTGGAGGACATGCCCTGGAACTGGAAGATCATGTTCGAGAACTTCAACGATGGCTATCACGCGACGAAGCTTCACGAGTACATCCAGGATTTCTGTCCCAGCGAGCTCTCAACCTTTCCTGTCCCGTGGGACGACGACAGCAACGTCATCTTCCGGGAGGCCGGTTACCTGCATATCGACGCTGGTTTCAACGCAACACATAAGGCCCTCTACCCGGTCTTTCCGGAGCTGACAGAGGAGGAACGGTGGCGGTCTACGTTTGCCCTGATTCCACCCAGCCTCTGCCTGGGCACGGCGCCCGATCAGGCGTTCTATTTCATCGTCCGTCCCAAGACGGCATCGACGATCGATGTTGAGATCGGGACCCTCCTGCACCCCGACACCTTCGAGCATCCAATGTTCGAACAACTTCTGGAAACTGCAATAGCTGGTATCCAGGTATTTGTCGATCAGGACCAGGACGTTACGAAGAAGGTCCAGGTGGGCCTCAACTCCCGTTTCGCACCACGAGGCCGCTATTCGTGGCAGGAGGAATCACACGTGCAGTTCAACCGCTGGCTGGTAAAGCGCTACAGGGAAAGGTGGCCTAGGGATTGAGGCAGTGGCTAGCGGTTCGATTTGAGGAGTTGGTTGTGTATCACTATGGTCTGACGGTCAGACCGAAAATGCCCGAATGGGAGAGGGGAATCCTGTAATGAGAAGGTTTTCGAAGGTACTGGTCATAGCGCTAACACTTGCGCTCGTTGCGTCAGCCTGTGGTTCCGACAGCGGCGATGATGGTGCGGCTCCGGCTGCTACGACTGCGGCTCCGGCTGCTTCGACTGCGGCTCCGGCTGCGGCTGCTACGACGGCTGCGCCTGTGACGGCTCCGCCTGCTGCTCCTGTGGAGGTTTCCACGGTTGGTGAGCATCTGGGTGATGGGTCTTTGG
>JACNLA010000005.1 GCA_014381745.1 Actinomycetota bacterium | reverse complement strand
CCCCCAGTTGGGTGAGGTCGCCTTCACCCACAGCTGGAATGCCCGAACCGGGTTCACCTTCGACTTCACCCCCCACGTCGGCTGCTACGACGGGCTCTGGTATGCCATGGGCTACTCGGGCAGCGGCAACTCCATGGCCCCGTACCTGGGCCACAAGGCGGCGCTCCTGATGATGGGCGACCCGGAGGGCCAGACCGTGTTCACCCGGTCTGGCTTTCCGACCCGCTGGTGGCACCGTGGCACACCGTGGTTCCTGCCATTCGCCGACCTACTGTTCCGCACAAAGGACGCAGCCAACAACGTGGGGAGGAACCGCTGAGCCTGGGTTGCTCCCTTCCACGGCAGCCACCGGGGAAGGCTCGCCCTAGGCCTCCGACTCGGACTCCCCGGCACTCGACGCGACCGCCGTGGTGATAGAGAGCATCGCCACTCCATAGATTATTACGAGAATTCCGACGATAAGGAGAAGCGGCGGGAACACGTCGACCGGAGGGGGCGTCGTGTCAAGGGTTCGGAAGTCCTCAGTGACCGCCCGGACCCCTGGGACCACATCGCCACCGAAGTAGTCCCTCAACTCCGGAATCGACCGAACGGGTGAACCGTCGAACCTCGTGAGAGGTTCGATCCCCGGGATCTCGCGGAACCCATCTGTGACAACCATGAGGTTGGTGATGGCCTGGGCGAGGTGGGGGGTGTTCTCGCCAATGGCAGCAAGCACGGCACCGGCGTCGGCGAGGTCAGAGTTGTCAGCCACGAAGGCCAACAGGCCAGGGATCTCCGCGCTGACCTGGTCAAGCGGGAGGGTCAACAGCAAGTGATATGTGTGGGGGAAGTTCGCCTCGATGGCAGCAAGGACATCAGCGGGTGCGAGACCAGTAGCCCCAGAGACCAACTCCACCAGAGGGCCGACCTCGCCGGCCGCTCCACCTTGGGCATCCACAATCGGGTCTGCCATGTCGGCGATGTTGTCGACGATTCCGACGCCCACCTCCATACCCGCGACGCGATCCTCGACGAATGCAGGACGTAGACCATCGATCACACGTTGTCCCCCGTCGAGCCGTGGGAACAGGCCGAGCGCCAGGACTCCGCCACCCACGAGGACGCCGACAAGGGTAACAACCGACCAGCCCATTATGTGTACGTTACGCCTATACGCATCGGTCCTGGTCAGGGCCAACACCAGTAGGCCGAAGACCACGACCACCGCGCCGATGATCGTAAGGATCGTTGCGATCAGTCCGACCTCTGGCCACGGCTCGTCCAGGTCCCGAAAGTCCGGTGCAACAGTCTCAACGGCCGTCACGACGTCGGTAACAAAGAGGTCTCGGATCTCCGGAACGGAATCGACAGATGTGACGCCATCGAACCGTGTCACACCATTCGTTCCCGCGACGTCGCGCCAGTTATCGGTTACCACAAGGAGGTTGGTGATTGCCTGGGCGAGGTGGGGGGTGTTCTCGCCGATGGCAGCAAGCACGGCACCGGCGTCGGCGAGGCCAGAGTTGTCGGCCACGAAGGTCAACAGGCCGGGGATCTCCGCGCTGACCTGGTCAAGCGGGAGGGTCAGCAGCAAGTGGTAGGTATGGGGGAAGTTCGCCTCAATGGCAGCAAGGACATCAGCGGGTGGGAGACCAGTGGCCCCAGAGACCAACTCCACCAGAGGTACTACCTCCCCGGCCGCACCACCCTGGGCGTCCACTATCGGGTCCAACATGTCAGTGACGTTGTCGATCATGGCGATGCCGACCCGGTCGCCGACCACACGCTCTTCGGTGAACACGGGTCTGGCACCGTCGAGGACCCTCTGGCCTGCATCGAGGCGCGGGAACAACTCCAATCCCCAAACGACGGCGAGAACAACCAGGCCGGCGACCACCACGACGAACCAAGCGAGAGAGTTGGCGTTCCTGACTACCGGAGTCGACATTTCCTGCCCCCATTTCTCCGACGTTGTCGCCGGCTCATCGTAACCGCGCCGTCGCAACCGGGGAAACACGGCCGCTGGCGCCCCTCTTGCATGAGATTCCGGATTCGACATCTTTCCTCAGATGCCCTAATCTCCGCCTGACGCTAGGGGGACAGTTGTGGCGATCGAGTCATCAGGTCACAGTCGGGGCAACCCAAGACTCTTTGAACTCATTGAGGACTCCCCAAAGACGGGAGCGAGCCCTACGGTGTGGGCTTGGCCCCAGATCATCGACCATTTGAAGGTGGCCAGCCAGCCCGTTCAGGGGCCGTGGCCGCCGCACCAGGAGCGTCGCCCCGACCCGGATGCGGAGTCGCTACCTGTGGCGGTCCCTGATCCCCAGTCCCCTGACCACGAGTCGTAGACAGCGGGAAGGACCTCCACAGACATGTACCCCGCCCGGTTCGACTACGCAGCGCCACAGAGCATCGAGGAGGCGGTCGAGTTGCTCGGCCGTGCAAATGGAGAGGCGAAGGTGCTTGCCGGGGGCCAGAGTCTGGTGCCGATGATGAAGCTCCGCTTTGCCTCGCCGGAGATGCTGATCGACATCAACAACATCCCCGGCCTCGCCTATCACTCCGCTGATCCCGACGGCACTTATCGCATCGGTGCCTTGTGCCGCCATGTGGATCTCGAAAAGGACGAGAACCTCGCCTCCCAGCAGCCCACGATGGCTGCGGCTGCCCCCCTGATCGCAGATCCCATCGTGCGTACTCGCGGCACGCTGGTTGGATCACTCTGCCACTCCGACCCTCAGGGCGACTGGGCTTCGGTGATGAGTGCACTCGGTGGATCTATCGTTGCCCAGGGCCCCAATGGCCGGCGCTCAATCTCCTGCATCGACTTCGTAACCGGCCCGTTCCAGAACGTCCTGGAGTTCGACGAACTCGCAGTCGAGGCAGTTGTTCCCGCCCCCGTGGGCACCCGGGCGGGCGGATACCTGAAGCTCGAGCGGCGTGTCGGCGACTTCGCCACCGTCGGGGTGGCCGTCTCGATTGAATTCTCCGGCACCCAGGTGACTCGAGCCGGAATCGGCCTCACTGGTGTCGGCGCCTCAACCATTTGCGCCGGAGAGGCGGCAACGATGCTTGTCGGACAGGACCTGAACGCAGACAACATCGATCGTGTCGCCGTCCTCGCAGCTGAGATATCGCAGCCGAGATCCGATCATCGAGGCAGCGAAGCGTACAAGCGACACATGGTCGCCACGTTTGTGACGCGAATCCTGTCGAAACTTCTGCCAACGACCCAAAAGGTGGCCTGACATGACCAGCCTGTTTGAGGTGGTGTCAACGGAATCGTCTGTTGACACCCCCATACGACGCATAACAGTCACCGTCAATGGCAAGCAGCACACCTTGGACGTGGAGCCCAGGCTGTTGCTTGCCCACCTGATTCGACAGGGTCTCGAGTTGACCGGTACCCACACCGGATGCGACACCACGAGTTGTGGGGCGTGCACGGTGTTGATCGACGGCGTCCCGGTGAAGAGTTGCACCATGCTTGCCGTGCAGGCAGACGGACACGATGTCACCACGGTCGAAGGCCTCGCGTCTGCGAGCGAGTTGGACCCAATTCAGGAGGGATTCAGAGACGAGCACGGTCTCCAGTGCGGGTTCTGTACACCGGGGATGATGCTTACGGCGAAGGCTCTACTTGACGAGAATCCCAACCCGACCGAGGACGAGGTGCGGTGGGCATTGTCTGGCAATCTCTGCCGGTGCACCGGGTACCAGAACATCGTCAAGTCGGTGCTGCTGGCGGCTGAAGGGCTCCGGGCGAAAGACGATGTTGAGGAAGACGAGGCATCATGACCATCGATGAAGTCAAGATCGGTGGCCTCGGAGCCAGACGTAGCCGTGTCGAGGACAATCGTTTCATTCGGGGCATGGGCAACTATGTCGACGACATCACGTTGCCCGGCATGCTGCACATGGAGATCCTCCGCAGCCCCCTCGCCCATGCGCGCATCAAGTCCATTGACACGAGTGCGGCGATGGCCATTCCTGGAGTGCAGTTGGTACTCACGGGCGAGTTGTTGGCCAGCCGCAACCTGGCGTGGATGCCCACGCTCTCCTATGACACCCAGGCAGTGCTTGCGACCGACAAGGTGCGATTCCAGGGGCAAGAAGTCGCCTGCGTTGTCGCTGACGACCCCTACATAGCCAAGGACGCGTGCGAGGCGATCGTCGTCGACTACGAGGCCCTGCCGGTCATTGTGAACCCAACGCAGGCGATGGCAGACGGAGCGCCAATCATCCGCGACGACAAGGAGAACCAGCACGACAACGTGGTATTCGACTGGGAAGTTGGCGACAAGGACGGCACCGACCGGGCTTTTGCCGCTGCCGATGTGGTGTCTGAACTTGAGTTGCACTATCCGCGCTCACACCCGTCACCCATCGAGACCTGCGGTTCGATAGCCGACTTCGACCGGGCGACCTCCAAACTCACGGTGTACATGACGACACAGGCACCTCACATCATCAGGGCCGCTGTTGCAATGGTCGCCGAACTCCCCGAACACATGATCCGCATCGTCTCGCCAGATCTCGGCGGTGGGTTCGGGAATAAGGTTCCCATCTACCCTGGATACGTAGTTTCCATTCTGGCCTCGATCCTGCTCGAACGCCCTGTGAAATGGATTGAGGACAAGACGGGCAACCTCATCTCGACCGGCTTCGGGCGAGACATCTATCTACGGGGACAGATGGCGCTACGGAATGACGGAAAAATACTGGCTGTGCGCATGCACACAGATTCTGATCACGGTGCGTTCTTCTCGGACGCACAGCCAAGCAAGTTCAAGATCGGCCTGATGCACTCAGCCTTTGCGTGCTACGACATTCCCGTAGCGCATCTCACGGCACGCGGCGTCTACACCAACAAGGCGCCTGGTGGTGTTGCCTACCGCTGTTCATTCCGTATCACCGAGGCAATGTTCTTCCAGGAACGGATGGTTCAGGTTGCAGCAGATGATCTCGGCATCGACCAAGCCGAAATCCGTCGGCTCAACTTCGTTCAGGACGACGACTTTCCGCACCGGACACCGTTCGGTTTCCTCACTGATTCCGGGCAATACGCCAAGTGTCTTGACATAGGGCTGGAAGCAATCGGATACGAGGACTTCTTGAAGCAGAAGGAGGAAGCGAGGAAGAACGGACGCCTGCTGGGGATAGGCATCTCCACGATGACTGAACCGCTGGGAGCCGGAAACAGCCGCGAGTACGACATCCTCGGTATCAAGATGTTCGACTCCGCCGAGTTGCGTGTCCACATGACAGGCAAGGCAATCCTGCGCACCGGTGCCAAGACACAAGGGCAGGGACACGAGACGACCTGGGCCCAGATCGTCGCCCATGAACTCGGCATCCCTGCTGACGACGTGGTCGTCGAGGAAGGCGACACGGACACCGCTCCATTCGGAATGGGCACCTACGCCTCACGCAGTACACCTGTTGCCGGCGCTGCCGTCTCGATGGTTTCACGAAAGATCAGGGCCAAGGCGAGGAAGATCGCCGCTCACCTGCTCGAGGTTTCCGAGGAGGACATTGAGTGGGAACTGGGTCGTTTCTATCTGAGGAGTTCACCAGAAAGCGGAGTCACGATTCAAGAATGCGCAACGGCGGCCTACAGCAATGTTCCAGACGGGATGGAACCGGGTCTGGAGAACAACGCCTACTACGATCCCCCCAACCTGACCTGGCCCTTTGGTTGTTACATCACCACAGTGGAAGTCGATCCCCTCACCGGAGTCTGGGACGTGCTGAACGTAGTCGCAGTAGATGACTGCGGAGTGCGCATCAACCCGATGATCGTCGAAGGCCAGATCATGGGAGGCCTGGCCGAGGCATATGCCATTGCCAACATGCAGTTGATCACCTTTGACAGCGAGGGCAACTGTGTTGGTTCCAATTACATGGACTACCTGCTCCCGACGGCATGGGAGACCCCGGGATTTGAACTGCACGAGGTGGTGACTCCTTGTCCCCATCATCCGATCGGGGCGAAGGGCGTAGGCGAGTGCGCCACGGTCGGTGGCCCTGCAGCCTTTGTCAACGCGGTGTTGGACGCGCTCAAGGGAACCGGTGTTCGCAACATTGACATGCCGCTGCTGCCGGATCGCGTTTACGAGGCACTTACCGAGGGTCACGATGTGTCGGGTGCGCCCCCGACCAGGACAGGCTGATGACGACTGAACCGGTTATCGACGGTTGGGGGGTGCTCGAGCACGCCGTCGAGTTGCGGCAACGCGGAGAAGAGTTCGTGCTCGCCACCGTGGTATGGCGAGAGGGGCCGTCATCTGGACAGCAAGGGTCCCGGGCCATCGTTACCGCCACTGGCCAGACAATCGGGTGGATCGGTGGAGCGTGCGCGGAGCCGGTGCTCATCCGAGAAGCAATGAGATCCCTCGAGAGACGCGAACCGCGCCTGCTGCTACTCGGCGCCTCCGATCAGTTCGGCGATCTACCACAGAGTGTGACCGCGATCGCCATTTCCTGTCAGAGCAGCGGGGCCCTGCAGATCTTCCTTGAACCGGTTGTCTCCGTCCCTGAACTGGTAGTTGTCGGTAGATCACCGATGGCTCTGACCCTCTGTCAGTTGGCCAGCGACCTCGGTTGGAAATCCGATCTCATCGATGGACCCGATTTCTCGAGCCAAGCCGTCTCTCCTCGTTCGCTCGTTGTGGTAGCCACCCAGGGTCACGGCGACGAGGACGTGATCGAAGACGCTCTGGCTGCCTCTCCCGCCTACCTCGGAGTGGTCGGCTCGTCGCAGCGCGGCGAGGCTCTCATCGGCTACCTCGCAGACCGAAACGTTCCCGAAGATCTGCTCGGTTCGATAAGGGTTCCTGCCGGCCTGGACCTCGGCCGAATCAGTCACCGGGAAATCGCTGTCGCAGTGCTGGCCGAACTCGTCAAGCTTCGTCCGACCCTCAGGCCCGTGCCAACCGGCGCACATTTCGTCGAGTCGGTTGTTGAGGTGGTCGATCCCGTCTGTGGTATGACCGTGATCGCTGGCGAGCCAAGCCATCCACTCAAGGTCGACGGCGATACCTACTACTTCTGCAGTCTCGGCTGCCGCTCTCGCTACGAGAATAAGGTCGCCAACGCCCATCTTGCAGGGGGTGCGACATGTTGATACGGAATGACTTCGAGGCTGCCCAGCCGATCGACAAGGTGTGGGCGTTCTTCGAAGACATCCCACGTGTCACCGCGTGCTTGCCCGGAGCAGATCTGACCGACGAAGTTGGCGACGACCAGTACCGAGGAACCGTTGCCATTCGAATGGGCCCCATCAAACTGGAGTTTGATGGAGAAGCTGAGGTAACGGAACGGGACGATGCAAACAAGACGATCGTCGTAGACGCATCGGGAGCCGACAGGAGAGGCAGGGGCCAGGCGGCGCTGAAACTCGAGGTTGCCCTCACGACATCGACCGTGGGAACCAATGTCAATGTTTCCCTCGATCTGCACCTGGCAGGCGCAGCCGCGCAGTACGGGCGTGGAATGATCGCTGACGTGACCTCTGTGCTTCTCGACGACTTTGCCGCGAACATGCAGAGCCATCTGAGCGCTGTCCAGAAGGGCCTCGACCCTGACCTGGTCTCGGCAGCAAGGCCAGCGGGTGGCGTTGCAATCGGGATACGTGCACTTCGTATGGCGCTGGTCAGGGTCTTTCGGCGCTTCTTCCTGCCATACAGACCGCAACCCAACTGATCAGGAGGACTCCTATGTGGACGATCGGAAACCTTATTCTCTTGGTCGTGGTGGTACCGGTCCTTGTGGCGCTACTAAACCGGGTACTCGCTGCGCTGGAGCGGATACGCGGTGCGGCCGACGACACCTTGGCTGCTGGAGTGTCACTCATCGGTGAACTTGACACGGCACCAGAGTTGTTGGCAACCACGGACGAGACCATCAGGGAAGTAGCGGACGGGGCAGTCAGGTATGCGGGCTCGGTCGGAAAACTACTGGATTGAATAGGGGGATTCTTAATGGCAACCGTCGCATGGTTCACCGTCGCAATTGCGGGGCTGATCATCGCCGCCACGGCACTGGGTTTGATCCGCGTGATCCTCCACCTCGTCGCCGTCAAGCGAACACTGGGAAACCTCCTGGGTGGAGTACAGGTCATAGCCGAAAAGACGAGCACAGTACCGGTGGTCCTGCCGTCGGTGAACGAAAGCCTGCGCCCCGTCCGCGAGTTTTGCGACACACTCTGATCAGGAGGATGACGCCATGACTTCACTTCTCCTTGTGGAAGCATCAACTGCGGGTTGGGTGATTGGATGGTCGGTCGGCATCGTCGTCGTCCTCGCCGTGGTCGCTCTGGTGGTGCCGATCCTCCTCCTGGCCCAGCGGATCGGTAGCCAGGCCTCAGAGATCAATGGGTCTCTCGAGAAGTCGGTGGATCACACCGCTGCGCTGAGCGAACTCAACGCAACGAACGAGGCAGCCGACGCCATTGTCGCTGGCTTGGCGCGCGGTCGTAACCGGTTGGGAGGCTGACCATGTACATACTCGCTTCATCTCATGAGAACCTCTGGTGGGTCACGCTCGGGCTCGGGCTGATCGTCCTTTTCGCGGTCGCGGCTCTCTTGACAATTCTCGTCGTGCTCGTGGGCGTGATCGAGAGGCGGGTCGACCTGATTCGTTCAACGCTTGAGCAGGCGACCACGAATACGCTGGATACAGCACTGATCGCCGAGACAGCCACTCGGCTGGACGCAGTTCTGTTCGAAGGCCTGGAGCATCACCTGTTCCTCGGACGGGTTCTGGACAAGGTGCGATCATGACCCTCCTGGTTCTCTTGACAGTCCTTGCCATCGCAGTGCTCGTGGCGGAGCTTGCGGTCTACCTGTTCGTCGTCGGGTCCCAACTAACGCGCGTTGCCAGCCAACTTGAGGCGTGCGCCGAGTTGGTCTGGAAGATCAAACACAATGCGGAAACGATCGAACCCGGCGTCGAGCAGATCAACAAGACGGGCAGGGTGATTGCCGGCGCATTGCCTCTCCTATACGGCATGGCTGAGGGAATCGTGGTCGGGGCCACCTACGAGCCTGCTCCAGAGGCTCCATCTGTTCCGGCCAGACCCGCTATGACACGTAGGCGAACTCGGCTTCACGAGGCTGTTGGCTACGCACCCGACGGGTAGTAGTTGGTGGAGCGCGGCCAGTACTCGGGTGCAGTGTCACAGGTAGGGACGCACGCCAGTTTGCACCTCGTTCGAACGGACGTGGGCGTTCTAGCCTGATGTGTCCAAGGGGAGGTTCCTAGTGCGACTCGAACGCGATAGCGCCGAAGGTGTGAGCCAGGCAGGTCTTTCCGACGACGAAGAACGGTTTGGGGACTTTGACGAGGACGGCAGCCCTACTCGACTGTGCCGCAATGCGCGTGAGTTCAGTTTCGACGGCTTTGCCGAGGACGGCGAAGACCTCCAGATCGCTTGGCGCGAACGACTTGCACGCGAGGGAAAGCTGAATGGTTCGGCTGAGTCCGTTCGAGACCTGATCTTGGGCCAGACGACCACCAAACGGCATTGACGCCTACATCTGGGGTCTAACTGTGGTTGGCGAAGAAGGCGGTAGGAGTCGCAAGGGCGTACTCGAACTGACTGACACCCTTCGCGGTGTCGGGTATCTGGCTGACCGTGGTCTGGCGACCGCCCTGTTCGTCGCCCTGGAACTGGGGCGACCACTACTCTTGGAGGGTGAGGTGGGTGTCGGCAAGACCGAACTCGCAAAGGCTCTCTCCACTGCGTTCGACTGTCGTCTGATCCGTCTCCAGTGCTACGAGGGAATCGACACACACCAGGCCCTGTACGAGTGGGACTACGCACGACAGATGTTGCACGTTCGTGCTCTTTCCGGCGACCAGGTGCAGGATGGGGAGGCGGTCAGCAGGCTTTTCGGCGCTGAGTTTCTTCTTGAGCGGCCCCTGCTGGAAGCTGTCAGGGCTGGAGACCAATGTGTTCTCCTGATCGACGAGATCGATCGTGCAGACGATGAGTTCGAGGCATTCCTTCTTGAGTTGCTATCGGACTTCCAGATCACAATCCCTGAGTTGGGAACCATCAGGGCCGATTCGTCGCCAATCGTCATCCTCACGTCTAACCGGACGAGGGAACTCCACGACGCTCTGAAGAGGCGCTGCCTCTATCACTGGATCGGCTATCCCACCGTTGACCAGGAGGTCGACATCGTCAAGGTTCGAATGCCGGATGTCCCGGGGACCCTGGCCCACAAGGTGGTGACGGCCGTAGGCAGGTTGCGCGATAGGGACCTGGTGAAGCCGCCTGGCATCGCCGAGACCCTCGACTGGGTAGCGGCGTTGGGTGTGATCGATTCTGAAGAACTCGATACAGAGAGCGCACGCGACACGCTGGGCGCAGTCATCAAGGACCGAGACGACTTCGACGACGTGAACAGCGATCTCGAGTCCCTCATAACCGATGTCTGACGAGCCGATTGTTGAACGGCTCGTCCAGTTCGGACATGAACTGCGCGGAGAAGGTCTACCAATTGGGACCGGTGATGTCACAATGTTCTGCGCAGCGGTCGCTGTCTTGGATCCTGCCGACATTCACGATCTCTATTGGAGCGGACGCGCGAGCCTGGTCACCAGACGAGACCACATACGTGTCTACGACCGCGTATTCGGCCGCTTCTTCCAGTCCATGCACGAGGCCGGACGCGATGAGGACGGTCGGTCCGTCTCGGAGGCGATGGAAACACAGGCGGTGCTGCAGGTCCCTACGAGCGAGCCCCGCATGGGAGAAGCGAGTGACGATACGGAGATCACGCTCGGCCTTGCCGCTTCCCCTGTCGAGGTTGCGCGAGACAAGTCCTTTTCTTCCTGCACTCCGAAAGAGTTGGTCACGCTCAGACGCATCATCGCTCGAATGCGGCTGAGTCCACCTCGGCGGCGGAGCCGACGGCGCTGCACCGACGGCGAGAGAAGTCAGCTTGACATGCGTCGCATGGCGCGCGAGGCGATGCGGATGCACAACGAAGCACCCAGGCTGCTCCGGGTGGGACGCAAGCTCAAGATCAGGCCGCTCTTGTTCGTCTTGGATGTATCAGGCTCCATGTCGGACCATTCACGCAATTTGCTCCAGTTCGCCCACGCGAGTAGACGTGCCGCTGGTCGAGTGGAGGTCTTCTGTTTTGGCACTCATCTGACTCGCATCACGCCTGCACTTGATTCCCTACGACTCGACGACGCCCTGGCGGCTGCAGCCCGTTGTGTGTCGGACTGGGACGGCGGCACGCAGATCGGAGAATCACTCAGAGAACTCGTTCGACAGTGGGGAAGGCGGGGCATGAGCCGTGGCTCTATCGTCGTCATCTGTTCCGATGGGCACGATAGAGGCGACCCGGCAATTCTCGCAGGCGCGATGAACGACCTCTCACGCTTGTCTCATCGGATCGTATGGATCAATCCCCACGAGGGCGACAACGAAGACTGCCAGCCGGGCACGCTCGGCATGATGGTCGCTGCCCGACACGTGGATGCCATGGTCCCGGGCCGCACCCTCCGTGATCTTGAGGCGTTTGCGACGAGTCTTCCCGGGTTGCGATAGGGGTTCGCCGTGAGGTGGAGTGTGTCGCTCCATGCTGAGGGTGACCGTATTCTCTCTCTCGAGGAGATCATTGCCCTCGCGGATGCTGTCGCCCCAATGGGCGGGATCGCGTCGGGCATGGGAACGATGACCTACGGCGCTCAGGTGGTCGATGAGGACGAGGAGTTGTCGGGCGACCAATGATAAGGCTGGGTTCACTTGCCGGTTACCCCTTCGAGGGACCACGGGTGCTGGGCGGTTGGAATCCCCCGGCCGCTGCCGGGGTCTATGCCATCACGCTCCGACCCGATCCCGACCTGAAGCCCCAGAACTTTGCCGTTATCTACGTAGACCATTCTGACGACCTATCGGAGGAACCATTTCCGTTCAAGCATCCGAGGGCTAGTTGTTGGATAAGGCGAGCCGGAGATCGATGGAGCCTCCACATCTGCACCTACGAAGTTCCGGGAGGACTGAAGTCGCATCGTGAGCACATCACTCGCGAGTTGATCGCGGTCTACCGACCTGGATGCAACCTCGATCAGTTCGACCCGACGTGGAAGGAGCAATGGATCGGCAACTACAGTGCTCCAACCACCAATCCGCTCACAACCAGTCGTGACCCTTAGACCACTTGTCTGTGTCAATGAGTCAGGGACCGCCGGTGGCCTGAGAGGCCGGGCGCCTTCGGTCACCTGACCCGTGGTCTCGCTCAGGCAGGGTCGGCGACTGTCTCTCCAACTCGGGAGAATCGTCTACTCGGCTTCGGCCGTCTGTGTTGCCACGATCTCCGCGATGACTGCCACAGCAACTTCCCTTGGGTTTCGCGCTCCTATGTCCAGCCCAGCCGGCCCATGTATCCGGCTCAGATCAGTGAAGCCTCGGAATGCGAGCCAGTCGGTCTGGGACTGTTGCAGGCGCTGAGAACCAACAGCACCGATATACCCCACTTCGCCTGTGAGAGCCGCCGCCAATGCCCCTCCACTCCTCGTGAGATCGTGGCCCAGGACGACCACACTGTCCATCGGCGAAAGGCTGGCGATGATCCCGGAAGTGTCGTTCGCGTTGCCTGTGACGACGGTCTTCCAACCCAGTGCAGTGGCAATACTGCATAGTGGCTGGGCGGCTTCCTCATCGCCCACTACGACCAGAGTTGATATCGGCCAAAGGGCGGTAACCACGGTGTCACCGACGATTTCAGCCGTGCTTGACTCTCGCTCGAACAGTTCACGAGCAGCGTCTCCCAATTCGGAGATCGTGTCAGCCGTATACAACACAGTGTCTGTGATCGTGTCTCCTTCAAGGTGGCTTACCAAGCACACCGGTTCTCGGTTGAGGAGCAATTGCCAGAGGCCATCGGGCATCTGTGATCCCGGAACCAGCACACACTTGGCGTCGTCTGTCAGCCCGAGACCCGATTCCACATAGTCAGGTGGGTCGGCATCCAAGCTGAGCAGTCGTCCGCAGCGACTCTGGATTCCGGCCAACTCGATCAACTGGCCTTCCAAGGCTTCGGACCCGAGCGACCCGATGCGTCCTCCACCGGGCGTGATAGCGATCGCCTGACCCGGATCGGGGCCAGTTGAGTTGTGGTGATCGACGATCCACGCCAAATCGACGCGGGTTCCTGCACGGATACACGCAGAAATACTCAGTGCGAGGCTGAACATGGATGAAATATACCCACTGCTGGTGACGCACCCGATTGTGCCGATCCGAGGGTGTGGGGCCCGACGCGGTCATGGAAAATATACCCACTGCTGGTGACGCACCCGATTGTGCCGATCCGAGGGTGTGGGGCCCGACGCGGTCATGGAAAATATACCCACTGCTGGTGACGCACCCGATTGTGCCGATCCGAGGGTGTGGGGCCCGACGCGGTCATGGAATCGCCTAGTCAGACTTGGTCCGTTGTCTCCACTGGCCGAGGACAACTACTGCGACGAGGTAGCACTCTCGACTGGCGGGAAGCCAAATACCTTGCATACGGCGTTGTAGTCATCCCATGTATCGATATCGCGGGGCAGAGGCCTGTCGACTTTGACCCTTGCTACTCGAGTCTGGGGTTCAGAATCGACAATCTTCCACACGGCCTTGTCCCCATGGAGTTTCCGCAAGTCCGAGAACGAGGAGGCGCTGAACAGGAAGGGGTGACCGAGCTGGCCGCGGTAATCAGTAACGGCAGCCCACGAAGGCGCCTGCCGCCAAGCGTCTGCCACCGCGTCGATGACTGCAGCGGTCACGCCGGGCATGTCACCGAGCAGCATTACGATGCCATCGCACTCCCCGGCGGCATCCAGACCAGCCAGAAGAGATGACGCGCATCCAGCACCGTAGCCATAGTTGAACACGACCCGTGCCCGCTGAAGGGAGAGGGTGGATTCGGCCTCCTCACCACTGCCTCCCAACACCAGGTAGATGCGCTCCAGAGATCGTGCCGACTCGATGTCGCACATAACGTGTGAGAGCAGGGTCTGTCCGCCGAAGGCAAGTGTCTGCTTCGGGCGCCCGAGCCGACGTGAGGAGCCTGCTCCCAGCACCACACCGACGAGTCCTACCATGCGACGGAACCTAGTTCTTCCTGGCCGGGACAACGGCCCGTTCTGCACCAACAATCAGACTCAACTGGCGCCGGGAACAAGTAGAGCGGTTACCGCCACTACAACCCTCTACAGCACCAACGTGGGAAACTTGGGTGGGTGCTGTATTCGCCACGTTGGGCACAATGCGCCTACGGTCACCGGACGAGACGCCATTCGCCGACCGACGAGTCTGATATCGACTGACACCTTGACATGAATACGACCACGAAAACCCGAGTCGTCGTTATCGGAGGCTCATTTGGTGGGTTGACTACGGCCTTTCGGCTTCGACGTCTGCTTCCCCGAGGACGGGCCGACATCACAGTCGTGTCCAAGGACGAGAGGTTCTACTTCATCCCGTCTCTGCCGTGGGTCACGATGGGGCAAAAGACCCTTGACCAGATCTCCTTTCCGATACAGCGTTCACTCGAGGCAAGAAAGATCAACTGCATCATCGGTGAGGTCGAGAGAATCGACCCTCAGGCACAAGAGGTAACAATCGCAGGTGAGGCCCTTGGGTACGACATCCTCGTTGTCGCCACCGGCCACCGGAGTGCAAACGAGGCGGTACCGGGTCTTGGACCATTCGATGGACCCGGACATTCACTCATGTCGCCCCGCGAAGCAGTGGAGGCCGGAGAGGCATGGAAGCAGTTCCTGGATGACCCAGGTCCAATGGTCATCGGTTGTGCTCCCGGGGCAAGTTGCCTCGGGCCCGCCTACGAGTTTGCCCTCGAGGTTGACCACGCGCTGAAACGGAGGAAGCAACGCGCCTTCGTCCCCATCACATTTCTCACTCCGGAGCCATTTCTCGGGCATTTCGGGGTCGGCGGAATGGGCCGTGCCCGCCAGTTCCTGGAAGGAGAATTCGAACATAGAGATATCTCCTACCAGACATCGGCCGCCATCTCGAACATCAGCGACTCGGAGGTGGAGCTTGCTGACGGCACGCTCGTCGCGTCTCGCTACTCAATGATCATTCCCCCCCTGGCCGGTGTCCCAGCCATCCTCCGTTCGCCGGGAATCGGCAATCCCAAGGGCTTCATTCCCACTGATGAGGGGTTCAGGCACAAGGAATTCGGCAACGTCTATGCCGTGGGTGTGGCCGTCGGCTACCCGCCAGTCGATGAGACTCCGGTTCCAGTCAATTTCCCCAAGACCGGGCACATGACCGTTCAAATGGCGAAGACCGCTGCACACAACATCGCTGGTGACATCTTGGGTTCCAACAGGGCAAGCCGCCCTCTCTATGTGGAGTGCATCCTCGATATGGGAGACAGAGCGGTGAAGATCCTGGCGGACCCCGTACGCCCACCACGCAACCGGGTACGGATGAGCGTCGGTCGTCGGTGGCTATGGGCAAAGCGGGCCCACGCACCAGGTTTCACCTGGAAGATGAAGATAGGACGAGTCTGAATCCTCCATGACGGCACACGCCGAGGTGCCGTGACCGCCGATCCATCTTCCACTCGGATGCCTCGGCGCCTACTGTGTGGGCCGTGGCAGGGGGCCAATGTTGAGCACCGACTTTGTGGCACCGGGGCCGGGGCACTGGCAGTTGGACCGGTCGCACTTCCCCGGTGGGACGACGCCGATCATGCGGTGGCTGCTGCCCGCTGCCGTGGAGTCCGCCTACCTGGAACAGTGGCCGATTCTGGGCATTCCGGCCGAGACGCTCTCGGTGGGGTTCGTCCACGGCTTCATGTACACGCGCCTGCGGCCCCTGATCAGGCCCGACAAGCCTTCGGCCAGGCCACCGCCGAGCCTGCTTCTGAAGGTCGCCTCACGCCTGCACCCCGAGTTCCGCCGCCGTACCGCCGCCGCACGCAGGACCCTGGCCGAGTCGCCGGCGCCCCCGGTGATCGCCGAGTGGCACGCCACGATCCGGCCGCGCCTGGTGGACCGGAACCTGGCGTTCCAGGACGTGGACCTGGCCGCACTCGACGACACCGGCCTGGCCGCCCACCTGGAGGCGCTGCTGACACACCTGCGCAGCACGTTCGAGGAGCACTTCCGCCTGCACGGCTACGACCTGGGGCCCATCGGCCAACTGCTCATGGCGGGCAACGACTGGGACATCGCCAGCGGCGACATGTTGGATGCCCTCGCCGGGGCGTCGCCGTCGACGATCGAGCCGCTCGAGGCACTGGCACGCATCAGGGCGGCGGTCGCCGAGGCGGGCGTCACCCCGACGAGTCTCGAGGAGGTGGCGGCCGCGTCGCCGACAGCCGCCGCGGAACTGCACGCCTACCTGCGGCAACGTGCCGCCGTCCTCTTCTCTGGCTACGACCTGGACACGCCGACCCTCGGTGAGGCCCCCGGCGTGGTACTGGCAAGCATCCTGAGCGAGGGCGCAGGGCCCACCGCCCACGCCGCAGAAGAGGTGGCTGCGGCCCTTCGAGATCGTGTTCCAGAAGACGACCGCTCCCGCTTCGACGAACTCCTGGATGCCGCGCGAGAGGCCATGGACCTGCGCGACGACAACGGACCCATCACAGCCGAGTGGCCGTGTGGCCTCGTCAGGCTGGCGATGCTCGAGGCCGGCGGCCGTCTCTTCGCGACAGGTCGCCTCCACGACTCCTCCCACGTGTTCGAGTTGGACCGCAATGAGTTGACCTCCGTGGTTGCCGGTGCAGAAGATCCGACGGCCGGCGTCCTGGCTGCCCGTGCAGCCGAGCGGGCATCCCAGAAGGGCCTCGACCCGCCGCTCACCCTCGGTGACCCCGAGGCTCCCCCACCAATCGACGCGCTGCCCGGTCCACTGGCGACCACGGTGACCCTCGTCCAGGTCGTGATCGCCGAACTGGGCATGGGCGACCACGACGAGGTGCCCGAGGGTGACGAGCCGAGGCTCTCGGGCAACGGCGTGGGAACCGAGCCGTTCGTCGGAGTCGCCCGGGTGGCCGAGAACGCCGAGGAGGCCTTCGACCGCCTGGAACCCGGGGAGATCCTCGTCACCCGCACCACTTCGCCCGCCTACAACATGGTGCTGACGCTCGTGGGTGGGCTCGTCACGGCAGAGGGTGGGCCCATGTCCCATGCCGCCGTGCTGTCACGCGAGCTGGGCATACCGGCAGTGGTCGGCGCACCCGACGCCATGAAGGGCTGCGCAACTGAGCATCTTGGTCGTTGCTGGACCACGATTGGCATCGTTCAGGATAGGACTGCCACAGCCTGATGACCGATATAGGTGCACGGATAACCCTATTTAGCTGTGTGCGGCTGCGCATGGGTAGAAGAATAACATCGTCCGGCCATAAAGAGCGCCATCCCGACAAGAACAAGACCCATCAAAGCGACGTCTGCCAGCACAATTTGGAGTTGATTTCCCAGTGCCAGGGCAGTACGTATAAGGCTGCCAATTTCAGTACTGACTCCAACTAAGGCATGCACAGTGGTTGCTTGCCGAGACCTTGTCCTG
>JACNLA010000006.1 GCA_014381745.1 Actinomycetota bacterium | reverse complement strand
TTCCGGCGGAGATCCCGGCAGCGCCCTCGCCGACCAGTGACGGGGTGTTGGGCATGGCCCTGACCACGACCACGCCATCGCCGAGCCCTTCTTCGAGGACTGCCAGGCGTATGCCGGCGGCTATGGACAGAACCCTTCGGACCCCGGACGCCGCCAGTGACCCACACACCGCGGAAACGATGTACGGCTTGACGGCGATCAGCGCATCGACTCCATTGATCGGGTCAGCGGCACAGACAAGCCCCGGTGTCGACGACTCCAGTTCGGCGCGACGACCTGCATCGGGTTCTACAACGTGGATCTCGCTGGCTGCGGCCCACCCGGATGCGACAAGGCCCCCCACGAGGGCCTCCCCCATCTGGCCACCACCTATCACCTGCAGGCGCACTGTCACGCTGCCGAACCTACCTGCTGACGGCAGGCTGGCCCCCGCCGGTTCGGGGAACGAGGGTACGGGTAAGGGTCGCGACGATGCTGACAACGAAGAGTGCCAGGCCCGAGAACACGAGCACGCTCCCGGTTGACCAGTAGCCGAGGGCCACGGTCACGCCGATGGGTCCGACCGTCTGACCGACGCGGACGGCACCCACCCATGCTGCCAGGATCGCTGCCCTGAGGTGCTCTGGTGCCTCGTCGGCGACAATGTCTTGCATCGTTGGAATCGTCAGCCCCTCGGCCAGGCCGTAGAGAGCCGCTGCCACGACGAGCACCCAGAGAGATGCCACGCCCATGATCACGAAGGTTCCTGCGAACACGAACATCCCCGCGTAGACCAACCACCCACCATGGACTCTGGCACGGGCCCTGGCGACCAGCAGCGAGGAAACGGTTGAGGAGAGTGCCGGAACTGCAGCGACGAGACCACGTTGGGTCGGGCCCAGGCCGAACTTCTGGTCCATGTGGATGGGCATGAGAGAGAGGAACAGGCCGAAGATGAGTAGAAAAACGCCGGCGCCCAGCACGATCACCGTGGCTGTGACGGGGCGGCGGATCTCCACAAGGGCCGCCCTGACCTGGTCGCCCACCTTCCCCGTCTGGACCGGCTGGTCGGCCACGAGGTGGAGCCCCACAAGGCCGGCCACCACGAGCGGTATCGCGTATGTGACGAACATCCAGCGCCAGCCGAACAGGTCCGTTACCGCTCCACCGAGTACCGGGTAGATAGCCACCGCGACAGTTATCACCGCCGAGTTCTGGCCGATCAGAGCAGCCCGGTCGAGGCCGTCCCAGTGGTCGACGATCAAGACGACGGCCAGGTTGATCAGGCCTGCGGCCCCCACGCCCTGGGCTATCCGCGCCGCCAACAACCACCCGAGGGTCGGGCTGAATCCGGCCGCCAGGCCGAACACACCGAAGATGATCAGACAGGGCAGGAGAATCCGACGCCGGCCATACCGGTCGGCCAGGAATCCGACTGCGGGTGCCACGATGATCCCCGGTATCGCCCCGGCAGCGACAACAAGTCCTGCTCGACCAACTGGATGGCCGAGGTCGCGCAGGATCTCAGGTGTCGAGCTGACGAGCACCGAGTTGCTGAGGAGTCCGCTTGCCGTGATGGCAAAGACGAGAAGCCTTGAGGGCCGCCTGTTGTTCACCGGTCCAAACTAGGCCTGCCTGCTGGATCGTCCGCAACCGTGGCGTGGGGCATCGGTCAGATGCCCGCCCAGGTACCACCGCTGACGGGGTGAGCCCGGCGGCCTGTCCACCGGTGAACTCACTTCCCCGATCGAACCCCGGTGGTCGGCCGCCGGGCCTGTTGATCAGAATAGATCGAAACTACATGAAATGCAACTACGATGACTCTCTGCCTGCTCGGCTGGCGAATCCGATACGCAGCGCCGGGTGAAAGCACCTTTCCACCGCCTCCCAGAGGGTTCCGAGCAGGCGATCCAACTCCGCTCCGTCAATCGTCTCGGCGGGCACCGCTCCGACCAGGTAGACCGCGTCTTCGTCGCCCAGGCAGAACGAGGTCCCCACCAACCGGCGATTCCGTTGCAGAAGGTGTTCGAAGAAGCGTTCATGGTTTTCTTCTGGGGCCGGCATCAGATAGGTCTCGTAGTGGAGCATGCGCTGGCGCAGCGTGAACCAGATCGTGAAGGTGTCTCTGGACTCCCCCAGCACCCGCACGTACCAACGGTGTTCACCTGTCGGGGCACCGGCGTCACGTTCGAACGCTGCCAGCAGCGATCCCTCGGCGAGGGTCCGGTCCAACCATTCGTCGATGAGGCTTCCGACGGCCTCGACCTCGCCGTCGCTCAGGGGTCGGTCGGTGGGTGACGCTCCACCCCGGGTCTCATCGGCATGGGACCCTGAAGCCAAGGGTCAGGTGCAGTCCACTAGGGAACGGGACGCCAGATCGTCGCAGATCCGGTGCAGCCGGGATGCCGTCGCCGACCAGGTGTAGGACCACGACCTCTCCGCAGCCGCTGCGGCCATCTCCGTTGCCGAGACCGGATCGTCGAGCAGGGCCGCTACATGGCCGGCGAAGTCCTGAGGATCACGGCCCTCCACCAGGAAGCCGGTACGACCATGATCCACGAGCGTTCGCAGGCCACCCACGGCTGCCGCAACTACCGGGATGCCGCAGGCCGCCGCCTCGAGGGCGACAAGGCCGAACGACTCGGAGCGGCTCGGCATGACCAGGACATCGGCGGCCCGGTACCAGGTGGAAAGGCTGTGGTGGGGCTGGGGCGGCACGAAGATGACGCGGTCGGTGAGTTCGAGATCCTCGACGAGGCTCCTCACCCTTCGCTCCTCGGCGGGTCCCTCCCTGCCGCTGGCACCACCGACCACGATCAGGCGTGCGTCGTCGCGATCCAACTCTGCGAGAGTCCGAATGGCCACGTCGACACCCTTGAGTGGCTGGATGCGCCCGACGAACAGGAGAACCGGTCCGGGGCCCAGACCAACGGCGTCGCGGGCACCCCCCTGGAATCCGGGGCTGAAGAAGGCGTGGTCCACACCCGGGGGCACGACCTCGATTCGTGACGGCTCGGCTCCGTAGAACTCAACCAGTTGACAGGCCTCCTCCTCACTGTTTGCGAGGATTACGTCGGAACAGGCGATGACCTCTGCCTCGGCGTCGAGGCGGCGCTGAGGTTCAGGGTCGCCGGTCTCGGCCTTTACCCGGGCGAGCGTGTGGAACACCGTTGTAAGGGGAAGCTCCAGCTCGTGCTTGAGTCGATGCCCGGCGACTCCGCTCAGCCAGTAGTTAGCCAGCAGCCCGTCGTAGCCGTTTCCATCCAGGTCAGCTGCGACGAGGCGCTCGGCAACCTGGTCGGCGAACTCGTCGACGATGCCGGGGAGGTCTTCCTTTGCCAGATCGAACCGACCCGCCTCGATGTGCACGACCCTGACACCGGGCTCCACCTCAACGGTCTCTGGTGGGGTCGGGTCGGACCGACGGACGAAGACCGTCGCCTCACCACCAGCCTGGGCCAGAGCGGAGACCAGCTCGCGCACGTAGACGTTCATGCCCCCTCCGTCACCCGAGCCGGGCTGAACGAGGGGGGAGGTGTGAAGCGAGAGAACCGCTATCCGACGCACGGGTCAGCCCCCCGAGACGGGTGGAAGAATGGCCACCTCGTCGAAGTCGGTGACCGGATCGCCTGCTGCCGCGGGTTCACCGTTCAACCAGATTCCACATGAACTGAGTTGCTCGGTGAAGGATTCGCCATAGAGGTGGCGTGCAGCGTCGACGACCTCGCCCACGGTGGAACCGGGCATTTCGGTCCGTCCCGTGCCGGCTGCCAACCTCACGGACGCAAACAGGCGCAGAACTGGCATCCGGTAAGTGTAGGGAGATCATTGCCAAGGTCCCGAAGCCGGGCCGGCAGGCAGGTACCGTCGACCCCGATGACCCACCTCCTGTTGGTACGCCACGGCCAGTCCGAATGGAATGCGGTGGGGCGCTGGCAGGGTCAGGCAGACCCGCCGCTGACGGATCTGGGCCGCAGCAATGTCGTCCTGGCGGGGCGCTCAAAGCTGCTCGGGGCCTTCGACGCCGTGGTGTCATCACCGCTTCAGCGGGCGGCCGACACGGCCACTGCCCTGGCTGATGCCATCGGCGTGGGGCCGGTGCTGACCGATGCCGACCTGATGGAACGCGATGCCGGCCCGTGGCAGGGCCACACCCGTGACGAGATCAACGAGGGTTGGCCGGGAATGCTCGACTCGGGCACACGACCCGAGGGATACGAACACGACAACACCCTTACAGCCAGGGTCATATCGGCGCTGTCGCGCATCGAGTCCCGAGCGGGTGACGGCACAGTCCTTGTTGTCACACACGCTGGCGTGATCTATGCGCTGGAGGGAGCCTGTGGCGAGCCGTGGAATCGCCTACCCAACCTCGGGGGACGCTGGCTGGAGTTCAGTGACGGGAACCTGTCACTGGGACCGCGGGTTGAACTCGTTGACGACGCCCCGGTTCCTGACCTCCTCTGAGGTCGGGTCAGGCGTCGGAGTCCCGGAGGCCGGTGAGCATCTCACCGGCCACGTCAGGGTCACCGGAGTCGACCTGGTCCATCGCCGACTCGATTACTGCCATGTCAGCCTCGAGTTGACTCAACTCGGCATCCTCTTCGGACGCCTCACCTGACGGTGTGTCGGAAGTCGGAGAAGGAACGGGGTCGTTGGTGGACGGGTCTGTCACGGCGGCGAGGGTACCGTCACCCGGTGTCCGCTCCGCTGATCCTGCTTCCGCCGTCAGAGGGCAAGGCCACCGGCGGCGATGGTGTTCCGTGGCGCGAGGCCGTGCAGTCATTTCCGGAGTTGACGGGTTCACGCGACGAGGTGATCGCCGCTCTGACCAGGGCGATGAAGGGTTCGGTTGAGGAAAGGTCGAAGATCCTCGGAGTGGGAGCCGCCCGAACTGCTGAGGCAACGACAGCCAACCTGGCTGTCGGGTCTTCATCAACCCTGCCGGCAATCGAGCGCTACACGGGTGTCCTCTACGACGCTCTGGGCTACACGTCGCTCTCGGCTGCGCTGCGACGCAGGGTCGACCGGCAGGTCGTGATCTTCTCGGGCCTCTGGGGTGTGCTCAGGCCAACGGACCAGATTCCCGACTACAAGCTAAAGATGGGTGCCTCGTTGCCGGGCTTTGGCAAGCCCGCCCGCTTCTGGAAACCAGTCATCACCGGACAGCTGGCTGGCACCGATGTGGTCTGGGACCTTCTTCCGAACGAACATTCGGCTGCGTGGGATCCGACCGTGGCAGGCCAACGGATCAGGGTCAGGTTCCTCGACGAGGTGGACAGGGGCGGGGAGCGACGACTAGTCGTGGTGTCTCACTGGAACAAGCTGCTGAAGGGATCCCTCGTCAGGTTCCTGGCTGAGAGCAGGGCGGACGACCCCGGACAGCTTGTGGACTTCGAGCACCCCGAGGGCTACTCCTTTGATCCCTCGCTGACCACCACATCGGGTGCGACCACCGATGTGGCACTGGTTGCACGGCGGTAGGAGCATGCACCTGTGTCGAGTACCGGCTCAGCCGCCCAGCACCCGATCCAGATAGTCGTTCGCGAAGCGGCCGGCCGGGTCCAGGCGCTTCCGTGCAGCCTGGAACCTGTACCACTGGGGGTAACGGCCACCCAGGACATCTGATGTCTGAAAGTGGAGCTTGCCCCAGTGGGGCCTACCGCCGTAGTCGTCCATGATGGCCTCGACGCCCCGGAAATAGTCCTCGTAGGGGGTACGCCTGAACACGTGCACGGCGATGTAGGCGGTGGCACGGCCGAACGAGGTGCTCAGCGGGATCTGATCGGGGCCGAGAATCCGGTACTCGATGGGGAAGCTGATGGGCCGCCCGAGATTCTCGACATGATCCATGACGCGGCGGAGTGCCTCGATTCCGTGCTCTGCCGGCACCCCGTACTCCATCTCGTAGAACCGGACGCGACGGGGGCTGGCGAACACCTCGTAGCTGGTTGTCAGGTACTCGGCCCTGTCACCTTCGGATGCCACGAGACCGTTCAGCCGCGGGATCAGCGACGGCGCCATCCGGCCAATGTGGTTGAAGGCACCGAAGACGGCGTTCTCCATGATCTCTTTGTTCTTGAAGCGCTTCCAGCGGCGGCGCAGTACGTGCCTGCGGTTACGTGGCGGAGGAGGCGCGTCGGTCGTGCGGGTGTTTCTCTTGCGCATTGCCAGACCCGTGTGGGGCATCCAGAAGAACTCGATGTGGTCGGTGGTCTCGGCCATCTCGTCGAACGAGTCGAGGACCTCGTTGACCGGCAGGACATCCTCGACGGCATGCAGGTTGAAGGCCGGTACGCACTGGAGGGTCACCTCGGTGACGATGCCGAGGGCGCCCAGCCCGACCCTCGCCACCTCGAGGAGGTCAGCGTCGTTGTCATCGTCGAGCACGACAACGGTTCCGTCGCCGGCCACGAGGCGCATACCGACGACGCCCGCGGCGATGCTAGAGAACCCCAGCCCGGTGCCGTGCGTGGAGGTTGAGATGGCACCGGCAACCGACTGGTAGGCGATGTCACCCAGGTTCGGCATCGCCAGCCCGACGGCATGGAGCTGGGGGTTCAGGTTGAAGAGCCTCGCTCCGGCCTCGACGGTGACCCGGCCGTTGTCGTGGTCGATCCCTACCACCGCACCCATGTCGTCGAGCGTGACGAGCACCTCGTCGGTTCTGGCAATCGCCGTGAAGGAGTGGCCTGCACCGACCACCTTCACCCTCTGGCCGGCCGCTGAGGCGGCCCTGACAAGCGCAACCACGTCGGCCTCGCTTCGGGGGCGTTCGACCCTGACCGGGGAGGCCTGCTGGTTGCCGGCCCAGTTCCGCCATGTGCCGTCGGAGCCGATGCCGCTCATTGGCTCACCATCCCCTCAGGTCCACCGGCCAGGTCTCAAGCACCTCGGCGTCGCCGCCCGACGTGATGTCGTCAACGAGGTGGATGTGTTCGTGCTTGGAGATGGTGGGGTCGATGTGGGCCGGGCGCAGGCCGACCCTGTCGCCCACAACCCAGTTACCGCCCACGATGGTGGTGTGCTCGTCGGCGCAGAAGAGCACCGTGCCGCCTCCCATGAGCCCGGGTGGCCCGCTGTCCATTGCCAGTGCCTTCAGCCCGGCATCGAGCACGGCGTGCCCACCGGCCCCCACGGAGACAACCGTGCCGGACACGATGAGGCCCTCCTCGAAGGGCAGTTCCAGGCGTGCGTAGTCTCTGTCCATCAGGATGTACGAGCCGGCCTGAAGTTCGGTGACCGTGTCGTTGCAGTCAAAAGAGCCGGTCCCGCCGCCGGAAACCACGTCGCCACCGACCTCGTCAGCGGCACGGGCCAGGATCGCCATCGACCTGGCCACCCCCTCTTCGCGGGTGTCCCTGTCGACCTCGTGCATCATGTGGCCTTCGTAGCCCATGACGCCGCGGACGTGCAGTCCCGCCGAGCGGGCGGTGTCGGCAACTGAGCCGGCCTCACCGGGCTGACATCCGCACCGGGGCATTCCGACGTCGACGTCAACCAACACCTCGGTGATTCCGGCAGCCGAGGCGGCGGCGATCGTCTCGCTGGAGTCGACAGCGACCGTGATCCGGGCCATGCCGTTTCCAGCCAGGTCAGCGAGTGCCGCCAGCCGACGCACGTCGAGCACCTCGTTTGCCAACAGCAGATCTGCTCCAATCCCGGCTGAGACCATGCCCTCGACCTCCCGGGTCGTTGCACAGCAGAAGGCGTGATGGCCGGCCCCCTCCAGCACCGCTGCCAGAGACGTGCACTTGAAAGCCTTCACGTGAGGTCGCAGCGCCGGGCCTGGGCGTGCTGCTGCCATGGTCGCCACGTTGCGCTCCAGCACGCCGGCGTCGGCCAGCAGAGCCGGGGTAGCCAGGTCACCGACCTTCACCGACTCGTCCTCACCCGTCGCATCCGATCATCGCTTCTCCGCTCGTCACTGGAGGCCCAGCGTCCTCTCACGCGCCCACCGTTGCACACCGAACGGGACCACCCCGCGGGCAGCCCACCGGATCTTGGCATCCCTGCCGACCGGCCGCCGGGTCGGCAGCCAGCGGGAATCGAAGGCACCAGCCACCACCCGTGCAACATCCGAGCGGTCGCCTGCCCGTTCCAGTTGACGCCGTTCCGCCTCGGCCATGGCCTCGTTCACCAGGTGGTACGGCCCGTCATCGGAGCCGAATACGGTGCCGGGACGGTTCAGCTCGGTGCGAAACGCCCCCGGTTCCACGAGCAGGAGGCCGATGCCGTGAGGCGCCGTCTCATAGGCCAGCGACTCGGCCCAGCCCTCAACGGCCCACTTGGTGGCTGCGTATGCAGACCACGTCGGCTCACCGACCAGGGCCGAGGAACTTGAGAGGAACACGATGCGCCCACCGTGGGCCCGCATTCGGGGCAGGGCTGCCCGGGTTACGGCCAGGGTCCCGAACAGGTTGACCTCGATCATGTGGTCGACCTCGCTGGACGGGGTCTCCTCGAATGCCCCCACGGCGCGCACCCCGGCGTTGTTGACCACCCCGATGAGGCGTCCCTTCTCGCCGGCCAGCTCCTCCCACCGGTCAACCCGGGTGAACACGTCATAGACCGAACCGGGGTCGGTGACATCCATCGCCAGGATCTCAACACGTTCCGCGAGGTCACCTGTGGCGAGGGCCGCGTCGAGTGCTCCGCGACGGGATATGTCGCGCATCGTCGCCGCAACCCGGCGGCCCCGACGGGCCAACTCGACAACAATGTCAAGGCCGAACCCGGTGGAACAACCGGTAACCATGATCACGCCGTCGGCGTGGCGAGTGGAGGGGCGCCCCGGCTCGAGGCCCATGGCCCGGGTAGCGGCAGTGCGCGCGAAGCCCGCCGGAATCACTCCACGGGCGGCACAGCGCATGTGCGCAGCCATACCCACCGGTTGACGCAGGCGGCGGCGGCCCTCGACTGCTGCGACGACAGAGTCTGCGACCGTTATCGGGTCGAGCCCCCGACCTCCTCGTGCCACCTTGCCGATCAGGGGTCCGTAGGCACCGTCCGGGTCTCCGTAGACGGGCATGCCGGAATCGGTGTCGACGTTCTCTGCCACCGGTTCCACGAGCACGACGCCGATTCCGAGAGGCCGGAGTTCGTGGGCTATCGCCTCGGTCCAGCCTTCGAGACCCCATCTGGAGCCGCAGTAACCGGCCAGGCCCGGAACAGACGAGAGACCGGCCGCCGAGGAGAGGTTCACCAGCCGTGATCCGCCCACGGCACGCAGGCCCGGCAGCGCAGCACGGGTGACGTTCATGGCACCAACCATGTTCACCTCGATCTGTTGGCGGATGACCCTCTCGGGGGTCTCCTCGAAGGGTCCACCAACTCTGGTTCCGGCGCAGTTGACCAGCGCGTCAAGGCGACCGCTGAAGGCTGAGAGCACCTGGGCAACCGCTGAGTCCACCTGGCCACGGTCGGTGACGTCGGCCATGAGGGTCTGGATGCCAGAGGCGACCCCGGCGAACTCCGCAGTTCCGATGAGGCCGGCGTCGTCAGCGCTGTCGATTCCGACGACCCTCCAGTTGCGCGACGCCAGCTCGACAGCTACAGCCAACCCGATACCGCTGGAGCTCCCGGTGACGATGGCTGTGCGCATGCCGCCGAGGTTAGGAGAAACCAGCTAGGTGGCGATGTTGGCCACGACCGTCGACTACGGGCTCAGATCTTGCGGACCAGGTCTCCCCTGGTGATGGTGCCGGGCTGGACCACCCGGGCGTTGATGCCACGCAGGTTCAACTCGCCGCCAACCTCGGAGTTGATGAACCGGAGTGCGTCGCCCCCGAACCTCTGGCTGAACTTGCGGCAACCCGTGTGGGGTTGATCGGTCACCTCGATGATGGCCGAACCGATTGCAAGGCGTGTCCATGCGGGAAGGTTTGCCTCGGTGAGGTCCATGTCTATGACCAACTGGTCGCCAGCCAGGGGCCGGCGTTCCGGGTCGGGACACACCAAGGCGAGGAGGCGGCTGTTGATGATGTTGAGCTGCATGTCTGAGTGGGGCCCACCGTTGTCGGTCCTCTTGCTTGGGCGCTGGTTCCAGTTGTCGCCGACCAGCCCCTCGTCGACGGACAACTCGCCGACCTCGAGCACCTCTCGCTCATCCTCGGCGGGCCGCCGCACGATCAACTCGAGCGTGCCGTTGTCGCGGGGTGAGAGCCGGACCTCGTCGAGGCCGGCCTCCAGCTCTTCAATCGTCGGCTTCTCCATCGAGCCATTCTGCCCGAAAGAGGTTGCTCAGACGATGTCACGCGGCATGAAGCTCATCTTGTCCATGGCGTGCTTGTAGGGGCTCTCTCCGATTCTGGTGATGGTCGCCTTGCCCAACTTGAACCGGTAGCGGTTGGTGATCGGGTCCGGAACCCGGTGCACGAGGCTGTTGGCCGGGCTCCCCGGATGCAGGAAGTTGGTGAACAACAGGCCGGGCCTGACCGAATCCAGAACTATCGCGACCGCCTCGGCCTCACCCCGCCCGATCCTGATGCGGCCGTTCTCCAGCATCCAGGTGAACGAGAGCTCCTCGGCCTTGACCCGGTTGAAGCCGCCAACCTGGATGAGCACATCGTCGTTGACCAGGCGCACCATGTCACCGCTCTCTATTCCATTTGCGGCTGCGTCGTCCGGGTGGATCTCGACGAAGGTATCGGGCCAGCGCTGCACGATGTAGGGCTTCCTGACATCGTCGAACGCCGACTGCCAGACCTCGTTGATGCGGCCGTTGGTTACCCAGTACTCGCCCTTTTCGGGGTCAGGGGTGATCCGCTCATAGAAGTCCGAGAAGAGTGCCCACGGGGACTTGATAAACAACGCCTTGCCGCTGTGGGACTTGAAGTTTGTCAACCACTTGGGGTGCAGGGTCGGCCCCTCGGGGTCACCCAGTTCCAGGGTTGAATCGTGGAGGCGCTTGGTGCCGACCAGCTCACCGTCCTCGTACCGGATCGGACACTGAATGCCGGTGGTTCCGAGGTCCCTCAGGGCCTCATGACCAGCCTGTCCGTCCCTACGTGCCTTCCAGACCAGGGCGTTGTAGTCGAGCACTCCACCCCGGCTGGAGCGTGCAGCCTCCTCGAAGACGTCGTTGTCGGTCTCCCAGTCGAAACCCTCGTAACCCATTTCGCGGGCGAACCGTGCGACCGCCCACCAATCGGGCTTGGACTCACCCGGCGGATCGTAGAACTTCGAGTACAGGCGTAGCCGCCGCTCGCCGTTGCAGCGTGCCGCATCGTGTTCGCCCCAGGCGGCAGCCGGAAGGACGATGTCGGCAAACTCGGTCCCGACTGGTGCCACCGGGTAGATGTCGGAGTCCACGATGACCATGCCACCGCTGTCGACACGCCTGATCAGTGCATCGGCTATCGATTGACGGTCCAGGGCCTGAACCTGGTTCGGATTGCCAACCGTCATCTCCCTGATTCGCGACGCCAACTCCTGGCTGGCTGCCATCGCACCTGTCCAGGTGGTCCCGATGACCCAGGCAAAACGAACCTTTCCGGCTTCTACCCACCTGTCCAGGTCCATCTCCACCTTGCGTCGACCGGGAAGTTTCTCGGGTGACTTGTCCCGTGGGTACGAGGCCGCTCCAATCCAGCCCCTCTGGTGTCCACCCATGCGGGAGATAAAGCGGCCGGGCCTGTTGCCTGCCCCGGCTAGAAGCCCCATTGCCGAGAAGCTGGCGGTGTTCAGGTAGTTGTTGCTCCAGTAGTTGCCCTTTTCAAGGCCGAACGACGCCTTCGGACGGGGTCCGCCGCCGCCGGTGATCATTTCCGCTGCCTGCTCGATCTTCTCGGCTGGCACACCTGTCCCCTTCGCTGCGTAGGAGAGGTCGGACTCGTCCTGATCCAGGAGCCACTGCTTGTAGTCGTCGAACGACTCGGCTCCGATCTTTCCCCAGGTGGTGCGCCACTGCCAGGGCGTGTTTCGGGTGCCACGGCCCATACCGGCGCCGATCTCCCACGATGACGCCATCCACTTCTCTATGAACTCGGTGTCCTCCCAGCCGTTCTCCACGATGATCCTGCTGATTGCCAGATGGAGCAGAGCGTCGGTGCCGGGAGTTACCTGCAGGAACAAGCCGCCGCGTGCCTCGGCGTAGGCCACGCCGGCGCTGCGTCGTGGAAGCACCATTATCAGCTTCGCCCCACCGGCCATGATCCACTGCGTGAACAGGATTGTCTTGGTCTCGAACGGGTCGGCGCCTGACAGGAACAGCACCTCAGCCGAACGCCAGTCCTCATAGCTGGTGTTGAAGGTGATGAGGCCGGCGTCGTCGACCCCGGCGGTGTCCGCACCCGCCCCGGGCTTGTCATGGGGCGAGTAGGCAGGGGTCTTCACGGCGCCGAAAGCCAGCTTGGAGATTGCGTACGTGTTCTCAAAGAACTCGTAGGAGAAGGTCTTCATTGCCCAGGCCGACTCCCCGAACCGGTCGATCACATGACGCGACACGTCGGCCATTGCGCCGATTGCCGTGTCCCAGTCGACCTCGGTGAGCTTTCCGTTCACGCGGACCATGGGGCTTGTGAGGCGATCCCGTGTCGGGCCTTCACTGTTGTGGCACTTGAGCGCCAACGTGCCCCCGCGGATCGAGTGGTTGCCGCCTGTGTTGACCACCTTGGCATCAAAGTCGGGAAGCACTGCGACGTTGTGGTCGACACCGTCGACCTTGACCACATTGAGTTGGTTGGGGCTCACCCAGGGACGCAGAATGCCGCCCGGGAAGTCAGAGCCGAGGGCATTGTCTGTGGGGGTTCCGTCCCTGCCAATGGGCCACGTGTACACCTTGTAGCCGCAGCCCACGATGCAGTAATCACATGCTGTGGTGTGGACGTTTGCGTCTGCCGGAGGCAGCAGCACCTTGTCGGATGGAACGTAGCTTTCGGTCATTGGTCAGGCTCCCTTGCCGGCCGGATCGACCCGGTTGTCCTGGTAGCCGAAGATGAGGCCCATGACCCCGGTGGCGATGATGTCATCGCCCTCGGCCTCTAGCAGGATCTGCGGCAGACCCTGGGTCGCGTGTCCGCTCACGACCATGCCGTGGCGGGTCAGGTCGAAGGTGGTCCAGTGCAGAGGACAGGGCCCGGCGGTTCCGGGATCTGAGCGGAAGGTGCCGGCCAGCGGGCCACCCTGATGTGTGCACCAGGAGTTGAACGCCACAATGTCGTCATCAGGTCCGATTCCTCCACCGGCCTCATGGCCCAACTTGATGAGGATGTTCTCAGCCTGGATGTCATCCCACGGGTACTTGAAGGCCACGGGTTCTCCGGTGCGGAGCGTTGACAGGCGTCCGATCCGTTGACGCGGGTAGTTGGCGACCTCGGCCCTCACGGTGGTGATTCCCCCGCCGGGCAGGCGCACCGGAATCGTCACGTAGGCAACGGCGGCAGCACCGGAGATGAGGAAGGCCCTGCGGCTGACCAGCCAGTTCGGATCGGTAGCGCCACAGGCAGGGTCCGAGGTCCCATGGTCGCTTTCCACGCGGAGTCCATCATCGACAGGTCGCTTTGGTTCGGGCACCGTCAACGCTCCTCTCCCGGCAGGGTTCCGTCGCGGTAGGGCGGCAACTCAGGGGCTGTATCGGTGACGGGGTCGCCACATAGGCCCTCTGCCAGAAATGCCACGATCTGGTCGACCTCAGGCTGGGTCAGACCCAGGGGTCGCATCAGGGGATCCACGTTCTCGACTCCGTCGCCGGGAATGCCGTTGTTGTAGAACTCCACGACCTGATCAAGGGTGGAGAAGATCCCGTTGTGCATATAGGGCTTCGTGTAACAGACGTCTCGTAGACCTGGGGTGCGGAACTTCCCCTTGTCGACCTGGTTGTGGGTCACGTAGTAGCGACCCAGGTCCTGGTCTGTGGTCCGGTACACGTCCTCTGTGGCGCCCTTGGCCCACTGCTCGTACCTGAACGTGATCTGGCGCAGTGGGCTGGTGAGAAACTCGTCGTTTTGTGGAACCCCCAGGGCGTGGAAGCCGTTGTCGCTCAGCAACGCACCGTCATGGCAGCTGACGCAGCCTGCCTTTCCGGTGAACAGGGACAGGCCTGCCGCGGCCTGATCGCCGAGGGCGGTCTGGTCGCCTGCCAGATAGGAGTCGAACGGCACGTTGCGGCTGACGAGCGTCCGTTGGTAGGTGGCGACGGCCCGTAGGGCGTCGTCCCAGAGGGGCGTGTCAGTCCCGAAGATGTCGGCAAAGCGCTCCACGTAGTCGGGAATCTCGGCGAGGCGTTCCTCGCCGAGGGCCTTGTCCAGGTTGCCTGCCACCGCGCCACCCCAGGCACCTGAGTTCTGGGATTCGAGGCTCTTCTTGGAACCTTCCCAGTTGTAGGAGGTGGCGTAGGCGATGTTGACGACCGAGCCGACGTTTCGCCAGTGGCTGGTTCCGGGCGGACCAAATGAGATGGCTGTGTCCACGGACCAGCCCTGGTCTGAGGGATGACAGCTGTTGCAGCTCATCGATCCGTCGCCACTCATCCGCGGGTCAAAGAAGAGGAGCCTTCCCAGCTCGACCTTCTCGGGCGTGATGGGGTTGTCGATCGGTGTGGGAATAGCACCAAGTTGTGCGAGGGGGGTGAACCCGAGGTCCTGAGCCTCCATCTGGGCTGTGGTGTCATCGACCCCGGAGCCGTCATCAAAGAAGAACGGTGCCACCGGAACGAACACTGCAAATGTCACCAGAACCGCGGCCAGCACAGCTGCGAATAGGTACAACACGCTCCTATGTGGCGCGGCCTTGTTTCCGTCGGTCATGTCAGCCGGCCCCCAGAGCGTTGATTCCGTAGGGCGGGAGCTGGGGCGCCTCAACCTCGGGAAGATCGCTGCCTAGTGCCTGAAGGAAGGCCACGAGCTGCTCCTGTTCCGTGGCGTTTAGGCCGAGCGCTGGCAGGCCGGCTGTCTGCCCTGACCCGCCTCCGTCGTTGTAGAAGGACACCACCTCGGCCAGCGTGGCCAGGCTTCCGTCGTGCATGTATGGGTCGGTCGAGTCGACCTCGCGTAGGCCGGGCACCCGGAATGAACCCCAGTCGGCATCATCGAATGTGAGCGCATAGAGGCCCACATCGGTGTCGAGGTTCCGGTAGTTCGGCATGCCCAGCGTGCGCATGAAGCGGCGGAAGGTAGCCGCTCGCTCGGAGTCGTCGAGCATTGCCGGGTCGGTTCCGACACCTGTGTTGGCGAAAGAGTCGTCGCTCAGCATCGGACCTGAATGGCACGACGAGCATCCTGCCGCGCCCTCGAACAGTTCGAGACCGGCGATGGCGTCCTCCGACATGGCCCCCTTGTCGCCTGCCAGGTAGAGGTCGTAGGGCGACTCTCCGGAGTTCAGCTCGCGCACGTAGGCGGCGATTGAGTTGAGTACCCGCCCGTAGCTGGGTTCGCCGCCGTAGACCTCGACGAACAGGTCTACATACCTCGGAACCTGATTGATTCTCTCCACCATGAGCCGGCCGTCGGCCGACATGAAGTGGGCCTCGGCGATGTGGTCGCGGACCAGGGTTGGCAGATCGTCACCGTCCATTCGCCCATCCCGGTAGAGGCGATCTGACCTTGCGGCGTTGAGGAGGGTCGGGGTGTTGCGGAAGTAGGCCGTGGAAGGAAACCCGAGGCTCAGCTGACGGCCGTCGGTGAAGGACCGGTCGGGTTGGTGGCACGACGAACACGACAGCGAGTTGTTTCCAGAGAGGCGTTCATCAAAGAACAGGTAGCGGCCGAGGGCGATCTGGGCATCGTCGGGCTGCTCGCCGTCCGTTGGAACGGCCGGGATGGTGAGGGTCTCGGCCGTTCTGGAGATGTCCAGTGGCGCGCTCACGGCGCTGAGTGCAAGGGGTATGGCATCCGGGGTGCCGAGCACGGCCAGGTAGCCGACGATCGTGTCCAACTCGGTCGGGTTGAGGGTCTGGGCGAAGGTCTGCAGCATCACCCCCGGTGGGCATGCGCCACCTGGGCATTCGGGGGCGATGAAGGAGTTCGGATCGACTATGGATTCCCGTATGTAGGTTGCCGCGTCCATGTTCGGCCGACGTGTCGAGGCTTGCGTGCCGATTGTGGTGAGGTCGGGGCCGATGGTTCCCGCCGCCCCGGGGATGCCGGGGATGGCGTGACAGTTTCCACAGCCTGCCTCGGACACCGCCGCGACCACCTCTGATGGCGCGACCAGGCCCTCAGGCTGAATTTCGCCGCTCTGCGCTCCACCCCGGCCGCCAAGAAGAACCAGAACGGCAAACGCAACCAAGAGGGTGGCCCCATAGGTGCCAACCGTCTGTGTGGTTCTCGGGACCGGGCTGATGACAACTTCTCTCGAATCGACAAATTAGCGACACGAGACCGGTCGCCGTCATCATCATCTCGGGGCTGGAGCACCGGGATAAGGGACCAAGGTCCCTGCTGGCCGTTCTAGGTCAGAGGCTGGCCGGGAACCCGACCTCGACCTTCAGGCCGCCACCATCCACGTCGACTAGCTGGACCTGCCCCCCGTGGGCCTCGACGAGCGACCTGACTATGGCAAGGCCCAGGCCGGTCCCGGGTCGATCGGCGTCGCCTCGCCAGAACCTGTCGGTGGCCCGCTGCTTGTCAGCGTCAGAGAGGCCCGGGCCGCGGTCAGCCACAGCCAACACGTGAGCATCGGCTCTCCGTTCAACCGACACGGTGACGGTGGAACCCGGCGGTGCCACGGCGACGGCATTGTCGAGAAGGTTGTCGAGAATCTGGTCGACCGATCCCGGGGCGGCAGCCACGGCGGCGGCATCGTCGGGGGCACTCAGCACGATCGTCACCTCACGCTCTCCGGCGACAGCCGACCAGGTGTCGACCCGATCGGTTGCCAGCCGAACAAGGTCAACTTCTTCCACCTCAATGGACCTCTCTGCACGGCTCAACTCCAGCAACTGCTCGACCAGGGTCGTGAGGCGCTCGGTCTCGTCAAGTACCGCGGCAAGGTCCTCATCGTGACCGGGACCCAGCAGGTGACCGATGTTCTCAATTCTCAGCCGTAGGGCCGTGAGAGGTGTGCGCAGCTGATGCGAGGCATCGGCCACGAACTGTCGTTGGCTCTCGAGCAGGCTGTCCAGGCGGGCCGCCATCACGTTCAGAGCCTCACCGAGCTGCCTCAGCTCCGGTGGCGCCCCCTCCAACACAACCCTTCCGGTCAGGTCCCCTGCAGCGAAGCCACTGGCGGTCCTGCGGAGGCGTTCAACTGGGCTGGTGACCGACCGGGCCAGAATCCAACTCAGACCGGCCATCACCACGAGGATCATCGCCCCGAGCGCCACCAGGCCCCACCAGAACCTCTGCACCCTGGCGTCCACATCGGCGGTCGGGAGGGTTATCCGTATCGCACCGTGGACGGTTCCACCCGATGCCACCGGCACCGCCACGTAGAGGAGGTCCATTTCCAGCGTCTCCGAGTAGCGGGTGCCGACGGCATGTCGCCCCATTACCGCCGTTGCAATCTCGGGCCTGGTCGAGAAGTCCCTCGGAACCCCGGCGTCGGTGTCGACCAGTGAAATCCCCCCGGTGTCGACGAGCACGACGCGTGCCCCGGTGTCGAGGCGGTAGGAATCGGCGTGGATCGGTTCTAGGGGAGCGTCCCCATCGAGGGTGTCCTCGTAGATGCTGGCCAGCACCGTGGCATCGTTTTCGACCAGCGAGGCGAACCTCTCGCGCTCCCGGTCCCCGAAGAACATCGCAAGGGGAATCTCGAGGGCCAACAGCACGAGGACCGTGACCGTGAGGAAGCTGAGCAGGAGACGACGGGTCACTTGGGGTCCGCCACCAACCGGATTCCGACACCGCGTACGGTCTCGAACACCTCGGGCGCAAGCTTCTTTCGGAGCGATGCCAGGTGCACGTCGAGCGTCTTGGTCGAGCCCCACCAGTGCTCGTCCCAGACATCGTGCATGACCTGGTCGCGGCTGCACACTGCGCCCGGATCGGCTGCCAGATGGGCCAGCAGGTCAAACTCTCTGGGGGTCAGATCGACCGGGGACCCACGGAACGTGACCTCATGGGCCCTGTGGTCAATGTGAAGTTGGCCGACCGTGGTCTCGGTCACGGGGACGTCGACGGATCCGGCGCGGCGCAGGACGGCTCGGATGCGGGCCACCAGCTCCCGGAACCCGAAGGGCTTCACGAGATAGTCGTCGGCTCCCAGTTCCAGCAACTCGACCCGGTCTATCTCGGCCGATCTTGCGGTCACGACGATGATCGGCACGTTCGAATGCTCCCGGAGCCTGCGGCACACTGCTCGGCCGTCCAGATCTGGCAGGCCCAGGTCCAGGAGGACGACATCGGCCGAGTCGGCAGCCAGGGCCGCCTCACCCGTTCGGGCAAGGGTCACCTGGTAACCCTCACGTGTGAGGCCGTCACGCAGCGAGTCGGCGATTGCCGGGTCGTCCTCGACCAGCAGTATCTTCACCCCTCAACTCTGGCAGCCAAATCGACACGATGCTCGACTCTTTGCCATTCCCTAACCCGGGACTTGCCCTCCCCTGTGAAAGCCCTTCGTACGGTTCAACCATCAACCTGCGATCCGGGGAGGATCCATGAAGCACCACACCGTTCTCATCACCGCAGTCTCACTGGCCGGCCTGATCGTCGCCGGTGCAGGCGCTGCAGCCGCCAACTTGGGCATTCTGGGCTCCAGGTCGACTGATGTGGGCCAGCTCAGCGCCGCCCAGCCGCTTACCCCGCCCACGACCGTCGGCCAGACAATCGAGATCGTGATCGAGGACCTCCCAGCAACAGAGGTTGCAGCGGAGCCGAGTCGACAGACACCCACCACTCAGACCAGAACGGCTTCTAAGACACCTGTCTCGGCGGTACCCACCTCAACCGTCGAGGAGGCCCCGGTCGCCCCGGAAGCTGCGATCCCGGAGCCACAGGTGTTCGACTACGCGGTCGGTGATGCCGGCTCGGTGCGACTCCAGTTGGAAACCTGGGTCAGAGACGGTGCCGATGGCACAACGAAGACAGAGGTCCACCTTGAGGCCGTCGCTGTGGCCACCGGGTGGACCAGCAGCAACCTGACAGACGACGGAACGAGCGTGGCCGTCTCATTCGAATCCGGAAACAGGACGCTCGTGTTCAGCGCCGATCTGGTTGACGGCCAGATCGCCGCAGGCATCGAGGAGGTGATCGTCGAGCCGGCGCCAGCTCAGGTCGGGGGCTTCCAGGATGACGACGACCACGACGACCACGACGACCACGACGACGACCACGACGACCACGACGACCACGACGACCACGACGACCACGACGACC
>JACNLA010000034.1:30644-68254 GCA_014381745.1 Actinomycetota bacterium | reverse complement strand
GACAGCCGGCTGCCATCGTCGTAACAGCCAACGGGAGGGTGCTCGGCCACCTTGGTGCCCTCGACAAGGAAGGCTTCCAGGACCTGATGGACCGGGCGCGGGCTGCCTAGTCTTCCCTCTTCCCCACTCCGTTCCAACAGCTGCGCCGCCGGGCCGGGTTCGGCTGCGCAGGCTCCGCCGAATCCCGACCCGACACCGCTCACGCTCCAACGCAGGCACCCAGCAATGCAGGCAGCGAACCATCCGCACCTCAACGAGCAGACAGCCAGAAGGTCAGGCAGTCGGCCTCGCTTGCAGCTGGGGGTTTCCGGGTGAGAGCCGGACTGTCGAGGGTGGGGCGCCGGGGGTGGGGTGTGCTCGGCCACCTTGGTGCTCTCGACAAGGACGGCTTTCAGGACCTTGTCGATCGAGCAAGAGTTGCCCAGTTTTCCTTCTTCCCCGTCTCCTGACCTTCCACGGTTGTGGGCGTCGCCGGGCTCCGCTCGCTCGCAAAATGCGCTCGCTCGTCGAAACCCGACACCGCCCTCTCCGAGCCAGTCATGAGCAGGGAACCCGACAGCGAGACACCCCACCTGCTCCCAACCAACTGGCAGACAGCCAGAAGGTCAGGCAGTCGGCCTCGCTTGCAGCTGGGGGTTTCCGGGTGAGAGCCGGACTGTCGAGGGTGGGGCGCAGCGACTTTCACAGCCTGAACAAGCCTCGGTGCCAGCCCCCCCGCTGCGTCGCCGCCAACAGGCGGGATTCGCCCGATTGCCAGGCCACCGGGGAAGAAGTCGCCGACGGAGGGGCGTCGGAAAAGTTGGTGGCAGTGGCAAAGGGACCGACAGGCGACAACGGGAGTCTGCAGCGGCATCGGTTCCGGATTCAAGAGGAGGCCCCGCCGCTGCGACGGTCGGGAAACCTGTTCGGGTAGGCCAGTGTCGGGTTTCGACGAGCGAGCGCATTTTGCGAGCGAGCGGAGCCCGGCGATGGCCCACCACGGTGGGAGGCAAGACCACGAGCAGACGACCGGGGAAGAGGTCAGACCCGGGAACCGGTGCTGGAGGATGGCGGCGACCCCCGTAGCCTGACGGGCTAACAGCAACGGGAGAGCAGGAATGTCGGGAAAGACCCTCAGCCAGAAGGTATGGGACCGCCACGTGGTGCACGCGTCCGAGGGCGAACCCGACCTGTTGTTCATAGACCTCCACCTAGTCCACGAGGTCACCTCACCGCAGGCGTTCGACGGCTTGAGAGCAGCCGGCAGGGGCGTGCACCGTGCCGACCTGACCGTCGCCACCGAGGACCACAACGTCCCCACCGCCGACGTCGACCAGCCGATCGCCGACCCTGTCAGCAGGCTTCAGGTCGAGACCCTGCGGACCAACTGCGCCGAGTTCGGTGTCCCCCTCTACGGGATGGGCGACCCGGGGCAGGGCATCGTGCACGTCATCGGGCCCGAGATGGGGTTGACCCTGCCGGGCATGACGGTGGTGTGCGGCGACAGCCACACCAGCACCCACGGAGCGTTCGGTGCGCTGGCGTTCGGCATCGGCACCAGCGAGGTCGAACACGTGCTGGCCACCCAGACACTCCCACAGCAGCAGCCGGGGACACTGGCCGTGACCGTGAATGGGGAGCTGCCCGAGGGTGCAACCGCCAAGGACGTCATCCTGGCAATCGTGGGTCGCCTGGGAACCGGTGGCGGCATCGGCTCGGTGATCGAGTACCGGGGCGACGTGATCCGCAACCTCTCCATGGAGGGGCGCATGACCGTCTGCAACATGTCGATCGAAGCGGGCGCACGGGCAGGCATGATCGCCCCCGACGAAACCACGTTCGAGTACCTGGCCGGCCGGAGCCATGCACCAGCAGGTTCCGACTGGGAGGCTGCCGTGGCTGACTGGTCGTCGCTGGCCACCGACGATGACGCAGTGTTTGACAAAGAGATCGTGTTGGACGGCGCCGACATCGTCCCCCACGTCTCCTGGGGTACGAACCCGGGGCAGGTGGTGCGCCTGGACGGTTCGGTTCCGGACCCGGCGGCGATGGCCGATGCAGGTGACGCCGAGTCGGCCACCAGGGCCCTCGACTACATGGGGCTGACAGCAGGTACGCCCATGAAGGACGTTTCAGTGGACACAGTGTTCATCGGGTCGTGCACCAACGGTCGCATCGAGGACATGCGTGAGGTTGCAGCCGTGGCCGAAGGCCGCCAGGTGAAAGACGGGGTCCGCACCCTGGTAGTCCCGGGTTCAGGTGCCGTCAAGGCCCAGGCCGAGGCCGAGGGCATTCCAACCATCCTGCGGGCGGCCGGATTCGACTGGCGTGAGCCGGGATGTTCGATGTGCCTGGCAATGAACCCCGACAAGTTGACAGCAGGCGAGCGCTGCGCCAGCACCAGCAACCGCAACTTCGAAGGCCGTCAAGGCCGCGGCGGACGCACCCATCTGGTGTCGCCGGCCGTTGCCGCCGCAACCGCAATCGTCGGACGGTTCGCCTCGCCGGCCGACCTGGACTGAGGAGAAGACATGGAACCAGTCGAGATCGTCTCAGGCACCGCCGTTCCGCTTCGGCGGGCCGACGTCGACACGGACCAGATCATCCCCAGCGACTGGTTGAAGCGGGTGGAGCGCACCGGGTTCGACAAGGGTCTCTTCTCGGAATGGCGCGACAACCGCGACTTCGTCCTCAACGACGACCGGTTTGAGGGCGCCGTGGTCCTGGTGGCGGGCCCCAACTTCGGCACCGGCTCATCACGCGAACACGCTGTCTGGGCCATCCAGCAGTACGGGTTCGGTGCCGTGGTGTCGCCACGCTTCGCCGACATCTTCCGCAACAACTGCACGAAGAACGGTCTGGTTCCCGTACAGGTACCGGCCCAGGTCGGCGAGGCGCTGCTGACAGCCATCGAAGCCGACCCGGAACTGGTCGTGACCATCGACGTGGCGAACCTCACCCTGGATGCCCCGGATGCAGGCATCACGTGTGGCTTCCCGCTGGACGCCGCCACCCAGGAACGTTTCCTGATGGGCCTCGACGACATCGGGATCTCGCTTCGCCACGAGGCCGCCATCGCCGGCTACGAGGCGGACCGCTCCGCCTGGATGCCCACCACGTCCTGACCTGTCACCATCCGAGACAATCCTGGCGGGCGCCGCGGCTGAGGCCCCCGCTGATGGCATGCTGTCGCCGATGAACCCCTTCAGCCCACGTCGCACCACCGCCCTGCTCATAGCACTCACGTTCCTCGCCGCTGCATGTGGCTCAGCCGACACGGCCGGGCCGATTCAACTCACTGGCGTCACCACCACCGCTGTCGACGCGCCCGCAACCACCACCACTACGGCACCACCCACCACGCTCCCCCCGACGACAACCACGACCCTCCCAACAATCAACATCAGCGACGTCGAGCTGACCAGCGGCCTGATCCCGTTCACCGCATGCCAGGACCTGCTCGTGCACCTCAGGGCCGAGGCCATCGAGCGCGTCGGCCCCTACGGCCTGGGCCAGGGCGGTGGTTACTTCGGCGGGCCGGTCATGTTCGCCCGTGACGAAGGCATGGCCATGGCAGCTCCGGCAATGGCCGTAAACGACGCAGCCTTCGGCATGGACATGGACGAGTCAGCCGAGATGGCAATGATCCAGGGCGCCGACTTCTCCGGCACAAACGTCCAGGAACTGGGCATAGACGAACCGGACCTCATCAAGACCGACGGCAGTCGGATCATCGTCATCCAGGGCAACGAGTTGCACAACATCGACATCTCAGGCCCCGAGGCCGTTCTCACCGACACGCTGACCCTGGACAACCACTGGGGAAGCGACCTGCTCCTCGCCGGCGACCGAGTGCTGGTCATGGTCAACACCGACCCGCCCTACGACCTCTACGGTCCCGACGGGGGCGACGCCGCCGCCAGCCCCCTCAGCAGGCTGGTCAACCCGGGCCAGTGGCGCCAACTCACGAGCATCATCGAGGTGGACCTGAGCGACCCCGCAGACCTGACGGTCGCCAACACGCTCACCCTCGGGGGCCGCTACCTGAGCGCCCGCGTGGTCAACGGCGCAGCACGAATCGTGACCACCTCATCCCCCGACGACCTTCCGTTCGTCTACCCGGCCAGCGCCGCCGGTGAGGACCGTGCCGAACAAGCCAACCGGGAGGCCGTAGCCCAGACCACCATTGGTGACTGGATGCCCCGCTACGTCCACGAGGCCGCCGACGGCACCGTCAACGACGGAATGCTGGTGAACTGCCGCAACGTCGCCCACCCGGTCGAGTTCTCGGGCTTTTCCACCCTCACCGTCCTGACAGTGGACCTCGACGCACCGCTGGGAACCCCCAACAGCATGGCCGTGCTGGCCGACGGCCAGACCATCTACGCCGGCAACGAGAACCTCTACGTCGCCACCAACCGCTACGTGGACTCAGACGAGGGCCCATGGAACGAAGACGACCAAGACTACGCAACCTCCATCCACCAGTTCGACGTGACCGACCCGACAACCACCGCATACCGGGCATCGGGAACCATCCCGGGACACCTCCTGAACCAGTTCTCCATGTCCGAATACGAAGGCCACCTGAGGGTTGCCAGCACCCAGGGCAGCCCATGGTGGTTCAACGACGACAGCGAATCGATGGTTACCGTCCTGACCCGCAGCGAGGGCGAGCTGCTCCAGGTGGGCCAGGTCGGCGACATGGGCCAGGGTGAGCGCATCTTCGCCGTGCGCTTCATCGGCGACACCGGATACGTGGTGACGTTCCGCCAGACCGACCCGTTCTACACGCTGGACCTCACAGACCCGACCGCACCAGTTGTGAAGGGTGAGCTCAAGATCGCCGGCTACAGCGGCTACCTGCACCCAGTGGGCGACGGCCTCATCCTGGGCATTGGCCAGGACGCCACCGACGAAGGCCGAACAACCGGAGCCAAGGCAACCCTCTTTGACGTGTCGGACCTGTCGGCGCCAACCGCACTGGACTCATGGGAGGGCGGCGGCGGAAGCACCTCGGTGGAATGGGACCACCGGGCATTTCTGTGGTGGGCACCAGAGAACCTTGCCGTGATGCCGTTCAACGACTGGCAAAGCAACACCAACGCCGCCGTGGTCCTCGAGATCACCAGCGGAGCCATCACCGAACTGGGCCGGGTCGACCACAAGCCCGACCCCGGAAAGGCAACCGAGTTCCCCTGTCCGACGATCGACGCCAACCTGCTCGGCGGCGACGCCTATCTGGAGGGCGGTGAAGCCGAGTTGGCCCTCTTCATCCCCGAGGACATAACGATCATGCTCTGCGTCGCCGACGACACCGACCCCGACAAGGACCTGTACCCATGGGTCGACGGCTACATGTGCGAGTTCCTGGATGCCGACGGGGTTGACGAGTACGGCACGGAGTTCGGCATCGACGCCATCGACGTTCCAGAGGGGGCCACCGTCGGTGCCTGCTTCCCGAACAACTGGGGCTGGATGCCACAGATCGAACGCACGCTGATCGCCGGCGACGACCTCTGGTCCTACAGTTGGGGCCAGATCCAGTCCAACGACCTGTCCAGCCTGGAACGCCTCCAGACGGTCAGGTTCGCCAACCGGTACTGAAGGGAACCGGGCAAGAATCGGGCCCTCAGGCCACCTTCTCGACAGAGGACTCCCAGGCGCCAAAGCCACCCACCAGGTCCGACACGTCACCGAAGCCCTCACACCTGAGCATGCTTGCGACCACCGACGACCGGTAGCCACCTGCGCAGTAGACGACGGTCGGCCGCTCCGACGAAAGCTCGCCCATTCGTTCACGCACCATGGACACGGGCAGGTTCACCGAACCCGGGATGACACCCGCTGTGCCGCACTCGCCCACCGCCCTCACGTCGACCACCTGAAGGTCATCGACGTCGGCGATCCGGTCCACCAGCACACCGGCTGTCAGGCGCGACGCCGTAGAGGTCCGCTCGGGATGCTGCGTCATGACATGGAAGGGATCGACCAAGCAGCCGACCACCCGGTCAAAGCCGATGCGGGCCAGACGGTTCTTGGCCTCAAGCTCGGTTCCAGGGTCGGCGAACAACACGATGTCCACATCAACGGGAACCACCGAACCGGCGAACTCGGCGTAGCGACCGTTGAGGCCCACGTTGATGGCACCCACCAGATGACCTCGGGCGAAGTCCTCGGGGTCACGGACATCGACCAGGACAGCGCCGCCGGCTACAGCCCGGTCCACGTCGTCGAGCGACAGGCCGGCCGGATGCTGCTCCTCGTCCAACAGGGCGTGCTCGCTCTGGTTCAACACGGCGTCATAGGGGAAGTAGGCGGGTGTGGTCGGCTGCCCCTCGGTGATCAGGCCGATGAACGTGTCCCTGTCGGGGGCCTTGATCGCATAGTTGTTGCGGCGCTGCTCGCCGATGGTCGACGACGTATCGGTCGACAGGTTCTTTCCGCATGCCGACCCGGCTCCGTGTCCGGGAAACACCCGGGTGGCATCGGGAAGGGTCATGAGACGCTGATGGAGGCTGTCATAGAGGCAGCTGGCCAGCTCGTCACGGGAATGGCCAAAGGACACCAGCAGGTCCGGCCTACCCACATCGCCTATGAACAAGGTGTCACCTGTCAGCACCGCGTAGGGCTCAGGATCGTCGGCGTGCTCCCAGACCACCATGCTCAAAGACTCCGGCGTGTGGCCCGGGGTGTGCCTGAACTCCAGCACCACCTCACCCAGTCCCAGACGCTCACCGTCGCCCAGAGGCCGAAAGTCGAACTCGGGCGACGCAACCGACGAGTAGCCGATCTCGGCGCCCGTTGCAGCAGCCATCTCCAGGTGACCCGACAGGAAGTCGGCATGGAAGTGGGTTTCAACGACCAGCTCGATCGACAAGCCGGCATCGGCGGCATCGGCCAGGTACTCGCCGACATCCCGCCGGGGATCGACGACGACCGCCCTGCCGGTCGACTCGTCGCCAACCAGATAGGAGGCCTGGGACAGGCAGTCCAGGTAGTACTGGGTGAAGATCATGCGCCCGCCGGGGCCGCTCCGACCCTGATCGCCTGAACCGCACCGTCGGCATCGACCGAGGAACCCCGGTTGTAGGGAAGCATCCCCAACATGACCGCCATCGGGCAGATGTTGAGCGCCGCAGTCGTAGCCAGGGCGGCACCGATGAGCAGCGAGAGAATCCAAAAGCCCGACACAGCCGCGTTCAGGGCAAAGCCGGCCACAACGAGCAGGCCCGCCGTGAAGCGAACCTGGCGGTCCATTGCCCACCGAGACTTACCGAGCACCAGGTCGCCGCCGGCCTCGTTCCATGCGATCACACCACCGTCGAGCACTCTGGCCGTCTCACATCCGGCTGCAGCCAGGCGCTCACCGGCCTGGGCGGCCCGCTGGCCGGACTCACAGACCAGCACAAGCGGACCAACGACCTCGGCCACCTGCTCGCAGCGTCCCGCAAGCAGGTCCAACGGCAGGTGCACCGACCCGGCGATGTGCCTCGTCTCGTACTCGGCGCTGGTACGAACGTCGACCAGCGTCACAGCGGATCCGTTCTCCAGCTGGCTCATCAACTCATGGGCGTTGACGGTCGTGATCTCCATGGTGTCCCCGTTTCGTCGGCGGTCCCTGAGGTTCCAGTGTGCCCTAAACAGCAGGTGATTGGTACCCCGCCCACCTACACACTCAGCCCAGGTGGCCGGGCCTGTCCACCGCATTGGGGTCTTCGCCCGTGTCGCGAACTCGGGCGATCTTGTTGAGCGCAGAGATGAACGCACGGGCAGACGCCTCCACCACATCGTTGGCGAGCCCGCGCCCCGACACCTTCAGGCCGTCGCTGCTCTCAAACGAGAGGGCCACGTCGGCAAGGGCGTCGACGCCACCGGTCACCGACATCACGTTGTAGTCGGTGAGGTGACCGTCGATGCCCGTGGCGATCTTGACCGCCGTGCAAGAGGCGTCGACCATGCCTGAACCCTCGACCGAAACCGCCTTCTCCTCGCCCCGCACCCGCATGACCAGGTCGGCCGAAGGAGTCGTCTGGCTGCCGGCCCTGACGTCGATGCTGACAAGCGAAAAGGTGGCCTCGACCCTGTCGCCCATCTCCTCAGCTACCAACGCCTCCAGATCGGCATCGGTGAGCTGCACCTTGCGGTCCGCCAACTCCTTGAAGCGGGTGAACGCGGCGTTGAGAGCATCACCCTGAATCTCGATACCCATCTTCAAAAGGGCGTCTTTGAAAGCGGCGCGACCCGAATGCTTGCCGAGCACCAGCTTGCTCTCACCCTGGCCCACCACGGAGGGATCCATGATCTCGTAGGTGGTGCGCTCGTTGAGCACACCATGCTGATGGATGCCAGCCTCGTGGGCGAAGGCGTTGCGCCCAACGACAGCCTTGTTGAACTGAACCGGATAGCCCGTGAGGCGGCTCACCATCCGCGACGACCTTGCCAATTCCTCGGTCCTGATGCTGGTCTCGACGGTGTCATAGGTGTCGGGACGGGTACGTATCGCCATGACGATCTCCTCCATGGCGGCGTTACCCGCCCGCTCCCCGATGCCGTTCACCGTGCACTCCACCTGCCTGGCACCAGCCTGCACGGCTGCAAGAGAGTTGGCCACTGCAAGCCCCAGGTCGTTGTGACAGTGCGTGCTGATCACATAGTCGCCGGTGACCCTCTCCCTGATGGCACGGATCCGCCCAGCCCATTCCGCGGGAATGGCATAGCCGACCGTGTCGGGAATGTTGAGGGTCCCGGCACCATTGTCCACCGCAGCCTGGAGGACGTCGCACATGAAATCGAAGTCCGAACGGGAGGCATCCTCGGGACTGAACTCCACGTCGTCGGTGTAGCCGCGGGCCCTCGCCACCGCCGAAGCCGCCTCGGCCAGCACCTGCTCAGGGCTCATCTTGAGCTTGTGCTCCATGTGGGTGGGACTTGTTGCGATGAAGGTGTGGATCCGACGCTTCTGGGCCGGTTCGATGGCCTCCCAGCAACGGTCGATGTCCTTATGGGCGGTACGGGACAGCCCGCATATGACCGGACCACGCACGCTCGAGGCGATGGCGTGGACAGCCTCGAAGTCGCCCTGACTGGCGATGGGAAACCCGGCCTCGATGTAGTCGACACCCAGACGCGCCAACTGCTCTGCGATCTCCAGCTTCTCACCCGTATCGAGCGAGATACCCGGCGACTGCTCGCCGTCGCGGAGGGTGGTATCGAAGATGACCACCCGTTCTCTGTTCTGTGTATCGCTCATTGCCGTCTCCGGTCCTGTGTTGTCTGTGTCTGGCTTGTCAATCTCAGCTGAAAAACGAGAGAACCTCCCGGCCCTTTGGGCTCAGGAGGTTCGGACGAACGCGTATGGGTGCGCTCGCCCTAGGTCAGCAGCAGGAGGTTGAGGTCGGTTCGCATCACGGTCAAGTGTAGTCATGGTCGAGGTAGCGCCCGCAACCCGGTTCCAGCCAAGCCCGCTCAGATCAGGTCAACTGCCTGAACGCTGAGGATCCCCTCACACCCGGCAAGGTTCTCCACCACGTCGGCACCAACCGGTTGGTCGGTGGCCAGCACCATCACGGCGGTCGAGCCGCCCTCATCGTGGCCGACCGTCATGTTCGCCACGTTGATGCCGGCATCCCCCACAAGGGTTCCCACCAGGCCGACCATCCCGGGACGGTCGTCGTTGCGGACAACCAGCATGTGGTCAGAGGGCCGCACGTCAACCGGGTGGTCGTCGATCATCACGATCCGAGCCTCGGCCGCCATCCCTGCCAGGGTTCCCGACAACGCAAGGTCGCCGGAACGCAGGGTGATGGTGTTCAGATAGTCGGTGGCGACGGCCGAGGAGATGGTTCGCACGTCGATGCCCCTCTCCCGTGCCATCTCGTCTGCGTTCACGTAGGTGACGGCCTCGGCCACCACCCGGTTGAGGAGACCCTTGACAACCGCCAGGGTCGCCAGCCTGTCGTCGACCTCGCCCACCTGACCGCGAAACTCCACATCCAGACGATCGGGCAGGCGACCCGACAGGGCACCGAACACCTCGCCCAACTTCTCGGCCAACGGCACGAACGGTCGGATCGCCTCGGGAGCCTCGCCGACATCGACGTTCACTGCGAACGGCACGTAGTCGCCGGCAAGGGCAAGGAGCACCTGCTCGGCGATGGTGGCACCGGCCTTGTCCTGGGCCTCGGTGGTGCTGGCACCGAGGTGCGGGGTGACAACCACCTGCTCGAGGTCGAACAGAGGCGACTCGGTGGTGGGCTCCTCGGCAAAGACGTCGATGGCGGCCCCGGCGATCCTCCCCGATCGGATCGCGTCGGCGAGCGCCTGTTCGTCGACAATTCCTCCCCGGGCCACGTTCACGATGCGCTGACCCGGCTTTGCCAACGCCAACAACTCGGCATCGACCAACCCGACCGTGTCGGGGGTGCGGGCAAGATGCAGGGTCAGGAAATCGGACTGCTCCACCACCTCGATCAGGTCCAGCATCGAGATGTTCAGGTTCCTGATGCTCTCCTCGACCACAAACGGGTCATGGGCCACAACACGCATACCGAACGCAGACGCACGCTCTGCAACCAGGCGACCGATACGACCCAGACCGACGATGCCGAGCGTCTTGTCGGCAACCTCGACACCCTGCCAGCGCGACCGGTTCCAGGAACCACCGACCAGATCGGCGTGGGCCTGTGGAATACAGCGGGCCTGGGCGAGAAGCAGCGCCATGGTGTGCTCAGCGGCCGAAATTGAGTTCGAGAGCGGAGCATTGACAACCATCACGCCATGGCGGGTGGCGCAGCGGACATCCACGTTGTCGAGGCCTATACCTGCACGCCCGACGACCAGAAGGCCTTCGATGGAATCCAGGACCTCGGCCGTGACCTGCGTGGCCGACCTGACAATGAGCGCCGACGCTCCCTCGAGAGCTGCAATCAGATCAGCACCGTTCAGGCCCGGCTGCAGATCGACCTCGTGACCGCCCTCCCTGAGCAGGTCCAGACCGCTCTCGGCGATCTCCTCGGTTACAAGCACCCTTGCCATCCGTAGAGCGTGCCCCGACCCGACCCGGCCCGCAACCGAGTTCCGGCAGTCGTCACACGATGTTCACGTCCCCGTCGGTTCAGGCGCCCTCCACCACGAGAGGCGGAAGATCGTCGGCCGGCTGGAACCCGAAGCGTTGGGCAAAGAACGACAGCTCAGCCTCCAGTGCCCGGATGATGTTGGGAGCCCTCCTGAAACCGTGGCCCTCATCGGGAAACTCCAGGTACGCGAACGGGACACCCTTGCCCTTCAAAGCGTCTGCCATGCTGCGCGCCTGATTCGGCGGAACGATCGGATCCTCAGCTCCCTGCAGCAACAGCATCGGCGTAGCGAGCCGGTCGGTGTGGTTGATCGGGGACCGCTCCGCATAGATGGTCTCGTCATCCGGCCACACGCCAACCAGACGATCCAGGTAACGGGCCTCGAACTTGTGCGTGTCAGCAGCCAGCGCCGCCAGGTCCGCCACGCCATAGCGGCTGGCCCCAGCCGTGAACACATCGTGGAAGGTGACCGCCGCCAACACCGTGAAACCACCGGCACTTCCACCCTTGATCGCCATGCGCTCCGGGTCCACATCGCCCCTGTCGGACAGGAAGCTGGCGACACCGACGCAGTCCTCGACGTCCAGAACACCCCAGTGGCCCCAGAGACGGTGACGGTACGGACGCCCGTAACCGGTTGATCCCCGATAGTCCACGTCAGCCACGACAAAACCGCGGCTTGTCCAATAGGCGATGGCCAACTGCAGCTGGGTACGGGCCGCACCCGTCGGACCGCCGTGGGCCAGCACAAGCAGCGGCGGACGCTCCCCGTCGGGAACCCGGTAGTCGGGGTTGGTCGGCGGGTACACGAGGGCGTGTGCCACCTCACCCTGCGACGTCGGAAAGGAGACCGCCTCGGGCACCGGGAACCACGCCGCTTCCAGACCCAGGTCACGGCGGCTGCCGAGCACCTCAATGCCACCCGGACCGATGACGACCACCGCCGGCTCGGTCACCCAAGACGCCGCAACCGCCACGACTCCATCGCCGAATGCCGACACCGAGCCAATCGACGTCGCATCCACGTCCAAGTCCGTGATGGTGCCGTCGGCGGCCAGGACCGACAGCCTGTCAACCCCCTCCACGCGACGGGCAAACCAGACCTCATCACCCACGAAGGCGTACCTGAACAGGCCAAACACCCACTGCGGGGTTGCAACCTCAAACACTCCCGAGGTGAGCTGCACCAGCGAACCATCGTCGGCCAGCCGATGGAGGTGCCACCAGCCATCACGATCGGTCACGACGTGGAGCACCCCGTCCGGGCTCCACTCCGGCTGGAAGAACGACTCACCTGAACCGGCCTCATCACCGCCCACCCCGTTGACAGCACATGCGGCGGAGACGGCACCGTCGCCAAGGTCAGCTACCCACAGCTCGGTGTCATCCCAGGGCAGGTTCGGGTGGTCCCACTGGATCCAGGCCAGTCGTCCACCATCGGGCGCTATGCGCGGCGATGACACGAAGTCGGGACCTGAAACCAGGACCTCAACCCGTAGCGATCCATCGAGCGCCACGGCCACCAACTGGTTCGCCGGCTCAACGCCCACCCCGTGGACCTCCCGGACACACACGTACCAGCGGCCATCGGGAGTGGGCCGACCGTCGGCATACCTGAGCCCCCGTGGGACATCCGGTTGAGGCGTGAGCGCAAGGGGCGAACCACCCGCATCCAACCTGTAGAGCCGCTGATCAGAATGGTCGCTGTAGACGAGAACCCCGTCAAAAGCCCACCAAGCCGCACCCCCGTACTCGTGCACGAGGGTGCGGACGTTCACCGCGGGGGCGACAGCCTCAACACCGTTACACAGAACCACAGTTCGTCCGCCCTCGTCGGGACGCGACTCGGACCACCAGACCCGGCCGCCGTCGACAACGACCTCCCCCGGCGATGCAGCGCCCGCCACCAGGAGGCCTGCGGTGATCGGCGACCCCCAACTACCGCAGTGTGTCGCTTCCGCTACTCCCATCCCAGGATTTCTACCACCTGGCCTCCGAGGGTCAACGGGTCATAGGGCTTCACGATCAGGCCCGCGCTTCCGAGGCCGTCATATCGACTCCGGTCAGATGGATGCACCTTTGCGGTAAAGAGAATCACAGGAACGTCGGCCAGCGCATCGTCTTCTTTGAGCCGAGCGAGCACGGCCTCACCGCCCATGACCGGCATCATCATGTCCAACAGGATGGCGTCAGGCAGCTCCTGGACGGCAAGCGCCAGCCCTTCTGCTCCTGACCCGGCGGTCACGACCTCCCATCCCATGGTCGCCTCCAGGCTGAGCCTCGTCACCTCCCTGATGTCTGCCTCGTCATCGACGATGAGGATCCGCCGTGATGTCATCTCAGTCCCCGTCCTCATCCGAGGCAGCGGCCGGTCCGGCCCCGGTCGACTGGAATCGGTTCCAACTGGTGTCGTCCATCGGCAGGGTGAAGAAGAAGGTGCTGCCCTCCCCCAGGACGCTCTCAGCCCAGATCCTGCCGCCATGCTGTTCCACGATCAGCCGACAGATTGCCAGCCCAAGGCCTGTGCCAGCCATCTCACGGGTATCGGACGAGTCGATCTGGTGGAACCTCTCAAAGATGGACTCCAGATTCTCAGGCTCGATTCCCCGCCCCTGGTCGCTAACCGAGAACGTCACCTTTCCATCGCCGCCCTCCATCGAGACCAGCACCTCAGTCCCTGCAGGGGAGAACTTGACCGCATTACCGATCAGGTTGGAGAGTGTCTGGACGATGCGGTCGGGATCAGCCCACACCCCTATCGAGAGGTCGGATCCCACCACCGTGATGCCCGCAACTTCGGCCACCCCGCGCGCCTCGTCGACGGCCGCAGCGACGATCAACGCCGAATCCGCGGCAATGCGGTCCATCGGCATCTCACCGCTGGTCATCCGCTCAACATCCAGGATCTCGTTGATGAGCCTTATCAACCTGTCCGTGTTGCTGACAGCTATGTCAAGCATCTGGCGTCCTTGATCGGAAACAGTACCCATGACATCGAGGGTCATCAGCCCGAGCGAACCACGCAACGAGGTGAGAGGTGTTCGCAACTCATGGCTCACGGTTGACACGAACTCGTCCTTCATGCGTTCCACCTGGCGGCGATCGGTTATGTCGCGCACGATGCCGGTAAAGATCCGACGATCCTCACGCTGATACTCGTTCACAGCCAGGTCCATCGGAAACTGGTCGCCGTTCTTGCGTAGGGCTGTCACCTCGCGGCCACGACCGAGAATGTGGGGTCGGCCAGACTCCAGGTACCGGTTCAGGTAGGCATCGTGTGCCGTATGGTCCGGCTCGGGCATCAGGATGCTCACGTTCTTGCCAATGACCTCGTCGGCCATGTAGCCGAAGATCGTCTCGGCCGCCAGGTTGAAGGACAAGATGATTCCCGCCTCGTCAATCGTGATGATGCCGTCCACAGCCGTGTCGATCAGCTGACCCAGCTCTCCCGCGATGGCGGCCTGTTCGAAGCGAGCCGCGTCCAGCGCTACCACATTTTCTTCCAGAGCCAAGTTGGCTGCGACCAACTCACCTGTCCTGACCGTCACAGTCCTCTCGACGAGCGCAGTTCGGCGCCAACCAGAGATCAGGTACAGGGACATCATCATCGTGAGCAGGACCCCAGCGAGCAACACCACCACGTCGCCAAGGATCTGGTCGGAGCGATCCGAGGTAACGACTACCGCCCAGGTGCGACCGGCAATGTCGAAGTCCTGCCGGTAGTAGAGGTGTGTCCGCTCACCCTCCAGACCACGGGCCTCGGATGAAACATCTGTCAACGCCCGCTCGCCAAACGGTGCCGACATGTCGAACAGCTGGATCCGGAGATCGTGCCCACCACTGACCATCCGCGTCTGGTCAAGTGCCCGGGTGAGCATCTCGCCGATGCGGTACACGCCAAGGACAAAGCCGGTCAGGTTCTCACGCCGCTCCAGCATCGTTCCCGTCGGTGAGCCGTTCCTGTAGACGGGATGGAACACCAAGAAGGCGTACTGGTCCTCTGCCTCCTGGACAAGGGTGACCCTGCCAGTCGCCACCTCCCGACCGGAGTCACGGGACTCAATGAGGGCCGCCTTCCTCGTGAGGTTCGAGGCCAGGTCAAACCCAACAGCGGCCTCGTTGCCGACCAGGGGCTCCACGAAGTAGACCGGGTAGTACTCCACACGGTGATCCACCGGTACAAGGCTCCCGTCGGGACCCCGCTGGCGAATGGCGAAGTCGGGGAAGCCGTCAACGCGAGCTGCGTCCTCATAGGCACCCCGCTCGTCGACACCAACCCTTGGAATCCACTCAAGCGCCTGTACACCTGATCGTACCTCCAGGGCGTGCCGCACGAAGGTGGTGAACTCGTCACGCTCCACCTCGTTTGACGCCGCATAGAGGGAATCAACCGTGGCCAGCGTCGCAATGTCCATGTCGATCTCCATCTTGATCGCCATGGACGTGGCCTGGGCGGCCCGGTCAAACTCACCGTGAGCGGTCTTCTCGGTGCTGTCCTAGACCACCTTGTAGGCAAGCAGGGCGCTCCCGAAACCGATGCTGAGCACCACCGCCAATACGGCCAGCCTGCGTCCGCCGAGTGGCGCCTCACGGCGCGGCCTCAGCCCGGACATCGCCCGCTTCAGCGAAACTGGAGCCATGCGGCCACCGATCTGTTCGGGCCCTCTGGAGCACCCACGCCGGGCGCCCTCCCACCGGACCGCAGGGGCCTCACCGCGACCCGGCTTGGAAAGACTCTAGTTCAGCCCCCGATTCCGGGGCACCCGACCAACCCGGAGCACTACCCGTTCAAGAGGGCCACCATCCGGGTCAGGCCCTCCTCGAGGTCTTCGTCACCAAGGGCAAACGAAAGGCGGGCGTACCCGGGTGTACCGAAGGCCTCTCCCGGAACTATCGCCACCTTGGCCTCGTCCAAGATGATGCCGGCCAACTCGTTGGTCGTTGATGCGGTCCGCCCGGCGATCTCACGACCCAACAGGGCGGACATGTCCGGATAGGCATAAAAGGCACCCTGGGGCTCCAACAACTCAAGACCGTCTATCTGGCGGAGCAGGCCCGACATGGCAACCCGCCGCCGATCAAACGCCTCACGCATCATGACCACATCCGTGAGATCGCCGGAAACCGCTGCCAGGGCCGCACGCTGGGACACGTTGGAGACGTTGCTCGTGGCATGGGACTGCAGGTTGGCAGCAGCCTTGATGAGATCGGTCGGACCGATCATCCAGCCGACCCGCCAACCGGTCATTGCATAGGTCTTGGCGACGCCGTTCAACACCACACAGGTGTCAGCCAGGTCCGGAACAAGAGCGCGAACGGAGTGGTTCTCGTGTCCGTCATAGGTGAGATGCTCGTAGATCTCGTCGGCGATGACCCAGACACCGTGCTCAACGGCCCACTCCCCGATGGCCCTGATCTCATCGGCCGGGTAGACGGCACCCGACGGGTTGGACGGAGACACGAAGAACAGGGCCTTGGTGTTCGGGGTACGGGCAGCCTCCAACTGGTCGACGGTCACCCGAAACCCTGAAGCCACGTCGGTCTCGAGCACCACGCTCGTTCCGCCGGCCAGGGCGATGCACTCCGGGTAGGTCGTCCAGTAGGGCGCCGGCAACAGGACCTCGTCGCCGGGGTTCAAAAGGGCCGCACAGGCGTTGTAAACGGCGTGCTTTCCGCCGTTGGTCACCAGCACCTGGGACACCTCCGGCCGCCAACCCGAGTCGCGCTGGGTCTTCTCCACGAGCGCCGCCTTCAACTCTGGAAGCCCACCCGCCGGCGAGTACTTGTGGTTCACCGGGTCCTGACAGGCGGCCACGGCGGCAGCCACGATGTGGTCCGGCGTCGGAAAGTCGGGCTCGCCGGCGCCGAAGCCGATGACCGGCTCGCCCGCCGCACGCAACTCACGGGCCTTGTTGGTGACGGCCATGGTCGCCGACTCGGCGATGGCACCGACACGGGCTGACAGACGCTGGATTGTCATGGATGCTCCCGGCTGGACTGGTTGTCACCAGTCTGCCAGCGCTGCGCCACCAACTACATCCGATTCAGCCGCAGGCGGTGAAGTAGGGCGCAAGATACTCGCGGGCAAGGTCACCCTCGGCCTGCTGGCCCAGACCCTGGTAGGCCAGACAGGCCGCCACCTCCAGCTCGCCTCGGCCACACCCCAACTGCCCCGCCCTGTCCTCAAACTCCTGGGTACGCATGAGGCGCTCCACCACCGCAAACGGGTGCTCCGGGTCGTCAGCCTCCAGCTCGGCGATGGTCCTCCCCGACAGGCTCTCGAGCACCTGCTCAGCGACCGCACGACCAGCCCTGGTCAGCTCCACACAGGTTGCGGCCTCGGACGGTTCCGTCACCGCGCTGTCACCACACGAGACGACAGATCCAGAGACAAAGGCGAACACCAGGATGAGACCGGGATAGCGCATCACGGGCGAAGGTAGTTGTCGACCGGGGCCAGATGCCGTCAGCCGGCGCCGACTATCATCGCCACGGCCACGAAATGGATCGCCACGGCCGCTGTCACCAGCGCGTGCCAGACCTCGTGGTAACCGAACACCCTGGGAGACAGATCGGGCCACCTGACACCCAACATGATGGCGCCACCGCTGTAGAGAACCCCCTCGACGGCGATCAGCACCAGCACCGTCGTGTCGAGTGCCCGAAACAGGTCAGGCGCCACCACAATCGGAACCCACCCCAGGGACAAAAAGAGGGTGTTCATGAGACCCCTTGGCGGATGGAACGGCAACATCCGCAGAGCCACACCTATGGCCGCACCGATCCAGGTCGCCCAGAGCAGCAGCATGGCCGAACGGCCCTCCAGCGCCGAAATAGCAACAGGCGTCGCGCTGGTGGCGATCAGGATGAAGATCGCCGCATGGTCGAAGCGGAACAGAACCTCCCAGACCGGTATCGGCCAACGCCGCAGGTGCACGAGGGCGCTTGCGACGAACATGAGCAGCGCTCCCGCAGCGAACACACCGGCCCCCAGACGGGAGGCACCCGGAGGCGTCGTCCAGACCAACACGCTCCCACCCACGACGGTGAGGGGCACGGCGGCACGGTGCATGATCCCCCGCCAGAGCGGACGTCCGTGCACGAGGGACCTCCGAACCGACTCTGAGACGTTGCCGGGAACCTCATCGTGCGCATCCACCACGCCGACGAACCTAGACGCTGGGCCGGGCATCTTCGGACCGGTCCGCACCGGTCACACCAACAGGCGCAGTCCGGCAGTGGCAGCCATGGCCGCCAGGACAACGACAACGAACGGAGCCCTTCTCCAGACGGCCACAGCACCCGCCGCTACGCCGACCAGGCGGGCATCCAGGGTCAACGCAGCACCGTCGGTCACCGTCATCACCACCAGCAGCGCCGAGAACAGGGCCGCCGGCAACAGTGACGCAACCGGCGCCAGAGGCCTGCTGAAGCGCTCCCCCGCCGATATGCCGACCAGCTTGAACAGATAGGCACCCGCTGAGAGCACCATGACCGCCGTCCAACTCATCAGAGCCCTCCGAGATCGTCGCTGTCGGCCCGGGCCGAACGGGCAGCCACCCAGAGGCCAGGCCCAACGGCTGTCGCAGCCAGAAGCATCGGGAGGCCCGCCGGCGTAGCGGGTACGGCGACCACCGCTATGACCGCACCGACGAGAGCCGTGACCCTGCCGGGGCTTGTCCGCAGGTGCGGTACCAGCAGGGCAACAAATGCCGCCGGGAACGCTGCATCAAGGCCCCAGGCGCCCGGATCCTCGAGCACCCCACCCAACAGCACCCCGAGGACCGTGCCGGTGTTCCAGAACACGAACAGCCAGAGCCCCGTGAACCAAAAGGCGTCCCGACCGTGCTCCGACTGATCCTGAGCGGTGGCCATCGCCGTCGTCTCATCAATGAGGAAATGCGCAGCTACGAACCGCCGGCCGGGGCCAACCCCCAGCATCGGTGCCATTACCGGCCCGTAGAGCGAGTTGCGCGCTGCCAGCAGCAGACCACTCGCCACCGCCGCCGCTGTGCTCCCCCCGCCGGCAACCACCGACACCACTGCAAACTGGGACGCTCCGGTGAAGGTGAGAACCGACAGGGCCGATGCCTGTGACAGTGAGAAGCCGGACGTATCAGCGAAGACCCCGAAAGTGACTCCAATGAGGCCCGTCGCCGCCGCCAGCACAAACGCCTGACGCCGGTGGGCCACCAGGTTCTTCATCGGAGAAGATCGGCCAACTGGTCGATCAGGCCATCCAGTTCGGCGGCGCAGGCGTGGAACACGTCCTGGTCGCCCGAAGCCGGATCGACGACCTCCTCCCACTCCCCCACCTCGACGGCCGCAAGGTCCATTTCGGCCAGACGTTCACCGAGGGGTCCGTCCGCCGGCAGGTGGCGTACCAGGCGGGGAAGGGTGGCAGTTCGGGGAGCCACCTCGGGATGGTGGCGCCTCATCCACGCCACGTGGCCGGGTTCCATCGCCACCACCAGATCGGAGTCCACGTGGTCGTCGCCGAACTGACGGCTCCTGTGGCCCATGTCGGAAAGGTCGAAGCGCGCAAGGGCCAGACGGGTCCGCTGGCTCATCGGATGCCCCTCAAGAACCAGTGTCCCAGCGGCAACCGCCCTGAAGCCTGGAGCCCTGTCAGCGAACATGACACGGGCCATCACCGACCTGGCTGCATTGCCCGTGCAAAGGAAGCAGACGACCGGCCGCCGGTCGGACTCGCCACCGTCGATCGTCACCCTCCTGTCACCCGATCGCCAGCGCTGTGTGTCACGGCCACGAAAAGCGCCTCGGCCTCGGCGGTGACCTCGCCCGCCACCAGGCACCTGGCCCGCGCTACCAGGCGGCGTCCTGACTGCTTTTCAACCCATGCCTCCAGACGCAGGTCGGCATCAATCGGCGTGGCCTTCCGGTAGCGGACCTCGAGGCGTGCCGTCACCGCCGGGCCGGCCTCAACTAGGCCCGGTGCACCGCTCAGGATGTCGTCGAACAACCCGGCCAGGAAGCCGCCGTGGAGACGCCCCGGCGGACCTTCCCGGGCCCTGCCCGTGTGGACCTCGCCGACGACGATCCGCCTGCCCTCGGCATCGGTCACGCGGGTGACGGTCATCGGTGGTGCCAGGGGGTTGTGGCCTCCGCGGTAGAGGCTGTGCTCCCGATGCTCGTCGCGCAGGCGCTCCCTTGCGGCGTCGTCCAGGCCCTCCTCTGAAACCTCGTACCAGCGCAGCCTCACCGAGTCGCCCAGCGCCTCCCTTGCATCGGAAACCTGTCCGCTTGCCTCCTCAAGTTGCTGCGGCGTTGGCTCCAGCCGGTGCAGGTCCTCAACCAGACCCCTCACCTGATCAGCCAGACGGCGCGCCGCGTCGCAGATGTCCTCCCCTGCGGAAGAGCTTTCAGAGATCGGATCAGAGCTGGCCATGGCCCCTCTGTCTAGCGGCTGGATATCGGTGGGCGGTCAGCGACCCGGTTCCTCACCCATCTCCGCAAGGGCGTCGCGTATTGCTCCCCGCAGCCGACGGGCGATGTCGGGTCCCAGGTGGGCGACCAACCCCCGACCGGCGCTTCCAACCTCCTCGACGGTGAGGATGACCCGTGGCAGGGCATCGTCGTAGTCGTCGCTGATGGCCACGGCCCACGAGACCGGTGCCAGCTCGGCCTCTTCGAATCCCGGTGGAAGGTCGGCGGACCTGAACGGATAGTCGTCAATCGAGCGGCGCATTACAGGATTCTGGCATCACACCTCACGACCCGCCAGACATAAACCTGACTAATATGATCGGAATAGTGTTGATTCTCGGAACGGCCCTCTGTAGGTTGTCCTCCTAATCCCGACCAACTCTATCGGCTTTACCAGGACCAGAGACATGGCGCCATCCGACACCACCGTCCAGATACGCAGATCGACAGACCTCTCGCGCTCCGAGATCCACTCTCTGAACGCGTGCTTCGAGAAGACCCACCCCAGCCAGATCATCCAATGGGCGGTCGAAACCTTCGGGAGCAACCTGGCACTTGCCACGTCCTTTTCCGACACCCTCCTCGTGGACCTGGCACTCCAGGTTGACCCCGACATCGAGGTGGTATTCCTCGACACCGGCTTCCACTTCGCCGAAACCCTCGACGTGTTGCGCAGGGCGCAGGTCCGCTACGAGATGAACCTGCGAGTCGAGCGACCCGACCCGGCGACAGTGGACCTCTGGGCCAGCGGAACCGACGCCTGCTGTGCCGCCCGCAAGGTTGCACCGCTCGACCAGGCACTCACCGGCAAGGCGGCGTGGCTGGCTGGCATGCGGCGGACCGACAGCGCAACCCGGTCCGAAACACCCATCGTCTCCATCGACCGGCGAGGCCTAATAAAGGTAAACCCCATCGCCGCCTGGCCGACAAACGACGTCGAGTCATACATGGAGGCCAGAGAAATCATCGTGAACCCCCTCGGCGATGACGGCTACGACTCCATTGGCTGCTGGCCCTGCACCGAACGCTCAACAGTCGGCTGCGAAACCAGGAGCGGCCGCTGGGCCGGCACCGCCAGAACCGAATGCGGAATCCACCTGTGAACCCCACCCCCTACCCCGTGAACCTGGACCTCACGGGCCGGCGCGCCCTCGTCGTCGGAGCAGGACCGGTCGCCGCGCGCAAGGTGGCCGGCCTCCTCGACGCCGGTGCCGACGTCACCGTTGTCGCCCCCACCGCCGTCGACGAGATCGCCGACGACAGCGGGCTGCGGTGGCACGAACGCCCCTACCAACGCGGCGAGGTGGCCTCGTACCGCCTGGCCGTCACCGCCACCGGTGACCCCGACGTGGACAGCCAGGTGCACCGCGATGCCGAGGCGGCAGGCGTATGGCTGAACAGTGCCGACGACCCCGAACGCTGCACCTTCACGCTCCCCGCCATATCCCGCCACGGCGACCTGCAGGTGACCGTCTCGACCAACGGGAACAGCCCCGCCATCTCCCGCTGGCTGCGGAAAAGCCTCTTTGATGACATCGGCCCTGAACACGCCACCCTCATGGCCCTCGCCTCAGAGGTGCGCGCCGAACTGCGCGAAGCGACCGGTACCAGCGAATCCCCGGCATGGGACACCGTGTTGAACGAAAAGCTCGTCGACACCATTCGCCGCGGCGACCTTGACGTTGCACGACAGGCCCTTCGGGCAGGCCTGGGACTCACCGAAGCACGAGCGCTGGAGCCAACACCATGACCGTCCACCTGGTCGGAGCGGGCCCCGGCAGCCCCGACCTGCTCACCCTCCGGGCAGCCAGGCTTCTCGACAGCGCCGACATCGTCGTCCACGACCGCCTCATCGACCCAGGCGTCCTGGCACTGATAGCACCCTGGGCCGAGGTCATAGACGTCGGCAAGCGGCCCGGCGGACCAGCCGACGCCCAGGAACGCATCCATCAGGTGCTCGTCGAAGCAGCCGGCCGCGCCCACACCGTTGTACGCCTCAAGGGCGGCGACCCCTTCGTCTTCGGACGTGGCGGCGAGGAGGCCGAGGCCCTCCGTGCAGCCGGCATCGACGTCGAGGTCGTACCCGGAATCAGCTCCGCCATCGCCGGCCCCGCTGCGGTCGGGATTCCCGTGACCATGCGCGGATACTCCAGCGGCTTCACCGTCATCACCGGACACCAGGACCCCACAGCCGAAAAGGCCATCGACTGGGAAGCGGCGGCCCGACTGGGAACCACCCTCGTGGTGCTAATGGGAGCCACGCGCTCAGCCGTCATAGCCGAGCGCCTCATGGCCGGCGACCTTGCCCCCGACACCCCCGTCGCAGCCGTCGAATCGGCCACCACCACCCATCAGCGGGTCCACAGAACCACCCTGGCCGACATGGCCGACCTCACCATTCGCCCACCTGCCGTGCTCGTGATCGGAGCCGTGGCCGGCCTCGACGTCACCGACTCGGGCACCGCTGCCAGGGGCTTCGACGACCTCATCACCCAGCTGGCCACCGAACACGGAGGCACCCAATGGCCCAACTAACCAGCCCCACCCCGGCCAGCCTCGTCATACCGATAGACCCCGAGATCGAGGCCGACATAGTCAAGTTCGAGGAGATGCTGGCCGGCTACCAGACCGGACGCATCGACGAAGACGTTTTCCGGGTGTTCCGCCTCAACAACGGCATCTACGGCCAGCGGCAGGGCGGGACCAACCAGATGGTTCGCGTCAAGGTCCCCTACGGGTCCATGACAGCCGACCAGCTCGACATGCTTGGCTCCCTCGTAGAGGACCACAGCCGCGGCTGGGGACACATAACCACCCGCCAGAACCTGCAATTCCACTTCGTGGAACTGACCGAGGTCCCAGAGGTCATGAAGAAGCTGGCCTCGGTCGGCCTGACCACCCGGGAAGCCTGCGGCGACACGGTCCGCAACGTGCAGGGCTGCCACCTGGCCGGAGCATGCCCCTTCGAGGTGCTCGACATCACCCCATGGGCAGAAGCCGCCTACAGGCACTTCGTGCGCAACCCCATCGCCCAACGCCTACCCCGCAAGTTCAAGATCAACTTCTCCGGATGTGCCACCGACTGCGGTCAGGCCATGTTCAACGATGCCGGGGTCGTGGCGACCAGCCGCACGTTCGACGACGGCAGCGTCGAAGCGGGCTTTCGCGTCTACATAGCCGGTGGTCTCGGGACCACACCGTTCCCCGCACTCGCACTCGAGGAGTTCACCACCAGAGAAGACCTGCTCCCCACCATCGAATCCATCCTGCGGGTCTTCGACCAGACCGGCAACCGCGACAACAAGCTGCGTGCCCGCATGAAGTGGGTCGTCGACCAACTGGGCATCGACGAGGTCCGACGACGCATCTTCGCCACGCGCAAGCTCCTGCCCGCATCCGCCACATGGCCCGGTGGCATCCCCGACGTGGTCAGCAAATGGGGCGACAATCCGGCCGGCATCGCACCGGGCTCCACCCCCACACCGGTCGGCCACGGAGTGCCGGTAAGCATCGGCGCCAAGACCCCGTATGACCGCTGGGCCGAGGCCAACGTTGTCCGCGGAATCGGCAACGGCACGGTCTCCGCCTACGCATGGTGCGCCCTGGGCGACATCACAGGCGACCAGTTCCGTGCAATGGCGACCGTCGTACGCTCCCTGGACGTTGAGATCCGCGTCACGAACAGGCAGAACTTCATCGTCCGCAACCTCGATGAACGCCAGCTACCTGCGCTCTACGACATGCTCGAAGCCGCCGGCATGGCCAGACCCGGAGCCGAGCTGTCCCGCGACGTCGTGGCCTGCCCCGGATCCGACACATGCAACCTGGCCGTCACGCAGAGCCGCGGCCTGGCCCAGGCAATCGGCGACGCCCTCGACGAAGCCGGCCTCGCCGAGGTGGGCGGAGTCCGCACCAACATCTCAGGCTGCACGAACAGCTGCGGCCAACACCACACCGCCGACATCGGATTCTTCGGCGCAGAACGGCGGGCCCACGGAAAGGCCGCTCCCGGCTACCAGATGCTGCTGGGTGGACACGTCGGCGCCGAACAGATCCAGTTCGGACAAAAGGCTCTGCGCCTGCCGGCCAAGAACGCCCCCGAGGCGGCCGTAAGGGTCATCAGCCGATTCGTGGACGAACGAGAAGCAGGCGAAGCGTTCCACAGTTGGCTGGATCGCTCCGGAGGAGCCCCAGGCGTCGCCACTGCCCTCAAGGACCTGGACGTGTTCCCCACCCCCGAGGACGGCCCCGACTACTACGTGGACTTCGACGAGACAGGCCCCTACGTGGCCGAAATCGGCGACTCGGAGTGCGCAACATGAGGCTCGTCGAACCTCCCACCACCTGATCGGGATCCCGCCCGTCACAGCATCGACCCCCTCCGGCGGGCAGGATCTCGGTCATGGACGTTCCGATCACCCAACTCCTGCTCAGCGAGGACCCACCCACCTACGGCCTCGTCGAACAGGTCTCACCACTCGTGCGACGCCTCGTCGCCCAGAACCCGTCCCGGTTCACCTACCACGGAACCGGCACGTTCATCGTTGGACCACCCACCGGCGGCGACGTTGCGATCATCGACCCGGGGCCAGACGACGAGGCACACGTGGCCGCACTTCTGGACGCCGTCGACGGCCAGACCGTCACCCAGATCCTCATCACCCACACGCACCCCGACCACTCACCGGCAACGGCAGCCGTCAAGGCCGCCACCGACGCCACCACCTACGGCTACGGACCCCACCCAGAGGCCGCCGTGAGGGCACATGAGGAACGCATCAGGCGTGCCATCGAAGCTGGAGAAGACCCCGAGTCAGACGACGGAGAAGGCGGCGGCGATACCGACTTCGTCCCCGACGTGGCAGTGGTAGACACCGACATCGTTGCCGGAGACGGCTTCACCTTCGAATGCCTTCACACCCCGGGCCACATCTCCAACCATGTCTGCTACTCCCTGGCCGAGGAACAGACCCTCTTCACCGGGGACCATGTGATGGGGTGGTCCACAACCGTCATCCCCGCACCGGACGGTGATCTGGCCGACTACATGGAAGGCCTGGCACGCCTCCTCACCCGCACCGAGACGACCTACCGACCCACCCACGGCCCCGCCATCACCGAACCCCGCCCTTTCGTGAAATCCCTGCTGGCCCACAGACAGCACCGCGAAGACCAGATCGTGACGGCCCTCGCCACCCGGCCGGGCACGATCGCATCGCTCGTCGCCGACATCTACGCCCACGTGGACGAAAAGCTTCACAAGGCAGCCGGAGCATCCGTCTACGCACACCTGCTGGCACTGGAACGAACGGGCAGGGCAACCGCTGCCCCGGAGCCCGACCCCGAAGCGGAGTGGACCCTCACCTGAGGCGGCTCCTCTGGATCAGACCGGGGTGAACGCGCAGGGCAGGCGCTTGACACCGTTCACGAAGTTGGCACGCAGCCGGTCAGGCGGAGCCGTGGCGTGGATGTCGGGAAGGCGCCGCAGGAGATGCCTGTAGAGCACAGAGATCTCCCGCCGGGCCAAATGGGAACCCATACAGAAGTGCGGGCCCGGACCACCGAAGCCCACATGGTGGTTCGGGTCACGGGTCACATCGAACCTGTCCGGATCCTCGAACACCGCCTCGTCACGGTTGGCAGAGTTGTACCAGAGCACGACCTTGTCCCCGGCCGAGAACTCCCGGTCGCCCAGGCGCGCGCCATCGGTGGTGACGGTCCTGCGGAAGTGGATCACCGGGCTCGACATCCGCACGATCTCATCCACCGCAGTCGGCGTGATCCCGTCAATGTCAGACAGCCACAGCTCCCGCTGGTCCGGGTTGGCCGTCAGGAACTCGAGGCCCCAGGTGATGGCATTGCGGGTGGTCTCGTTGCCAGCGACGCAGAGCAGAACGAAGAACGACGCCAACTCGTCGGCTGTGAGCCTCTCGCCCTCGACCTCGGCGTTCACGAGGATCGTGGTGAGATCCTCGCCACCGCCACCCCGACGGGACTCCGCCGTCTCGTTCATGATGGCCGCAAGGCTGGCCCCCGCGGCGAGGAACGTCTCCAGGGGATTATCACCCTCAGAGAAGAACTCGGGGTCACCCTGACTGAGGATGATGTTGGAGAGCCCGAACACCTCGTCGTAGCGGTCGGGGTCGATGCCCATCATCTCGCAGATGATCACCAGCGGCAGCCGGGCGGCAATATCTCCTACAAAGTCGCACTCGCCCCGGCCGACCACGCTGTCGACAATCGACTCGGCGGTCTCCTCGACATGAACCTCCAGGCGCCTCATCATCTTCGGCGTGAAGCCCGCTGACACGATCCTGCGCATACGGGCATGGCGAGGATCGTCCATGCTGATCATCGACCCGAAGAACTCGTTGAACTCGGGCGGCAGGTCCGGAATGTTCGTACCGTTTCCGGAACAGAACAGGTCGGCACGGCGGCTGGCCTCAATCACATCCGCATGACGCGTCACCGCCCAGTAACCGGGCCCCGCAGGGAGAATCTCAATGTCACGCTCCTCGAAGAACCTGATGGGGTCCTCACGGCGCAAGGTTGCGAAAGCTGCCTCCCTCTCAGACATCGGAAGAGTCCAGAACCCCTCCATGTCAGACAGGTCGATGTCCCCGAGTTGCATGCAGGCGACCCTAGAACCCGCGAGCAGGCAGTGCCGAACCGCCCACCTGAGTCCGGCTACTCCAACTCACCGGGCGAAGGGTTACGACCCGCCTGGAGATCCTCGAAGCGCCTCATCGCCTGCGGAAGGGTCACATCGTGGGTGAACACCCAGAACCGGTCCGCCTTCACCGCATCAACCACCTCATCAGCCACATTGGAAGGATCGATCCCACGGGTAGCCAGGTACTCCAGGATCTCCGGGTCCGGCGAAAGGGCGGCCTCCGGGCCCCCAGCCTCCACCCACGTCGGTCGGTTCCGCTCCGACGCGAAGATGTTGGTGAGGACCAACTCCGGGCAGAGACACGACACCCCCACCGGTGTGTCCTCCAGTTCCCGGTACAGCGACTCCGACAAGCCGACCACTGCGTGCTTGCTGGCGCAGTACATGCCAAGCCTCACCGTCGTCATGAGGCCGGCCTGCGAGGCCGTGTTGACTATGTGACCCTCGCCCGCCTCGACCATCAACGGAGCAAACGTGGTCACCCCGTAGGCGACCCCCAGAACGTTGACCCCGATCAGCCACTGCCACTCTGTCGGCGTCGTCTCCAGCATCGGACCCGAAGGCCCGATACCGGCGTTGTTGCAGAGCAGGTGCACGCCACCAAAGTTGTCGATCGTCGCATCGGCAAGTGCCTGGACGGCGACGGGATCGGTGACGTCACACAGAACACCGAGTACCGGCGCACCCGACGACTCGAGACGAGTCGCCTGGGCCGACAGGGCATCCTCTTCCACATCGGCCATCACCACCTTCATGCCCTGAGCCACGAACGCCTCGGTCATGGCCAGGCCGATTCCGCTGGCCGCTCCCGTCACGACCGCAACCCGGCCCTCAAGTTCCTGCATGCTGAGACCACCCCTGGTGCCACAGTACGACCCGGCTGGCCGCATCAACCTGCGCAACCGTCTACCACACCCACTGACAGCACCATCGATCGGCCGCACTACGTTCACCCCATGCCCACACCCCTCACCGGCACGCACGAATGACCGAACACATAGACGACCGGCGCTACGAGGTCTGGGCCCGCCGCCATGACGAGCACGGAACCACCGAGCTGATCCCGGCCGCAACCGTCATCGTCCTGCGCGACGCGGACGACGGCCTCGAGGTGCTGATGCTTCGACGAAACTCCAAGATCGCATTCGGCGGCATGTGGGTGTTCCCCGGAGGCCGAATCGACGAGGCAGACACGGTCACGGGGACCAACGGTGAACCGGACGAACTCGCCACCGCGTCCGCTGCCGCCGTAAGGGAGGCAGCCGAAGAGGCCGACCTGACCGTCGACCCAGAGTCCCTCGTTTGGTTCTCCTACTGGGTACCGCCACCCATCACCCCCAAGCGCTTCTCAACCTTCTTCTTTGCCACACGGCTCGCCCCCGGCGAGGCCGGCGAGGTGTCAATCGACGACGGTGAGATCACCGAACACGAATGGATGTCGCCCGCCTCTGCCCTGAACCGGCGCGACCTCGGAGAAATAGAGCTGGCACCGCCAACCTGGATGACGCTCCACCTGCTGGCAACCTGGAACACCACCGACGCAGCCCTGACAGCCCTCGACGACATGACCCCCGTCTTCTACGAGACCCACATGGCGCGAACAGACAACGGGGTGGTTGCAATGTGGGCCGGCGATGCCGGATACGAGGCCGAGGACCCCTCCATCCAGGGGCCCCGGCACCGCCTGACCATGAACGCCGGCAGTTACCACCTGGACAGGTCGGACAGCTGAGCGGGCCACCGACCCCCTCACACCTCCTACCATCGGCCCGGTGAACCAACAGCTCAAAACCCCAGTCGGCCTTAGTGCATCCGAGGTAGCCGAACGCATCGCCGACGGAAGGGTCAACGACGTACCCGACGCACCAGTCCGTACGACCGGAGAGATCCTCAAGGCCAACGTCCTCACACCGGTGAACGCCATCATGGGAACCCTTCTGGGCCTCATCCTGATAGCCGGCTATCCCGGCGACGCCCTCTTCGCCGGGGTCATCGTCTCCAACAGCGTCATAGGTGTGGTCCAGGAACTGAAGGCCCGACGAACCCTGACCGAGCTGGCCCTCCTGTCCGCCCCCAGGGCACGTGTCATCCGCGACGGGGAATCCAACGAGATTGCCGTATCGACCGTGGTCGCCGACGACGTCCTCGAGCTTGCACCCGGAGACCAGGTCGTCGTGGACGGAGAACTGATCTCAGGCACCGGTCTCGAGTTGGACGAATCGCTGCTGACCGGAGAAGCCGACCCCGTCGACAAGGCCGCCGGCGATCCGGTTCTATCCGGCAGCTTCGCGTCAGCCGGCTCAGGTCACTACCGGGCAACCAGGATCGGAGCCGACTCCTACGCCGCCTCCCTCGCCGAAGAGGCCCGCCGCTTCAAGCTGGCCGACAGCGAACTCCGGTCCGGCGTCAACACCATCCTGGCTTGGCTGACCGCGATCATCCCGCCTGCCGCCGGCCTCCTGCTCCTACGCCTGCTCACAACCGAGGACCTCTGGGAAGAAGCCCTGAGAGGTACCGTCGCCGCAGCCGTGGCCATGGTCCCCGACGGCCTCGTCCTGCTCACAAGCCTCTCGTTCATCGTGGGCGTGATCTCCCTCGCCAGACGACAGGCCCTCGCCAAGGAACTCTCCTCGGTTGAGCTCCTGGCACGGGTCGACATCCTGTGCCTCGACAAGACCGGAACCATCACGACCGGCGACATCTCCTTCGGCCGAATCGAGACCCTCGGCTCCACAACAGAGGCAGAAGCCGCCGCCGCCCTCGGAGCCATGGCCGCCGCGGACCCGTCGCCAAACGCCACCCTCGCTGCCATCGCCGCCGCCTGCACCGACCCCGGTTGGGCACCCGTCTCGGTGACCCCGTTCTCATCCGCACACAAATGGGCAGCCGCCGAGTTCGAAGAACACGGCGTCTACCACCTGGGCGCCCCCGACGTGCTCCTGCCCCAGGGCGAATGGGCGGTCGCCAGGGCCAAGGTGGCGGAACATGCCGAAACCGGCTACCGCATCCTCGTCCTTACACGGTCATCCAATCCTGCAGAGGACGCCGACTCGCTGCCGAAGGCCCGGGCCCCACTCTGCCTGATCCTCCTCCAGGACACGGTGAAGGAAGACGCCCCCGAGATCCTCGGCTACTTCATCGGCCAGGGAGTCGCCCTGAAGGTCATCTCGGGAGACCACCCGGCGACGGTCGCTGCGGTCGCCCGACGGGCGGGGATACCAGGAGCCGACGAGGGGTTTGACGGCAGGGACCTCCCCGATGACCCCGCAGAACTGGCAGACCTACTTGAACACCGGTCGGTGTTCGGCCGGGTAACACCACACCAGAAGCGGGCCATGATCGCCGCACTCCAGTCCCGCGGCCACACCGTCGCAATGACCGGTGACGGCGTCAACGACGTGCTCGCCCTCAAGGACGCCGACATGGGAATCGCCATGGGATCAGGCAGCTCGGCAACCCGCGCAGTCGCCCAACTGGTGCTCCTGGACGACCGCTTCTCCACCCTCCCCAGGGTCCTCGCCGAAGGCCGACGCGTCATCAACAACATCGAACGGGTCGCGAACCTCTTCATTTCCAAGGCCACCTACGCCGTTCTGCTGACCGCACTCGTCGCCATCATCGGCTCGCCGTTCCCGTTCCTGCCCAAGCAGCTGACCCTCATCGGAACGGTCTCAATCGGCGTACCCGGATTCTTCCTGGCACTCGCCCCGGACACGTCGCTCGTCGACACCGGCTTCCTCCGAAGAGTCCTCAGATACTCGCTACCCGCCGGAGCAGCAGCAGCCGTAGCCACCTTCACCTGCTACGAGATCGTGAGGCGTGGCGATGCCGGCCTGACCGAGGCCCGCACAGCCGCCACAATGGCCCTTCTGGTTGTCGGCCTGGTGATCCTCATCGCCATCAGCCGACCACTCCGGCCCTGGAAGCTGGCGCTGGCCGCCACAATGGCAACCATCTACGCCGGCGTGCTGGCCCTTCCCGCGGGACGCGACTACTTCGAGTTGGTCGTACCCGGACCATCCACCTGGACGGTGGTCGCCATCTGCTCAACGATCGGCGGACTGCTCGTAGCTGCCGGCCCCCGCATGCTCAGGAAACAAGACGAGTAACGTCTCCTGACAACAGGCGACCCATGCGGTTGAACCACGGCCCTCAGATGTGCACCAGCGGCGGTGCAGGAGGTACGCACAGATGAGCGACGAGACCAACGGGCTGTTTGCCACCGCCCTCGCCCAGTTCAACCGCGGAGCCGACCTGATCGAGTTGCCCGCCAGCATCCGGGCGATCCTGTCGCAACCCAAGAACGAGATAATCGTGAACTTCCCGGTGCTCATGAACACCGGCGACTACCAGGTCTTTAGGGGTTACCGGATCCAGCACAGCAACATCCTCGGCCCCTACAAGGGAGGGGTCAGGTTCCACCACGCGGTCGACCTCGACGAGGTGAAGGCACTCGCATCCTGGATGACATGGAAGTCGGCGCTCTGCGAGATTCCGTTCGGGGGCGCCAAGGGCGGCATCGCCTTCAACCCCAGAGACGTCGCACACGAAGAACTGGAGAGGATCGTCCGCCGGTTCACGCACGCCCTCGGCGGCAACATCGGCCCCGACCACGACATCCCCGCCCCGGATCTGGGCAGCAACCCCCAGGCCATGGTCTGGATGATGGACACCTACGCCAACTCCACCGGGGCCACCGAACGCCAGAACGTGAAGCGGATCGTCACCGGTAAGACCCTCGAGACCGGCGGCAGTCCCGGCCGAGACAAGGCCACCGGACAAGGCGTCGTGTTCTGCCTGCAGCACTGGGCAGACGAGACCGGCTTCGACCTGAGCAGCGGCACCGCCGTCATCCAGGGTTGGGGAAACGTGGGTGGAGCCACGGGCCGGATTCTCCAGGTACACGGTGCACGGGTGGTGGCCGCGTCAGACCATCTGGGTGCCATCGCCGACGAGGACGGCATCGATGCCTTTGCCCTGACCGACTGGGCCGGCGAGCACGGCACGGTCACCGGCTACCCCAACGCCGACTGGATCGAACCAGACGACCTGTGGGGCATCGAGGCCGACATGGTGATCCCTGCGGCGCTGGAGAACCAGATCACCGCCGCCAATGCCGGACAGATAAAGGCCAAGGTCATAGTGGAGGCTGCCAACGGTCCCACGACGCTCGAGGCCGAGGCGATCCTGGCCGAGCGGGGAATCGACGTGCTACCCGACATTCTCGTAAACGCCGGTGGTGTGGTCGTGTCCTACTTCGAGTGGTTGCAGAACCGGTCGGCGCAGAGGTGGAACCTCGACGACGTCGATCACAAGCTGCGTGACATCCTCTGGAAGGCGTCGGACTCAATTTGTGAGATCCGCGAAGAACTAGACATCGCCTCACGCCGCGACGCCGCCTACGCGATAGCGCTACGCCGCCTGCGGGTCGTCTACGAACAACGTGGGATCTTCCCGTAGAGAAGACCCCGGTGGGGGCCGGCTCAGCTGGCCTCTGCGAGGGCGGCTGCGGCCCGCTGGGCGGCCACCTGACGGCGCCCGATTATCGGGGTCGTAGGAGCAAAGCCGGCCGTGGCCCGCTCGGACTCGGACTCACCACCCCAGAAGCCCAACTCCCGGTTGTCGCGGGCATAGGCCATGCATTCCACGCTCGACGAACAGGATGCACACAGATCCTTCGCCCTGGATTCGCGGCGCACCCTGGCCTCTGGACGCTCTGCGAACGGGGCGAAGAACAGATCGCTCCTCCCCGAACAGAGGCCGTCGCTCATCCAGGACTGTGTCTGCCAGTCGACGTACGTGTTAGCCGCTGTCTGTGACATGGTCTCCCCCTCACTAGGTTGCCCGGGCTGTTCCCAAGGGCCCTTCCAGACCGGTGATAGTAGGAAACAGCGGACCTGCTGAACAGAGGCCCGTGATGATTGTTAGAGAACCTATCTATCTCTACTAGCGATGGTATTGCCAGCCGAGCATACGTTCCCACGATGACTACCCGGTAGCAACATGGCGCGAGGTGGTCGCCGACCCCTCCCAACTGGCATGCTCCCAACCGTGAACCGACCCACAGGACCGTTCTTTGATGACCTGACCGTCGGCCAGACGCTCAACCCGGCACCGGCCATGACAATCGGACCGGGCGAAGCCGCCACCTACCAGGCCATCTGCGGCGACCCCCTGGCCACCACCCTCAGCAAACCCATGGCAGAAGCCGTAACCGGCGCACCCGGAGCCCTCGTCAACCCGGCGCTGGTGATGCACACCTCCATCGGACAGAGCACCGTCGCCACACGCGCCGTCATAGCCAACCTCTTCTACCGCGGCGTCATCCTCCAGAAGGCAGTACGCCACGGCGAGACCCTCGAGACGACCGTTGAGATCCGCGGCCTCCGACAGCTCACAGCGCGCCCCGACAGACCCGCCCGCGGACTGGCCCTGCTCGGAATCACCACCACCTGCCTCGACGACGGCGACACGGTCGTGGAATACGAGAGATGCGCCATGCTCCACATGCGCGACCCGAATGCCGACACCGGCCACCACGACGACCTCGGAGGCGTAGACCCACAGATCAACCTGAGCGACTGGACCGGTCACATCCCCACCGGATGGGACCCAGCCCCGCTGGCAGACAACAACCAATGGGAACCCGGAACCACACGCATCGACCCCCTACGCGACACGGTCACCTCAGCAACCGAACTGGTCCGACTCACCCAAAACCTGGCACCAGTCCACCGCGACCCGGCCACCGGCGATGGCCGGCGTCTCGTATACGGAGGCCACACCATCGGCCTCGCCCAGGCATCCCTCCACCGCCTCATGCCGTCAACGGCGACGGTCCTGGGATGGCAGGCATGTGACCACACCAGACCCGTCTACGAAGGAGACGTGCTCGGATGCAGCCACACCCTCCTAGATGAACGGCCCGCTGCCGGCGGCAACCTGAGAGCGTTTCGGGTCACCGTCGAAGCCGAACGCGACGACACAGTGGCACCCGTACTGGACTGGCACCTCGTCACCTGGGGGGCCTGAACGCCAGAACCCGGTCAGGGAGCTGCCACCACACCCCTGTCGAACAACTCGCCCACCTCAGCCGGCGAGAGGCCCAGGTCCTCGCTCAGAACCTGCTCGGTGTGCTCACCCAACAGCGGCGCCGTCGACGCACCCCGCTCCACCGCTCCCGGCCCACCAAAGGCCAGAGGAGACCCCGGCACCAAATGACTCCCCACACCGGGCTGATCCAACTCAGCGAACAACGGGTTGGCAATCGAACACCGGGGATCCTCATCGACCAACTCCATGAAACTCCGATACGGGCCCCAGCAGACGCCATGTGCGTCAAGCACCCCGGCCACCTCATCGAGACCCCGCTCAGCGAACCACGGACCAAACAGGCCACCCAGATCGTCACGCGCCCTGAACCGGTCACCCTCATCGGCGAAATCCAGCCCCAGCCGCCCCGCAAGAGCCCCAACCTCATCGGCAGTACCCGTAGCCGCCAACAGACCCCTCCACTGCTTGGGGCTGATCGCCACCACCATCACCCGACGGCCATCGGCCGTCGGGAAATCACTGCCGTAGGCCCCGTAAAGGTCGTTGCCGACCCGCTCCCTCTGCGTCCCGTTCACCTGCGCCTCAGCCAGATTCCCCAACGCACCAACCGCAGCCAACGCCACATCGGCCAAAGCCAACGAAACCAACTGGCCCTCGCCGGTGATCGACCTGTGGCGATCCGCAGCCAAAAGGCCCAACGCCGCCATCTGCCCACACACCAGATCCCATGCCGGGACCACGTTGTTGACCGGCCTCGAATCGTCGACATGGCCCGTGACCGCCGGATACCCAACCGCACAGTTCACCGTGTAATCGACCGCCGTGGTGCCATCGTGGCTACCCGTGATGGCGACCATCACCAGATCCTCGATGCCCTCACTCAACTGCTCCCACGACAGCCACCCCACCGCCGGAAAGTTGGTCAAAAAGTTGCCAGCAGCACCAATCAACTCACCCAGCAGCTCCTGCACACCCGCATCAGAAAGATCGACGGCAATCGACCTCTTGCCACGATTCAATCCATTCCAGTAGAGGCTGACGCCCTCATCGGTAAGAGGCCACCTCTTGTGGTCTATGCCACCACCGATCCGGTCGAAGCGCACGACGTCGGCACCCAACTGCGCCAGGGCCATACCACCCGACGGCGCAGCCACAAACGCCGAACCCTCAACAACCGACAGACCCTCCAGCGGGCGGGCAAGACCAGTCAAGCCACCACCCGCCGGACCCTCCGCTCAGGACCGGGACAAGATGTCGGCGAGGACCTCGTCGGCATGCTCGTCAAGGCTCTGCGAAGAGTTCAGGTCATACGTGGCCGCAATCGTCCCATCCGGAGCGATCAGATACGAATAGCGGTACGGAAATGCAGCAATGGGATCGTCGACAGGGCGAACAGCCTCGTAGGCGGCACCCATCACCCTGTCGGGATCAGACAACAACGGATACTCAAAGCCCTGCTCATCGGCAAAGGCCTTCTGCTCCTCGACCGTGTCAAAGCTTGCGCCGACAACCACCGCACCGGCCTGCGAAAATGATGAGGTTCGATCACGGAACCCCTGTCCCTGAATCGTTCAACCAGGCGTCGACGCCTTCGGATACCACCACAGCGCCACCCACGACCCAGCCAGATCATCGGAACTGACCATGTCGCCGTTCTGATCAGGCGCCGAAAACGCCGGTGCGACCGTTCCAACCTCGAGCATTGATATCCCCCTGTAGTTAAAGATGCGGCTGTCGTGCGCCGACCATAGCCGGAGAGACACCGTCCGATGGGGCCCCGGGCACGGTGCTGGCTAGGCTCCGACCCCATCAGGAGACCCCCCACACACCCTCAGGGAGCACCACAATGCCCGAAGCCGTAATCGTCGCAACCTCCCGCACCCCAATCGGTCGCGCCAACAAAGGCAGCCTCGTCGATGCCAGGCCAGACGACATGTCCGCCTTCATCATCAACGACGTGCTCGGCAAGGTCCCCGACCTACCCCGAGACGAAGTCGAAGACGTCATCTGGGGAACCGGCCAACCCGGCGGCGAACAGGGCTACAACGTTGCCCGCGTAGCAGCAATCCTGGCCGGCCTCGACTCACCCGGAGTAACCGTCAACCGGTACTGCTCATCGTCACTCCAGACCATCCGCATGGCAGCTCACACCATCATGGCCGGCATGGGCAACGTCTTCGTCTCCGGCGGCGTCGAATGCGTCAGCCGCTACCAGTACGGAGCAGCCGACACCGGACCACACAACCCCCTCTTCGCAGACGCCGAAACCCGCACCGCCGACCGCACCACAGGCGGAGCCGAAACCTGGACACCACCCGAAGGCCTCCCCGACATCTACATGGCAATGGGCCAGACAGCCGAAAACGTGGCCGCCTACAAAGGCGTATCCCGCAAAGCCCAGGACGAATGGGGCGTCCGATCACAAAACCGCGCCGAAGCAGCACGCGACCGAGGCTTCTTCGAACGCGAAATCACCCCCTACACCCTCCCCGACGGAACCATCGTCAGCACCGACGACGGCATCCGGGCCGGAACCACCTACGAAAAAGTCTCCCAACTCAACCCCGTGTTCCGCCCCGACGGAACCGTCACCGCCGGCAACGCCTGCCCCCTCAACGACGGAGCAGCCGCAGTCGTCGTCATGAACGCCACCCGCGCAGCCGAACTGGGCATCACCCCCATCGCCAAGATCATCTCCTCAGGCGTCTCATCAATAAGCCCAGAAATAATGGGCCTCGGCCCCATTCAAGCCATCCGAATCGCGCTCGGCCGCGTCAACATGACCATCGACGACATCGACCTGGTCGAAATCAACGAAGCATTCGCCGCCCAGGTCCTGCCCTCAGCCGACGAACTCGGAATCGACCACGACAAGCTGAACGTGAACGGCGGCGCCATAGCCCTCGGCCACCCCTTCGGCATGACCGGCTCACGCATCATGGCCACCCTCCTCAACGGCCTCGAAGACTCCGACAAGGAATTCGGCCTGGAGTCGATGTGTGTGGGTGGCGGCCAGGGAATGGCGATGATCGTTCAGCGCCTGAGTTGATTCTTCTCTAGTGCCAGGGGGGAGCGCCGAACGCGCCCGCTTCTCCTCATAAGCAAAAGTCGTACGCGGTCGCCTTCGGCGCTCCCCCCTGGCTTCGAGGTTGCTGCAACCTCAGGCCCCAACTCCCATTACGGGTTCAGAGATTCCCTGGGCTTTGCTGGGCTGAAGAGAAGTCGTGCGCGGCCAGCGCCGGACAGCCCTCCCTTGCGGGAGATCACCGAACCCCCAACCCCCGAGCGGGACGCCCGGAGCGTGTCCGCTGCTCCTCATAAGCAAAAGTCGTGCGCGGCCAGCGCCGGGCATCCCTCCCTGGCTTCGAGGTTGCTGCAAC
>JACNLA010000034.1:0-30561 GCA_014381745.1 Actinomycetota bacterium | reverse complement strand
AGAGATTCCCTGGGCTTTGCTGGGCTGAAGAGAAGTCGTGCGCGGCCAGCGCCGGGCATCCCTCCCTGGCTTCGAGGTTGCTGCAACCTCAGGCCCCAACTCCCATTACGGGTTCAGAGATTCCCTGGGCTTTGCTGGGCTGAAGAGAAGTCGTGCGCGGCCAGCGCCGGGCATCCCTCCCTGGCTTCGAGGTTGCTGCAACCTCAGGCCCCAACTCCCGGTACGGGTTCAGAGATTCCCTCGGCTTTGCTGGGCTGGGGGAACTGGTGGGGTGGTTAGCCCTGGCCTCCTGAGGCTTCCTGCACCGAGACCCTTCCGGCGCTTATCCACGGCATCATCTCACGCAGACGCGAACCCACCTTCTCGACCCGGTGCTCATGGCCAGCCTCCTCGAGACGCTTGAAGTTCTCACGACCCGAGCGGCTCTCAGCCACCCACTCCTCGGCAAACTGACCCGACTGGATCTCGCCCAGAATGGCCTTCATGGTCTCACGCACATGGTCATCGATGACCCGGGGGCCACGCGTCAAGTCGCCGTACTCGGCCGTATCAGACACCGAATAGCGCATCCCGGCAATGCCCTGCTCATACATGAGATCCACGATCAACTTCACCTCATGCAGGCACTCGAAGTAACAGATCTCAGGCTGGTAGCCGGCATCCACCAGGGTGTCAAAGGCGCTACGGACCAACTCGGTAAGGCCACCACAGAGCACCACCTGCTCACCAAACAGGTCGGTCTCGCACTCCTCGGTGAAGGTCGTCTCGATGACACCCGCACGGGCACCACCCAGGCCATCGGCAAAAGCCAACGCCAGATCACGGGCCCCACCTGTTGGGTCCTGCTCAACGGCGATCAGGCACGGCACACCGCCACCCTCTACAAAGGTCCGCCGCACCAGGTGGCCCGGACCCTTCGGGGCGATCATGATCACATCGACATCGTCGGGCGGATTGATCAGGTCGAACCTGATGTTGAAACCATGTGCAAACGCAATGGCGTCACCCGCGTTCAGGTTGGGAGCAATGTGCTCCTCATAGACCGCCGCCTGCTCCGTGTCAGGCAACAAGATCATGATCACGTCAGCCCATGCCGAAGCATCAGCCAGCGAACGCACGGTAAGGCCAGCCTCTGAAGCCTTCGCCGCAGACGATGAACCGTCACGCAGGCCGACACAAACGTCGATGCCCGACTCCTTCAGGTTCAAAGCATGTGCATGCCCCTGGGAGCCGTAACCCAGCACGGCCACCTTCCGGTCGGCGATCGCCGCCCTGTTCACGTCCTTCTCGTAGAAGATGTTTGCCACGGGAATGTCTCCTGATCTTGTTGTCTTGCGGATACGGGTAGAAAAAGTCTGCTCAGTCAGCTTCGTCAAGGTTCGCCAGCGCAACACGGCCGGTGCGTTGCAGCTCGATAATGCCGTACTGGCCCAACAGTTCCTCAAACTCGTCCACCCGGGAAGGTGGTCCGACAAGCGAAAGCATCATGGCATCGGCACCCACAGACAGAACCTTGCCGCCGGCACGATCCAACTGCTCGACCAACTCGTCGCGACGATCAGGACCAGCTGCGACGGTGACGATCATGAGCTCACGCTCAACCGCATGACCGGGATGCAACTCACGAATGTTCACCACGTTCACGAGCTTGTCCAACTGCTTGATTATCTGCTCCAACGGAGCAGACTCGAGGTCGACAACCACCGTCACCCGGCTGAAACGGTCATCGTCTGTTGGCGCAACGGCCAACGACTCGATGTTGAATCCCCGCCTCGAAAAGAGGGCGGCCAGGCGTGCCAGCACACCGGACTTGTTCTCAACGGTCACCACAAGCGTGTGGTACCGGTAGTCGGGCACGTGGTGCTGGGCGGCCGCCGAGGCGTCACCGGGTCCGCTCACCGGGGCTGATCCTGCTGTGAGGGGGGAACGACCAGCTCCGAGTTGGAGGCCCCCGACGGAACCATCGGATAGACCTTCTCCGCTGCGGCCACCCTGAAGTCGATTACAACGGGACGGTCGTCGACCTCGTTGGCCTTGGCTATCGCCACGTCGACCTCCTCAGGACTGTCGACCCTCATTGCGACACAACCCATGGACTCCGCCCATGCCTTGTAGTCGGGAACGTCCTTAGAAAGGAAGACCTCGGAGTAGCGCTCGTCGTAGAACATCTCCTGCCACTGGCGGACCATGCCCAGATACGAGTTGTTGAGCAACGCCACCTTGATCGGGATCTTCTCGACCGTGGCCGTCACCAGCTCCTGAGCGGTCATCTGGAAACAGCCATCGCCATCAATCGCCCAGACCATCTTGTCGGGGCACCCCGCCTTGGCACCAATCGCCGCCGGAATCGAAAAGCCCATGGTTCCGAGCCCGCCAGAGTTGATCCACGTGTAGGGATGGTCAAAGGACCAGTACTGGCTGGCCCACATCTGATGCTGGCCTACACCCGAAGCGACGATCGTGTCGTCGGGGGTGGCATCGCGGAGGCGCTCGATGACCATCTGCGGCTTGAGCTCGTCTCCCGCCTGAGCCTGTTCGTAGGACAGCGGGAAGCGCTCCTGCCAACCGCTCACACGCGACCGCCATGCATCACGGTCCGCACCACCGGTGCCATTCGAAGCCAGATCGGCGACGAGAGCCTCGATGGCAACCCGGCAGTCACCCAGGATCGCCACATCGGGGCGCCGGACCTTGCCCAGTTCGGCGGCATCTATGTCGACATGGATGATCTTCGCCCCCTGCGCAAAACCGTCCAGGCGACCCGTGACCCGATCATCGAAGCGGGCACCCAGGGCAATCAACAGATCGGACTCCTGCATGGCAGTCACAGCCGTGAAGTTGCCGTGCATGCCGGGCATGCCGAGACACAGATCATGGCTGTCGGGAAAGGCCCCCCTGGCCATAAGGGTCGTGACCACATGAATACCGGTCAACTCGGCCAGCTGCCTGAGAACCTCGGCAGCGCGTGCCTTGAGAATGCCGCCGCCCACGTACAACACAGGCCGCTCGGCCGCACGGATCAGGTCAGCCGCCGCTGCGATCGCAACAGGATCAACATCGGTCCTGGGGGTGTAACCGGGCAGATCCATCTCAACATCGTCGGTCCACTCCATGGCCGATCTGGGATTGTCGGGATCCACGATGTCTTTAGGAATGTCAACCAGAACAGGCCCCGGGCGACCCGTGGTGGCGATGTGAAACGCCTCCTTGATGGTTCTGGGAATGTCCTGTGCATCCGAGACGAGAAAATTGTGCTTGGTGACCGACTGGGTGATGCCGGTGGTGTCGCACTCCTGAAAGGCATCGGTCCCGATCGCCGCATACGGAACCTGGCCGGTGATGACAACCATCGGCACCGAATCCAGGTGGGCGTCGCAGAGCGGCGTGACGATGTTGGTCGCGCCCGGGCCACTGGTGACCATGGCCACGCCCGGTCGACCGGTGGCGTGGGCATAGCCCTCAGCCATGTGACCGGCACCCTGCTCGTGCCGGACGAGGATGTGACGAATCGACGAGTCGATGATCGGGTCGTAGACCGGCAGGATCGCCCCACCGGGCAACCCGAACAGCACATCAACACCCTCGAGCTCGAGAGCGCGGATCAGTGCCTGTCCACCATCCATCTTCATCTGGGGATCTCGCTTGTCAGTGGTCGGTCGGGTGTCGATCTGGTCCGGGAATAAGCGTGAAAAAAACAACAACCTCCCGCTTCGGGAGGTCGGGCACGCAGGTGTGGGACCGCGTGCCTAGCGCAATACCTGTACCTCGGTGGTGGGCATGTGCATCATCGCCCGCAATTATGCGCCGTGAGAGGGCCGCTACACAACCCGAATCGATTCTGATCCCGGCAAGGCCCGAAATCAGGCCTGGGTGACAGCACCCTTTTCGGCCCCCTGGGCCAGGGCTGCGTACTTGGCGAGGAAGCCGGACTCGTAGCGCGGCTGATGCGGCTTGAGGTTGGCGCGGCGCTCCTCGAGCACAGCCTCGTCGACCATCAGATCAATGGTGTGTGCCCTCACATCGATGACGATGCGGTCGCCCTCCTCGATGAGGGCAATGGGGCCACCGTCGACGGCCTCGGGAGCCACGTGGCCGACACAGAACCCGTGGGTGCCACCTGAGAAGCGACCGTCGGTGATGAGCGCAGCATCGCCACCGCGTCCGGCACCCTTCATGGCGCCCGTGATTGCGAGCATCTCCCTCATCCCCGGGCCGCCCTTCGGGCCCTCGAAGCGGATGATGACGATGTCGCCAGCCTCGATGCGGCCCGCCATGACGGCATCCATGGCATCGTCTTCACCGTCGAACACACGTGCCCGACCATCAAAGAAGTCGACATCCAGCCCGGCGACCTTCACGACCGCACCATCGGGGGCCAGCGAACCCTCAAGCACGGCGATACCGCCGATGTCGTGGATCGGGTTGTCGAAGGTATGGATGACCTCGCCGTCGGGTGCCGGAACATCCAGCATCGCCAGGTTCTCGGCGACGGTTTTCCCGGTAACGGTTATCTCGTCACCATGGAAGAGGCCCTCCTCGAGCAGCATCTGCATCACCACGGGAACGCCACCGATCTTGTCGATGTCGATCATGTGGTAGGCGCCGTGAGGCTTGGTGTCGGCAAGGTGCGGAACCCGTGCCGCCACCTTGTTGAAGTCGTCCAGTTCCAGGTGGACACCTGCCTCGAAGGCGATCGCCAACAGGTGAAGCACCGCGTTGGTGGAACCGCCCAGGGCCATCACCAGGGCGATGGCGTTCTCGAAGGCCGCCTTGGAAAGAATCTGACGGGGTCGAATATCAGCGGCCAGCAACTGCATCACCGCTGTTCCGCTTGCGTAGGCAACATCGCTGCGACGCTTGTCGATCGCCGAAGCCGAGGCCGAACCGGGAAGGGACATGCCGAGGCCCTCGGCCACCGACGCCATGGTGTTGGCAGTGAACATGCCGGCACACGACCCGACAGTCGGGCATGCGCTGCGCTCGATCTCCAACAACTCGGCATCGTCGATGTCGCCCACCGCGTGGGCACCGACAGCCTCGAACACGCTCACGATGTCAAGCGACCGGCCCTTGTGCTCGCCCGGCATTATCGACCCGCCGTAGACAAACACCGACGGCAGGTTGATGCGGGCGGCAGCCATGAGCATCCCGGGAAGCGACTTGTCGCAGCCGGCGAAGCTGACGAAGGCGTCGAAGCGCTCAGCGTGCATAACCGCCTCTACCGAGTCGGCGATGATCTCCCGACTGACCAGGCTGGCACGCATGCCTTCGTGGCCCATGGCGATGCCGTCGCTGACAGCGATGGTGTTGAACTCGATCGGGTAACCACCGGCATCGGCAACACCCACCTTGGCGTGCCCGGCCAGGTCGCTGAGGGGCATGTTGCACGGCGTCACCTCGTTCCATGACGACGCCACCCCAACCTGGGCCTTGGAAAAGTCGTCGTCGTCCATACCGATGGCACGCAACATGGCCCTGGCGGGAGCACGTGCGGGTCCCTCGGTCACATCACGGCTTCGGGGCCGGTTTATCTGGGAGGGGTCTGTGGCATCACTTGAGGTCATGACTGCAGGTTAGAGGCCGGCAGGCCCGGCCACCCAGCGGGAGAGCCCGGAATGGAACAGGGCTGAACGGACACGGTCTTCTAGCCTCACCGGATGGCCGGCCCAGAAAGCACCAACCGGGAGATCCTGCGCCTCGCCGTGCCCGCCCTGGGCGCCCTCATGGCAGAGCCCCTTTACGTGCTGGCCGACACGGCCGTGGTCGGACACCTCGGCACCGAACCCCTGGGCGGCCTGGCAATCGCCTCGGCCGCCCTCCTCGTCGGGTACAACGTCTGCATCTTTCTGGCCTACGGGTCCACCGCCGCCGTTGCCCGGCTCATGGGTGCCGACCAGAGGGCAGCGGCGGCGCACCAGGCGGTCCAGGGCCTATGGCTCGCGGTGGTGCTCGGAATCGGCCTTGCCGCAGTCGGGGCGGCATTCACGGAGCCATTCCTGAGGCTGCTCGGGGCAGACGACACCGTCCTCCAACAGGCCACCACCTACTTCAGGATCAGCCTTCTCGGTGCACCCGGCATGCTCCTGATGCTGGCCGGAGTCGGCTACCTGCGGGGAACAAAGGACACCCTCCGACCCCTCTGGGTGGGCATCGGCACCGCCGCGGTGAACCTCGCAGTCGAACTGGTTCTCATCTACGGGCTCGACATGGGAATCGGCGCGTCGGCGGCAGCCACAGTTGTCGCCCAGTGGCTGGGGGCCGGCTTCTACCTGGCGTGGATCGGTCGACAGGTCAGACAACACCATGTCAGCCTGCGCCCCGACCCGGCCACGATCCGGCGCCTGCTGGTCGTGGGCGCAGACCTCCTGGTCCGAACGGTCTCCCTCGTAGGGACCTTCACGCTCGCCACCGCCGTCGCAGCCCGAATCGGGACAGTCCAGGTTGCAGCACACCAGATCGCCTTCCAAACCTGGTTCCTGCTTGCCATGGCGATGGACGCAATGGCAATCGCAGCTCAGGCCATGGTCGGGAACCTGCTCGGCTCCGGACACGCAGACGAGGCCCGGCAGGTCGGCAACAGGGTTATCGCATGGTCCATCGGAATCGGTCTGGCCCTCGGGGTGGCACTCGTCGGAGGAGTCACCTCAGCAGGCGACACAGTGCCCGGAATCTTCTCGGCCGACCCGGCCGTGATCGCCCTGGTCGGGTTCCTGCTGCTCCACGTGGCGACCATGGCACCGCTCTCAGGCCTCGCCTTCGCCCTCGACGGGATCCTCATCGGCGCCGGCGACCAGCGCTTCCTGGCCCAGGCCATGGGCGTGTCGTTCGCCCTCTTCGTGCCGGCCGCCGTGATCGGACACACCATGGGAGCCGGAATCGGCTGGCTCTGGGGAGCCATCTGGCTGTTCATGACCGTGCGTTCGGCGCTTCTGTACGGGCGCTTCCGCGGCACGCGGTGGCAGGTGCTGGGTGCGACCGGCTAGGTGCCGTCGGCAAGCCTCTCGAGGATCTCGTTCACGACACGACCATCGGCCTGGCCTCTCGTGGCCTTCATGATCTGACCCACAAAGAACCCCGACTTCTTCTTGCGTTCACCCTCGTCGCCACCGACAAAGGCCTCCCAGTCTTCGGGATGGTCGGTGATCAGACCCCCGACGAGCCCTTCAAGCTCCGATGACTCCATGGCCTCGAACCCGTGGCCCGCGGCCACGTCAACAGGGTCTCCACCCGAATCCACGAGATCAGCCAGGACCGTCTTGGCCTGTGTAGCGGTGAGGTCACCCCCGGTCTCCATGACCACGAGAGAGGCAAATGCCTCGGCGGTCAACCCACCCTGACCGTCGGCCAGGTTGTTCTCGACATGAACGAGCACCCTCGCCGGTTCCGCACCAAGGTCCATTGCCGCCAACGCCAGGTCGTCGAGACCCCGCTCCACGGTCAAGGCGGCAGCCTCCGGATGTATGCCGGATTCGTCGGCGAGTCGACGACGCCGCTCCCCGGGAAGCAGAGGCATGGCGGCCCGGATCTCGTCAATCCACTCTGCTGACGGAGCCACGGGGACCAGGTCAGGTTCGGGGAAGTACCGGTAGTCGAACGCCTCCTCCTTGGAGCGCAGGGTGTGGGTTCTACCGTCCTCCTCGTTCCAGTGGCGGGTCTGCTGGTCGATCTTTTGACCTGAGGTGATCAGATCCACCTGGCGCCGGGACTCGTAGGCGATCGCCCTACCGAGAGACCGCAACGAGTTGATGTTCTTGACCTCGCAGCGAGTGCCCAACTCCTCGTCACCGACAGGGCGCACCGACACGTTGCAGTCCACCCGCATCGAGCCCTCCTCCATCTTGCCGTCAGAGGCTCCGATTGTTACGAGAATGGCCCTCAACTCCGACACGTAGGCCCGGGCATCCTCGGCCGAACGCAGGTCGGGTTTGCCGACGATCTCAATGAGCGGCACGCCCGCCCGGTTGTAGTCGACCAGCGAGTAGGCGGCCTCGTGGATACGGCCACCGCCGCCCACGTGGGTGCTCTTGCCCGTGTCCTCCTCGAGGTGGGCGCGCTCGATGCCGATGCTGCGACCATCGGGCAGCTCCAACCAGCCCTCACCGTTGATGGGCTGATCGAACTGGGAAATCTGGAAGTCCTTGGGCATGTCCGGGTAGAAGTAGTTCTTGCGTGCGAACTCGGACGCCTGAACGACACAGTTGAGAGCCAGACCAACCCTGATCGCCAACTCGACCGCCTTCTCGTTGAGAACTGGAAGCGACCCGGGAAGACCCAAGGACACGGGATCCACATGGGTGTTGGGCTCACCGCCAAACTCGTTGCGGGCACCGGAGAAGAGCTTGGTGGCCGTCGCCAACTCAGCGTGGACCTCGAGCCCGATCACGACCTCCCAGCCGTCCATCTCAGAACTCACAGCGCGCCCCCGGCCGCTGCCTCGAGCACCGCCGCCGCACGAAACATCGACGGCTCGCCATTTGCCGGCGCCAGCACCTGAACCCCGACAGGAAGACCGTCGTCGCCAACACCGAAAGGAACCGACATGGCCGGATGACCAGCCAGATTGGAAGGAATGGTGCACACGTCGTTTAGGTACATGAGCATCGGGTCGTCGACCTTCTCGCCGATGGGAAACGCCGTCGTCGGTGCCGTCGGAGACAACAACAGGTCAAAGGACTCGTAGGCCCTGGCGAAGTCCTCGACAATCAGCGTGCGGACCTTTTGCGACTTGCCGTAATAGGCGTCGTAGTAGCCGGCCGACAGTGCATACGTGCCGAGCATGATGCGCCGCTTCACCTCGTCGCCGAAGCCGGCGGTACGGGTGGCTGCATTCATGTCAACCGTATTCTCGGCATCGACCCTCAACCCGAAACGGACACCGTCGAAACGGGCCAGGTTGCTGGAGGCCTCAGCCGGGGCGATCACGTAGTAGGCGGACAGGCCAAAGACCGTCGACGGAACCGACGCCTTTTCGACAATTGCGCCAGCCGCTGCAAGAGCCTCGCCGGCCTCTGCCAGACGAGACTGCACGTCGGGGGAAAAACCCTCAAGGCCCGTCGGGCCGCTGCCCGAGATCTCCTCGATGATCCCCACCCTGAGCCCCTCGACACCCCGGTCCAACACACCCAACAGGTCAGGGGCCACGGCCGGAATCGACGTGGAATCCATCGGGTCGTGGCCGGCCACCGCCTCCAGCAGAAGCGCAGCATCGGCCACCGAATTCGCGAACGGGCCGATCTGATCGAGGCTCGAGGCAAACGCAACCAGGCCGTAGCGGGACACGGCTCCGTAGGTCGGCTTGACCCCGACGACACCACACAGGGCCGCAGGCTGGCGGATGGAACCACCCGTGTCGCTACCCAGGGCCAGAGGTGCGAAACCTGCGGCAACCGCCGCAGCCGAACCACCCGACGACCCACCCGGAACCCGGGAGGTGTCGCGGGGATTGTGCGTAGGGCCAAAGGCGGAGTTCTCAGTAGAGCTGCCCATGGCGAACTCGTCCATGTTGGTCTTGCCGACCAACACGGCCCCGGCTACTTCAAGCCGCTGTACGACCGTGGCGTCGTATGGAGGCCGCCAACCGTCCAGAATCCGCGAACCACAGGTGGTCGGCACCCCCCTCGTGCACATGTTGTCCTTGAGGACCACCGGAACGCCGGCCAATGGTCCCGGATCGCCACCGGCCGCCACCACGGCATCAACCCGGTCGGCCCGCTCCAGAGCAGAGTCGGCCATCACCAGGTTGAAGGCATGTATCTCGTCCTCGCCCGCCTCGATCGCGGCGAGGTGGTCCTCGACGATGCTGCGGGCAGAACGCCCACCTGACCTGACCGAGGCCGCCAGCGACACGGCGCTCACGGCGCCTCTCCCAGCACCGGAGGCACGCGGAACCGGTTCTCCTCAACAGCCGGCGCCGCCGCAAGCACCTCGTCGCAGAACAGGCGATGGTCGACCTCGTCAGCGGACTCGACGGCCGGCACATCGGGCCGCAACACGTTCGAGAGCGGAAGTGGATGCGACGTGGGTGCGACACCATCCAGATCCAACGCCTCCAGATCGGCGGCATGGTCCAAGACGTCGGCAAGCTGGCCGGTGAACGCTTCGAGTTCCGTATCGCTCAGGTTGAGACGCGCCAACCGGGCCACATAGGCAACATCATCGCGGGTAATCCGACCCGGAACAGAGACATCAGAATCGGGCTTCACGGAATCAGAGGCTAGAGGCCGGTCCCACGGCTCGCTCAGGAGTCACGCCGAAATCACCCGGAGGTGATCGATATCCGGGAATCGGGAAGGCCCATGTAGCCCGCAGCCGGATCCTGGGAAACGACCACGCCATCGGCCGGCCCCGTGAACTCGACCTCCCGGAAACCGGCCGCCTGCAGCCTTGCATCGGCGGCCACCACAGAGAGACCCTTCACAGCCGGGACCGGACGCTGCTCAGGGCCAGACGACACAAGCACGTCAACCTGACCACCCACCGCCAGAGGGGTCCCGGGTGCAGGCGTAAGACCAACAACCGTGCCGGCCTCGAGCAGACCCGGAACGTCCACGAGAATCGGCAGCAACTTGAGGGCGAGGAGAGATGCCTGCACGTCTGCCGCCTGCATGCCGATGAGGCCCGCGGGAACCGATCGCGGAGCCGGCCCCTCGGAGAGAACCAGGTCGACATCAGAACCGAGGGGAAGGTTGGATGCCGCGTCAGGGACCTCGATCACGAGACCGGGAAGGATGTCCTCGGAGTATCCACGGGTGACCTCGCCGGCTGTGAGGCCGGCATCGTCGAGGAGGCGGCCAGCCTCAGAAGCGGTCACACCGACCAGATCCGGAGGAACAGCGACCCGATCCGGGCCCAGGGAGATCACGAGCACCACCGCCCCGCCCTCGGCCAACGGTGTACCTCCGACCGGAAGCATCTCGAGCAACTCGCCCTCGACAGAATCGTCCTGCCGGTCAAAGCGCTCCTCGACAACCCACCCCAACTCGGTCAACAGAGCACCAGCGCTCTCACCCGACGAGCCAACAAGAGAAGGAAGTCGACGGGTCACGTCACGCGTGGCCTCCCAGAGAACGGTGCCACCCACAACGGCACCAACAACGAGAGCCAGCGTCAAAACCGCAGCAGGCCACCGGCGGCGCGGACCGACCGGCCGCGGCGGAACAGGTGCCGCCGCGGGGAACACGCTCGGAGTGACCGAAGCCGCCTCTCCGGCAAGGGGAGATGCACCGATCTCACCCGGACCGACCAACTGCAACGGCTCGGGCCGCGGCATGCCCTCGGCAACGCTGAGCAGCAACCTGCCGAACTCGGCAGCCGCCGGCCGCTTGTCGGGGTGGGCCGCCCCGGCACGGGCAACAACCGGAGCCAACGGACCCAACACATCTGGAACCGGTACGTCACGGCCCTCACGTGCCTTGAGGGTTCCGGCAACCGTGCTCTCAACGAACGGCAGATGCCCGGTGACCGCCTCGACAATGCACAGGGCCAGGGCATAGACATCGGACCTGCCGTCGACCACCTTGCCCCGAGCTTGCTCAGGAGACGCGTAACGGGCTGTACCGGCATGACCGGCAGCCTGCTGCTCGCCGGCCATCGCCGCCGCAAGACCGAAGTCGGCGATACGAAGTCGGCCGTCCTCGCCGAAGAGCAGGTTGGCGGGCTTGACATCGCGGTGGACGAGACCCCGACTGTGGGCATGGTCGAGGCCACGGCAGGCATCAAGGGCCATGACCAGAACCTGAGACGGGCTGAGCGTTCGCCCCGAAGCCAGGATGCTCCGCAGGCTCCCGCCACCCAGGTACTCGGTCACCAGGTACGCCTGACCGTCGATACCCCAGTCGTACACATCGACCACATGTGGGCTGTTCAGCGAAGCAACTGCCTGGGCCTCGGCCCGAAACTCCCTCACAAACGCCGGGTCTCTCGAAGCCGCGGTGTGAAGGACCTTTACCGCCACCCGACGACCAAGGCTGATGTCCTCGGCCATGTAGACCGTGCCCGAACCACCGGTACCTATGGCAGCATTCAACCGGTACCGACCATCGACCAACTGCCCGATCGGTGCCGAAGAGGTGGGGCCACCCGTCCCGCCGGGACCCCCGAATCCACCGCCGGCACCACCGGCGAGCTGACCATCCATCACGAGGCGAGGCTACTGCGGGACGGGGCCGCCGCGGAGCAGCCCCACCATCTCTCAGCCGACCCCCAGGGTCGGACCTCCCGGTAACCTGCCGCCGTGAACCGCCGCAGCGCAACCGTCATCATCACCCTCATGACGCTCGGCATCGGCCTGCTCGTGGCGGCCGCCCTCATAGAAACCGACAACGGCGGCGATGTCACCGTCGACTCCAACCCGGCCATAGTCAGGCTGCTTCCACCAAGAGGCGACGAGGTGATCCACCAGGCCACCGTCGGCGTGGTCCTCTCGCCGGGCTGGTCAGGTGAGCTCGTTCAGATCGGCGGCACCGTAATCCCGCTCGACCAGCAGCAGATCCAGGACGCACTCAACTCGGTGCTATACCGCCCGGGAGCAGGCCTGGCCCTCGAGACGCTCCCACCACAGGACGTCTGCGCAACGGCCCGCTACTGGCCGGTCCAGAGCCCCGACAGGACGGCGAGCATCGATTGGTGCTTCAGGGTCAACGGCTGACCCTTTGATCAGGTTGGCAGCCTTCCGGTCTCCAGGAGCAGGCTGAAAGCAGCCTCGTCTAAGACGGGTACCCCCAGCTCCTCGGCCCTGGCCAACTTGGAACCGCCACCCTCGCCGGCCACCAGGGCAGACGTCTTGACCGACACGCTTCCCGGAGACCTTCCGCCACGGGCGATGATCGCCGCCTTCGCCTCGTCGCGACCCATGCCGGCGAGCGTTCCGGTCACGACAATTGCCATCCCCTCGAGCACCCTGGGAACATCAGATGTCGGCAGAACCGCCTGCGGATCAACCCCGGCGGACCGCAATCTCTCGACAAGGCCCATGTTGTGGTCGTCGTGCATCCAACCGTGGACGCTGGTGGCAATCACCGGACCCAGACCCTCGACAGCCTCGATCTGGTCGACGGTGGCGGCCTCGAGCCCGGCAAGGCTCCCGAATGCCTGCGCCAGCTGGTCGGCCACGGTCGTACCCACATGGGGAATCCGCAGGCCGAACAGCAGCCGACCCAGAGGCCGCTCCCGTGACCGGTCGATTGCGTCGCTGAGGTTTCGCACCGAGGTCTCGCCGAACCCCTCGAACCCGGCGATCCGGTCCAGGTTCAGGGAGTAGACGTCGGCCACGTCGACCATCAGACCCTCGGTCACAAACAGGTCGACCCGGGCCTCGCCGAAGCCGTCAATGTCCATCGCCCCACGGGACGCAAAGTGTTCGATTCGACCACGCACCTGACCGGGACACGCGTTGTCCACACAGAACGTGGCAGCCTCACCCTCGATTCGGAGCAGAGGCGAACCACACACCGGACAGTCGGTCGGGAACACCCACGGCACCGATCCCTCAGGGCGCTCAGACAGGACCGGCCCCACCACCTCTGGAATCACGTCGCCCGCCTTTCGCACCACCACCATGTCGCCGGGACGTACATCCTTGACGCCAACCTGGTCGGCGTTGTGCAACGTTGCAGCCGCAACCGTGGAACCCCCCACGAACACAGGTTCCATGCGTGCGAACGGGGTCGCCTGCCCACCCGGCCCGATCGAGACCTCGATGTCGAGCAAGCGTGTCGTGCGCTCCTCGGGAGGCAGCTTGTATGCGATGGCCCAGCGGGGAGCCCTCGCCGTGCTGCCCAACTCCTCCTGGATAGCCAGGTCGTCGACCTTGACCACCACCCCGTCGATCTCGTAGTCAAGGTCGTGCCTGGAACCCTCTACGGCGATCACGTGTGCGACCACATCGTCGAAGTCGGTCAGCCTCACCGCCCGGTCATTCACCGGTAGCCCCAGATCGCCAAGCCACCGGAGCGTCTCATGGTGCCCGGTCGGCTCCGATCGGCCCCCGTCGCCCGCCACCTCGCCGACCTGGTAGGCCCAAAACGAGAGGTCGCGGGTCGCCGTGACCGCAGGGTCCTTCTGTCGGAGAGAACCAGCTGCCGTGTTCCGGGGGTTCACGAACGTCTTGTCGTCGGCTTCCATGCGAACACGATTCAGCTCGGCGAACGCCGACTTGGACATGTAGACCTCGCCGCGCACCTCAAGCACCGGTGGGGCACCGGAAGCCAGCTCAGCGGGAACATCTGAGATGGTCGCCACGTTGGCCGTCACATCCTCGCCGACACGACCGTCGCCACGGGTGGCAGCCTGAACCAATCGTCCGTTCTCATAACGCAGAGACACGGCCAGGCCGTCGAACTTGAGCTCGCACACCCACGCAGGCGGCACGGCACCGAGACGCCGGGTGACCCTCCCGGCCCATGCCCGCAGCTCGTCCAGATCGAAGGCATTGTCGAGAGACCTCATCGGAAGGGCGTGGACCACCTCGTCGAAGGTGTTCAAGGTCGGTCCACCCACACCAGACACCGAAGGATCCGTGACGACCAGATCAGGGTTGGCGGCCTCAAGGTCACGAAGCTCGACAACCAGCGCATCGAAGTCGGCATCGGGAATCTCGGGAGAGTCGAGAGCGTGGTACAACTCGTTGTGGTAGCGAACCAGCTCCCTGAGCTGTTCAATCCGGGCCAGAGCCCCCTCAACCGGCCTAGTGCCCACATATCGATTCTACCGGTGGCCCGGACATGCCCCCGGACAGACCACCTGCCCCTAGCGTGCTACCCGTGACCAGCGGAATCTTCCAGAGAGGAACCGACACGGCGGGACGACGGTCCGAGACGACCATGGCCTGGGTCCTGCGCGCCGCCTGGCTGGCACTTCCGGTAACCCTCGGACCCGCCCTGGCCGACAGCCTCCACGAGACAGACAGAGGACTACAGACCACCGCATCAGTTGGGCTCTGGGCACTCTGGTCGATCGGCCTGCTTGCCACCCTCATCCCCCAGCCTGCCTCGCTTACCGCCATTCGCATCGGAGGCCCAGCGACCGTCGCAGCAGCGCTCTGGGCCGCCGTCTCAGCCGATGAGCCGATCGGTGCCGTGATCGGAATGGCTGCCGGCCTGGTGGTTGGGGCCTGCGCCCTCTCGGCACCGATCGGCGACCTGTTCGTAGACGGCGCCTCCTACGGCGACGAGCGGAGGTTCCTGCTCCGGGCCCCCGGCCCCGTGGCCCTCCTGCTCGGCCCCGTGGCCTGGATGGTGGCTGTTCTGGGAACGATCAGCGGGCCCTTGCTGGTGGCCGACGGTCGCTGGATCCCAGGAACCATCGCATGCGTTCTGGGGTTCCCCCTCGTCGTCGTCGCAGCCAGGGCGATCTACCAACTGAACCGCCGATGGGTGGTCCTTGTGCCCGCCGGTCTCGTGCTACATGACCACCTCGCACTGGCAGAACCAACGCTCCTGCAGCGGGGCAGCCTCACCCGGGTGGGGCCGGCCGCAGCAGACACCAACGCACTTGACCTCAGCCAGGCCGCACACGGAATGGCGCTTGAGGTCACCTGCACCGAACCCCACGAGATCCTCCCAACCAGCCGGAACTCCGTAGCCGAGGTTCAGTCGGTCTCGGCATTTCTGTTCACCCCGGCACGACCCGACGCCCTCCTCGCCGAGGCGAAGAGACGCAGGTTGACGGTGGGCTGAGAACCGGTCAGCAGGCGAGGGCGCCCCCCAGAACCAGATCCCCCTCGTAGAACACAACGCTCTGCCCCGGTGCCACCCGGCGATGAGGTTCATCCCAGATCACCACGACCTGACCGTCACGGCCACCGGACTCCAGCACAGCCGAGGCCGACTGCCCGTGTGCGCTGGTCTGAGCCAGGACACGGCCCGTCACCGATCCGACAGCCCACTCGGCCCGCTCCACCACGGTGGTATCGACGAAGAGGTCCTCGGCCGGGCCGACGGTCACCGTGGCCATAGCTGTGTCAACAGCCGTGGCGTATCTGGGGCCATCACCACCGGCCAACTCCATCCCCTTGCGCTGGCCGAGCGTGACCATCTCGACGGCGTCGACCCGACCCACCTCGCTACCCGAGCCGTCCAGGACACGTCCGGGCGTAAGGGGAATCCGACGCCCGAGAAACTCCTGTCTTCCGCCCTCAGAACGCGACGCGCTGGTGATGAAGCACACGTCCTGACTGTCGGGCTTGTCGGCTGTACGCAGGCCCAACCCGGCGGCCCTCTCCCTCACCTCGTGCTTGGGCATCTCCCCGACCGGAAGGTCAAGGGCCGCCAGAACATCCTGGCCCAGCATGTACAGCACATAGGACTGGTCCTTGGCCTGATCTGCCGCACGGGCGATACGCCTGGTCCCGTCGGGCATGTCCACCAGGCGGGCATGGTGACCCGTCGCAAGGCGATCAAAACCAAGCGACCGCGCCCGTCTCAACAGACGATCGAACTTGATGTGCCGATTGCACTCGATGCACGGATTGGGGGTGCGGCCGGCGGCATGGTCAGCCACATACGGCTCCACCACGTGACGATCAAAGTCCTCACCCATGTTGAACACGTGGTGGTCGATGCCAAGGGTGTCGGCCACCCGGCGGGCATCGTCCACGTCAGAGACCGAACAGCACCCCGAATCAGACTCTCCACCCCAGAGCCGCAGGGTCACCCCGACAACGTCGTGGCCGGCCTCCTTCACAAGGGCGGCAGCAACAGACGAGTCGACCCCACCGGACATGGCAACCATCACCCGCTGAGCGGCCATCAGGCATACTCCGAGAGGCGCCCCACGATTTCGGGGATCACCGACAGTGCATGATCGACATCAGCATCGGTGGTGGTGCGTGCCATGGAAAGGCGCAGCGACCCGGCCGCCACCTTCCGGTCGATTCCCATGGCCGCAAGGACGTGGCTGGGTTCCTGAGCACCACTTGAACACGAGGATGCAGCGCTGGCACAAACCCCCTTCTGCTCCAACAGGAACAGGAGAGCCTCGTTCTCAATGCCCTCAAAGCAGAGGTGTGCCACCGCCGGGGTCCGGTCGACACCGTCAGGCACGGTCCGGCGCGCACCCGGGACAGCTGCCAGCAGGCCCGCCTCGAGGCGGTCCCTCATCGCCGCTACCCGAGCCGCAGTCTCCTCACGGTCCACCACGACCAACTCGGCAGCACGACCCAGACCCACGATGGCCGGCACGTTCTGGGTTCCGCTGCGTCGCTCACGCTCCTGGCCTCCACCACGCAGCATCGGAACAAGAGCCACGCCGCTGTCGACCACCAGCGCACCGGCCCCCTTGGGGCCACCAAACTTGTGACCTGTGATGCTCACGAGACTGACACCAGAACAGATCTCGGAGAGGTCCAGCCACGCGGTGGCCTGAACCGCATCGCTGTGAACCACGGCATCCGGCGCCCGCTCGGTGACCAGAGCCACGACCTCGGCCACCGGGTTGATCACACCCGTCTCGTTGTTGGCCGCCATGACCGACACCAGCCTGATGTCAGCTATGGAGTCGAGCGTCTCCTCCAGGGCAACCAGGTCGATGCGCCCGCCCGCATCGGTAGGCAGAACCACCCCACCGGACTCCCGGACCGGCTCCAGGACAGCCGCATGCTCGGCGGCGCTGCACACCGCAACACCCGAGCCGGCCCTCAACACACCATCTACCGCCAGGTTGTCGGCCTCGGTGCCACCGCTCGTGAACACGACGCCGCCAGGCTCCATACCTACAAGGGCAGCGACAGCGTCGCGGGCGTCGTCGATCGCCCTGCGCGCATCACGCGCCATGCGGTGCGCACCCGACGGGTTACCCGGATGCTCGCTGAGCCACGGCAACATCGCCTCGACAACCTCGGGGCGCGCCGGCGTGCTGGCCGCATGGTCCAGATAGACCTGCCGGTCCGACTGCTCATCCACCCCGACGAGGCTACGGGCAACCCGTGCCCGACGCTTGGGCCCAACCTGCCAGACTCTGCAAATGGACGGATACGAACCCGGCACCTACGGCGACCGGCACGCCGAGGTCTACGACGACTGGTACGGCGACGACGGCGGGATCGCCGTCAGCCAGATCGGATCGCCCGAGGCAGTGGCCGAGGTCGTCGCCGGACTTGCCAACGGTGGCCGCGTGCTTGAACTGGGAGTCGGAACCGGGCGCCTGGCCCTGCCCATTGCAGCCCAGGGCCTGGACGTGACCGGCCTCGACGCCTCATCGGCGATGCTCGACGTACTTCGGGACAAGCCGGGCGCCGACCGCGTAACCCTCATCGAGGGAGACATGGCCGACCCAGAGGACCTTGACGACGCATCCTTCTCCGTCGCCCTCATCGGATTCAACACGCTGTTCAACCTGACCACCGAGCCGTCCCAGGCTGCCTGCGTCGGCCACGTCTCCAGACTGCTCGAACCTGGAGGACGGTTCGTCATGGAGGCGTTCGTGCCTGACCCCGGAGCACACGACGGAATGTCCGTGCGGGCCGTCGAACTTGACCGGGTTGTCATGGACGTAACCGTCACCGACCTCGACAAGCAGCTCATCACAGGCCAGAGGATCGAGATAACCGAAACCGGCAACCGCATGTTCCCCTACCACCTGCGGTACGCCACACCCGACCAGATCGACCAGATGGCATCCGCTGCCGGCCTGGATCTGGAATACCGGTGGGCCGACTGGTCACGCTCTGAGTTCAACCGGGAGTCCGGCTACCACGTGTCGGTCTGGCGCAGGCCCACCTGACCAGAGCCGGTCGACTCAATCAGGGCGCCCCGTAACAACCGGAAGGTCCAGCTGGAGGCGGTCGGACCGCTTCAGCTCGGAAAACGTCGCATACCGGGCGAGGGTCAGGGCAGCATCAAACAGTTCCAGGCACTCCTCGTCGGACTCGGGAACAGACGAGATGACCGGCCCGAAGAACGACGGCCCGTCGGGCGGGTCGATGCTCAAGATGGGCGTACCCACATCGCTGCCGGTACGACCCACAGCCTCCCCGGTTTCTGCCCTGAGAATGTCATCGAACGAGGCGTCATCGGCAGCCGCCGCGTACGAGGTGTCAAACCCCGCCGCCTCCAGAACCGCACAGAGGTGTTCATCGGTTCCAATGAAGGCCCTCAGATCCTCACCCGGCTCCAGAACCCGGTGCCAGATCGACTGGCCGAATGCCTCGTAGAGGGGACCCATCGCACCGGTACCTGCATCGGCCCTTACAGCAGCAGCCACCCGCAGCATCCGCCGGCCACGGTTGTGGGACTCCCGGTAGCCCTCTGGGAACTCGGTTTCGTAGTCTCGCTCCTCGTTCAGGATCGAAAGGTTGATGAACCGCCACTCGACCTCGATGTCGCGAAGGGCCGCCACCCGCCGGAGCCAACGCGAGGTCATCCATGCAAACGGGCAGACCGGATCCCAGAAGAACTCAATTCGCCTGATTGTCGCTGTTTCACTCATCATCTGTCCCCTTTAGCCGCGGCCTCACACCGTATTGCCCTAACGGACCATCCCGGAACCCCGGCCAACCCCAAAACGTTCCCGGGCCACCCCCGACCGTTCAGCCCAAGAGCGGGTCTGCCCAGTTTCCCGCTGCCCAGATAGCTGCTACTGCGAACACGACCGTCGCCATGACGGTCAGCGCTGACCCCACCGAACGTGGCGCCCGCCGACGGTCCGCCTCGTCGATCATCCAGGCCACCACCGCACCACCAATCAGGCCACCCACGTGGCCACCCAGGCTGATACCGGGCCGGCTGACCGTGAAGATGAGGTTGATCACCACCAACCCGCCCACACCTGAACTCCACGGGTTGATGCCGCGCCGGAGCTGGTGCACGAGGGTCGCCCCCATGAGGCCGAACACCGCCCCTGAGGCACCCACCGTCAGAGCCAGTGGGTCAAGCAGCATGACGCCGAGTGAGCCAGCGGCCAGAGATGCCGCGTACAGGCCCACGAATCGCCCCGGACCGTGCAGCTGCTCCAACTGGTGGCCGAGCATCCACGCCAGGAACATGTTGAACACCAGGTGCAACAGGCCACCATGCAGGAACGCACCGGTGGCGAGCCGCCACCACTCCCCCTCGGCGATCCCTATGTGGACGATGGTGAAGCCGTCGCGCACCCTGCCGTAGCCGAGCAGGCCGAAGTCGATGGTGGCGTTACCGCCGCCGCCAGCCAGCGAACCACCCGAGACGAGGGTTCCCAGAAAGGCCGCGATGTTCAGCCCGATGATCGCCGTTGTCGCGTTACGCCCATCATCACTTTGCATGCCCCTGGGACCGACCGACCGTCGGCGTGGGCGACCCGCCCGTCCGGCGACGATCGGCCCGGCACACTCGGGGCAGTGGAAGCCGACCGAAGCCGTGTGCATGCAGTCCCCACAGATCACCCGGCTGCAGCGCTGACACCGCACGCCGGCCCGCCGTTCGGGATGCCAGGCGCAGGTGTCACCGTCCATCGGGCTGTTCACCGACCGCACGGTACCGGCACCGGGTCTCCGCCCGATGTCGGGCAAGGGGTGGGGATCAGGTGCCGGTGAACTCGGCCCTGCCGGGGCCGTGTTCAAAGAACGAGGCCACACCGGTGGTGGCATCGTCGGTGTCGAACAGATCCACGAAGAGGTCGTACTCGAGCTTGATGCCGTCAGCGAGGCTGCACTCGAGGCCACCGTCGATAGCCCGCTTGGCTGCACGAATGGCCACACGCGGCCCCTTGGCGTAGACCGACGCACGCTCGACGGCCCGCTCCAGCACCTGGTCGTCGGGGACCACCTCGTCGACCCAGCCGATGGCGAGCGCATCGGCAGCCGGCACCTGTGCCCCACTGAAGATGAGCTCCTTGGCCTTGGTCGCTCCGACAAGGCGGGCAAGACGCTGGGTGCCGCCGCCGCCGGGGATGATGCCAAGCAGAATCTCTGGCTGTCCCAGCACCGCTCCCTCGCCGGCAATCCGGAAGTCACAGCACATGGCCAACTCGGCGCCACCGCCCAGGGCGAAACCGTTGACCGCAGCAATGGTCGGACACGGCACCGCCGCCAGCGCATTGAACGAAGCGAGAAAGGCCTCGGCCAGGGGCACCCGGGTGGCCTCATCGGTGAAGTCGCTGATCTCGGCGCCGGCCGCAAAGTGACGGCCACCACCGGTGACCACCAGCGCCCCCGGAGGATCAGCGATACAGGCCTCGGCGACCCGGCCCAGTTCCCCGAGCAGGTCGGCGTTGAGGGCGTTCACCTTGGGACGATTGAGGGTCGCGACGACCACGTCGCCACCCCAGCCACGCTCCCCGCCCGGCGCTCCGGCAGAATGGCGTTCGATTTGAATCAGGTTCAGGCCATCCATGGTCAGAGGCTCACCGACGTACCGTCGTCGACCAGGGTGTCACCCACGTTGACCACCGACGTCACCGCCGGCACCCGATCCTTGAGAATCCGTTCGATACCCGCCTTGAGGGTCTGATCAGAGGCAGGGCAGCTCACGCAGGCACCCATCAACTCAACGGTCACCTCGCCGGTGGCCTCGTCGACCCCGTGCAGCCGGATGTCACCCTCGTCGGCCTGGATTGCCGGTCGAATGATGTCTATGACCTTCTGAACGGCAGCCAGGATGTCGCCAACCGGGGTTTCGGCAGTTGCATCAAGGCTCATTGGCGCAGTCTCGCAGCACCACTCACAGACCGCACCCTCGGGTCGCTCCCCGATCAGGTCCTCGTAGATTGATCCGATGCTTCCCGAGGTGGTCGGTCAAACGGTTGTCATCGCCCACGAGGGCGGCTGGGACGAGATCCTGATGGTGGCTCTGCCAATGTGCGTGCTGGCCGGCCTCCTCTGGATGGCCGACCGCAGGGCCCGCCACCTGGGTAGAACCCCCGATGACGACCCCGGTGAGGCTCAACCGGACACCGAATAGGACACATCGGCACCAAGCGACGCAAGGTTCCCCACGATGTCCTGGTAGCCGCGCTCAACGTGGTGGGCGTCACCTATGAGCGTCTCTCCATCGGCCACCAGACCCGCAATCACAAGGGCCGCACCCGCACGGATGTCAGGCGCACGAACGGGAGCACCCGAAAGCGCCGCCACACCCCTGATCACCGCATGGTGACCCTCAGCCCGAATGTCGGCACCCATGCGGACCAGTTCGTCTATGTAGCGAAAGCGACCACCGAACACGTTCTCGGTGACGATCCCCACGCCGTCGGCCACAGCCAGCAGCGTCACCAGCAGCGGCTGGTAGTCGGTCGCCACACCCGGATAGGGAAGCGTCGCGAGGTCAACGGAATGCGGCTTCCCAGACGCCTTCACCGACACTCCGTTCGCCGTGGGTGAAATGTGCAGGCCCATCTCAACCAACTTCGACAGGAGCATCTCCATGTGTTCGGGCCTTGCCCCGGCGACCTCCACCTCGCCTCCGGCCATGCCGACCGCAGCCATGTAGGTGGCCGCCTCGATCCGATCGGGCACCACCGTGTGTTCCACCGCTGTGAGACCGTCAACGCCCTTGATCGTGATCGTGGAACTGCCCGCCCCATCAACCCTCGCCCCCATCGCGTTCAGGAAGGCAGCCAGGTCGGCTATCTCCGGCTCCCGGGCAGCGTTGTCGATCACGGTCGTCCCACGGGCGAGAACCGCTGCCATGAGGAGGTTCTCAGTGGCACCCACGCTCGGATACGGCAGCAGCACCGCTGCACCCTCCAGGTGATCTGCCCTGCCCTGGATGTAGCCATGGCTGGTCGTGAACGTGGCACCCAGCTCCTCGAGGCCACGCAGGTGCATGTCGATCGGACGATGGCCAAAGTCATCTCCGCCGGGGACCGAGACCCGGGCCGTGCCGAAGCGGCCCAACAGGGGACCCAGCACGACGATCGAGGCCCGCATCCGCTCAACCAGCTCATAGGGCGCCTCAGGGGTGACGGTCTCGGGCACGTCAAGGGTGAGCACGTCTCCCTTCTGGGAAACCCCCACCCCCATCTGCTCGAGCAACTCACCCATCCAGCGCACGTCGGCAATGCGGGGCACGTCATGGAGGGTGAACCGCCCCTCGGCCAGAAGGGAGGCCGCCATCAACTTGAGTGCCGAGTTCTTGGCACCCGAGACGCGCACCGTTCCGGCAAGCGGTCCGGACTGCCGCACACGAATAAGGGTCGGCCCGTCGGCCGGGTTAGCGCCATCCACCGCATAAGTATGCTGCGCCCCCGACCAGACCGGAAGGCAGCCCGATCAACAAGCGCGCTCACAACCTCGTGGTGGAGCACCTCGTGGACGACACCGGGCTGGTCAACCTGCGCACCCCCAGGGACGACCTCGTCGGCGAGACGGATCTGGGAGCCGATCGGTTCGGCCTGGGCGACGGGCCCTTTGAACGATATGAACGGACCCTCGAGGTTCAGGCAGGTGACGACGGCACCCACCGGGTCACCGAGCGGTTCAGTTACCGGATGGCCATGCCCGTCTGGTGGGTCATCTTCTGGTGGCCAATGAGACATGGCCTGAAAGGACGCTCAAACCCGTGGTGGGCCCCACCCGACCGACTTGACGCCCGTGCCGCCAGGGTGCTCAGCCTGCTCGCCCTCATCCAGATCGTCGACGGCTACCTCGGTACCGTCATCACCCAGACGATCACGTTCGCAGCCGACGAGTTCGACCGCGGCGACACCGCCCAGGGCATGACCCTGGCCCTGGTGCGGCTGGGGATAATCGTGGCGCTCGTGGTCGTGGCACTGGCCGATCGGAAGGGACGACGCAGCCTCCTCATCGGAGCAGCAGCCATCGCCGTAGTGGCAACGGCGCTGGGTGCAGCCTCGCCGGGGCTCTGGTTCCTGGGCGGAACCCAGATGGTCGCCCGCGGCCTGACCATGGGACTGGGAATCCTCATCGGTGTGTTCGCAGCCGAGGAACTCCCCCGCGGATCACGCGCCTACGGGGTCTCCATCCTGGCCCTGGCGGCCGCCCTGGGAGCCGGCATGGCCGTCTGGGTGCTTCCCGTCGCCGACCTGCACGAACGAGGGTGGCGGATCGTCTACCTGGTGCCACTGCTTGTGCTGCCCGGGCTCGTGGCCGTGGCACGCCGGCTACCCGAGTCGCAGCGCTTTGCCGCCAACAGGCCCGCCCCGGACCACACCGACCACCTCAGGCCGGCCAGCCGGACGGTAGAGCACCGGCGGCTCCTGTTGCTGGCCGTGACCGCCTTTCTTCTGCTGCTCTTCGCCGCTCCGGCAAGCCAGTTCCAAAACGACTTCCTCAAGGACCACCGCGGCTACAGCGCCTCGGGAATAGCCCTGTTCACCCTGCTCACCTCCACACCGGCAGGCATCGGGATATTCGCCGCCGGGCGCCTGGCTGACACCCGCGGTCGCAGAGGGGTCGGCGCCGTTGGGCTCGTGGGTGGAACCATCTTCGTGGTTGCGGGCTACTACGCCGCCGGCGGCCTGATGTGGGCCGGCCATCTGGTCGGCGTCGTCATCGGCTCGCTCACCGTGGCACTAGGTGTGTACGGCCCAGAACTGTTCTCCACCACACACAGGGCACGCGCCAACGGAATCATCGTCACCCTCGGCGTCCTGGGCAGCGCCACCGGCCTGATCCTGGTGGGTGCCCTGGTCGATCGTCTGGACAACTACGGGCACGCCCTCGCTATCGTCGGGATCGGACCACTCCTCGCCGCCGTGCTGGTGATGGCCCAGTTCCCCGAGACGGCAAGGGTCGAGCTGGAGACGCTTAACCCCGACGATGCACCCATACCGGACGCGCCTCCACCCGGCTAGAGACCTGCCAGCCATTCCTCTACGGCATCACACACCGCATCCTCGGCGTTGCGCAGGTCGTGGCGCTTCCCCGGGACCCACACCGTCGTCACCGGGCCCGCAATGGCCGGGAGGTGCTCGGCGAACTCGTCGGGCGAACCGAACTCGTCCCGGTCACCTGAGACAAACAGGCACGGAACCTCGATCTCGGGAAAGTGGTCCACCCTCAGGTTCTCGGGCTTGCGGGCCGGGTGCAGCGGATAGCAGATGAGCACCAGACCGGCTGCGGGCAGGCCGGCGGCGACAGCCATCGAACAGATCCGCCCGCCCATACTTCGACCACCAAGCACCAGTTCACCTGAGTCAACCCCCAGACCTGATGCCATCGAGGCCACCCCGGCACGGACCTCATCGACAAGCTTCGGCGCCCGGTCCGGAAACGGCCTGCCCGCCTCCCGGTAGGCAAAGTCCATGCGCTCGACCGGTAGTGGCGACAGCCTGTCCTCGAGCGCCACGAGACCAACCTGGTCACGGTTCGATCCGGCCCCGGGGGTCAGGAAGAGGCCGGCTGGTGGCATCCGGCGATGCTAGGCGCGACCCGGCGTTGATCCCGGGGCACAGGTAGCCTCGCTCCATGGCCGACACCGGCGACCACGACCAACTGGTCTCAACCATGACCGGCGGCATGGCACCCTCGCCGGCCGCCTTCACCGGAAGCGACCGCCTCCACCCCGACGGTCGCCCAAAGGACGCGTTCCGTGACGAGCTGAGGCACGTACCCGTGGCCCGCAACATCGTCACCGTGGCGACAACCACAGCCCTGCCGGTGCTGGTGGTCTGGGCCGCGGTGACCCTTGCCCACCCCGTTTCCTGGGTTCTGGCCGTACCGGCCATGGCCCTCGCCCAGAACCGCCTGTTCATCCTCCACCACGAAGCCGCCCACCGGCTGCTGTTCCCGAACCGGCGTCTAAACGACCTGGTCGGGATCACCCTCATTGGTTGGCTGACCTTCGGAACCGGGAGCCACGGCTACCGCCTGGGCCACATCAACCACCACCGCGACGAGTTCGGCCCGAAGGAACCCGACTTCCTGCTCTACTCCCTCTACCCGATCACCCGGCAGTCGATGCGCCGAAAGCTTGTGAGGGACGCCACCGGGGTGTCGGCCTACCGGATAGTGCGCCCACGATTCCAGCGCCTCGGCAACAACCGACACCGGCGGCTTACCCTCATGTTCCTCGCCGGCCAGGCGCTCATCGCCACCGTGTTCTGGGCTACCGGACACCCGTGGCTCTACCTGCTCCTCTGGGTCGCCCCGTGGGTGTTTCTCTACCAGGTGCTCAACCGGCTTCGAGCAATCGCCGAACACGGCGGCATGACCCGGTCAGCCGACCGCCGGCGGGCAAGCCGCCACGTGCGCCAGACCCCTCTGGCACAGGCGCTGCTGGTGCCCTGCAACGTCGGCTACCACGTCGCCCACCACGTCGACCCGACCATTCCGATGCGGCACCTACCGCGGCTACACAGGGCCCTCGTGGACGACGGCTACATCACCGATGATCTGGTGTGGCCCTCGTACAGGAACCTCTGGAGGGCCATGGCTGCGGGCCCCGTGCGCCCCGCAGCCGCCTAGGTGATCTGACGGAGGGTCTCTGCCAACTCGCCGGCAATCGCCCTCAACTCGTCGTGATCGACACCGCCGTCGGCAAGCAAGCCCGCCAGCTGAGATGATCGCTCCCCGAGCGAGTTCCACAGGCCCGGGTCGATTCCAAACGGTGGCCGGTGCCCACCCAGGACCGGCGCCAGATCGACAAGGTTCTCGACACCGGAGTTGTCACGCGGGTCACGACGCAACCGGTCACACGCAACAAACAGGTCGGTCAGAAGGCTGTTGGCGTCAAGACCCTCCAACTCGGGGCGGTCGTCGGCAGCACCCTGGAAAGCGTCGATAGCAGCCTCGACGGTGTCCTCGTCGACAGCCATCACAACCAGGTCACCCTGCGAATCGAACTCGTGTGGAACTCCGAGCCTGCCCAGCAGGTCGCTGAACGCCGTCTGCTCATCGGCACCCCAACCCGACATCTCATAGGCCAACTGCTCGCCATCGGGATCCAGCTTGGGCATACCCGTGGACTCGGCCTCCTCGATCGCCAGGTCAACGGCCACCTCATCGACCTCAGACACGACGAGCGTTGCGCCCTGCCACGTGTGGGCGATTCCCTGGACGCTGAGCAGTTGGTCCAGGATGCGGCGGCTCTCACCCGCCCACTCGTGAAGCTCGTATGCCAACTGGTCCTGAACCGTCGGCCCCGTCGCCGACGACGGAACCTCGTCAACCAACTCGACGCCGCACTCGACACAGTCGGACACGCCGTCCTCATACTCGATCCCGCACTGGAAGCACCATTTCACGGGCGTCATCCTGACACCTGAACGCCGCTCCCGAAACCTCCACCGCAATCGGGACGACGCTGACCACTCGGGCGCACGCGTACATCCCCCGGCCCGCTAACGTCGGGAGCGATGAACAACCAGCCCATGGCACCCGATCGCAACCTCGCACTCGAGCTGGTCAGGGTCACCGAGGCTGCGGCTCTGGCCGCCTCCCGCTGGATGGGACGGGGCGACAAGGAAGGCGCCGACGGTGCCGCCGTCGACGCCATGCGCCACGTCCTCAACTCAGTCAACATGGACGGCATCGTCATCATCGGTGAAGGCGAAAAAGACGAAGCACCGATGCTCTACAACGGCGAGTCCCTCGGCAACGGAACCCCACCAAGAACCGACATTGCCGTAGACCCCATCGACGGAACCACCCTTACATCGCTTGGCCGTGCCAACGCCATCGCAGTCATCGCCGCCAGCGAACGCGACACCATGTTCGACCCGGGCCCGTGCGTCTACATGGAAAAGATCGCTGTCGGACCAACCTGCGCCGACGCCATCGACATAACCAGGACGCCGACCCAGAACCTTCAGGCAATAGCCGAGGCCAAAGGCGAGGACGTCCGGGACCTGACCGCCGTCATCCTCGACCGCGACCGCCACATCGAGTTGATATCCGAAGTCAGAGACGCCGGCGCACGCATACGCCTCATACCCGACGGTGACGTCGCAGGTGCAATCTCAGCAGGCTGGTCAGGTGCCGGTGCAGACGTGCTGTTTGGAATCGGCGGCACCCCCGAGGGCGTCATCGCCGCCGCTGCCCTGAAATGCCTTGGAGGAGCCCTCCAGGGAAGGCTCTGGCCGCGCAACGAGGCTGAACGCACTGCAGCCGTCGAACAGGGCTACGACCTGGACCAGGTCCTTCACACCGACGACCTGGTCTCAGGCGACAACTGCTTCTTCGCCGCAACCGGCATCACCGACGGAGACCTTCTCAAGGGAGTCCAGTACACGACCGGGGCAGCACACACGCAGTCGATAGTCATGAGGTCCATGTCGGGCACCGTGCGTGTCGTCGATGCGCACCACAAGCTGGACAAGCTCGAGGCCTACTCCTTCGGCTACTGAGCTTCTTCTTCTGCTCGCCCTTCCGACACGGTTGACTGGCTCGCCACGCTGTGGGCCATCGCCGGGCTCCGCTCGCTCGCAAACCGCGCTCGCTCGTCGAAACCCGACACTGGCCCTCCCTGCACCGTGTACAGGCCCGGGTCCACACAAGCTGCTCCCTCAGCTCAGCAGCCGCCGGTGCATGAACCACACCGACCTGCTTTCCTTCACAGGCCAACACCCGGTACAACCGACTTCTGGACTGCCAAAAGGAAAGAAACAACACGACGGCTCCTGACGCTCCACCTCTGGGCCATCGCCGGGCTCCGCTCGCTCGCAAACCGCGCTCGCTCGTCGAAACCCGACACTGGCCCTCCCTGCACCGTGTACAGGCCCGGGTCCACACAAGCTGCTCCCTCAGCTCAGCAGCCGCCGGTGCATGAACCACACCGACCTGCTTTCCTTCACAGGCCAACACCCGGTACAACCGACTTCTGGACTGCCAAAAGGAAAGAAACAACACGACGGCTCCTGAGGCTCCACCTGTGGGCCATCGCCGGGCTCCGCTCGCTCGCAAACCGCGCTCGCTCGTCGAAACCCGACACTGGCCCTCCCTGCACCGTGTACAGGCCCGGGTCCACACAAGCTGCTCCCTCAGCTCAGCAGCCGCCGGTGCATGAACCACACCGACCTGCTTTCCTTCACAAGCCAACGCCCGGTACAACCGACTTCTGGACTGCCAAAGGGAAAGAAACAACACGACGGCTCCTGACGCTCCACCTCTGGGCCATCGCCGGGCTCCGCTCGCTCGCAAACCGCGCTCGCTCGTCGAAACCCGACACTGGCCCTCCCTGCACCGTGTACAGGCCCGGGTCCACACAAGCTGCTCCCTCAGCTCAGCAGCCGCCGGTGCATGAACCACACCGACCTGCTTTCCTTCACAAGCCAACGCCCGGTACAACCGACTTCTGGACTGCAGACGAGAAGAGGTCCGGAGACTTCCGGTTCGGTCAGGCTTCGGCGTTTGCGACCGTCAGCCGCACGTCGGCCCTGGCAAGGGCCTCGGCTGCCGCCGCATCGTCCTTGTCGGCTGCCAGCGCCGCCTCGGCAACCTCTCTGGCGACACGGGCACGCTCCACGTCGATGTCGCCCGAGGCCTCGGACACGTCCGAGAGAATGGTCACAGTCGTTCCGGCCACCTGTACGAAACCACGGTGCACGGCGAGCGTGTCGCGGCCGCCGTCAGGATGGACGACATCCACAGACCAGACGGCCAGCACGCCGATGAAGGGAACGTGTCCGGGCTGGAAGGCGATCTCGCCACCACCCACGGTGCGGGCGATGACCATCTCGGCCTCGCCGCTGTAGGCAATGCCCTCCGGGGAGACCAGCTCCACCTGGAACGTCATGGTCGGCTCTAGCCCTCGAGCTCGCGTGCCTTGCGGCGTGCGTCGTCGGCGCCACCAACGTTCAAGAAGGCCTGCTCAGGAAGGTCGTCAAGGTCGCCGTCAACGATGGCAGCAAACGAGTCAACCGTCTCGTCGACCGGAACGGTGACACCCGGCAGACCGGTGAACACCTCGGCCACGTTCATTGGCTGGGACAGGAAGCGCTGGACCTTGCGGGCCCTGGCAACGGTGATCTTGTCCTCTTCTGAGAGCTCGTCGAGGCCCAGGATGGCGATGATGTCCTGCAGTTCCTTGTAGCGCTGCAGAATCTCCTGAACGTTACGAGCAGTGTTGTAGTGCTTCTCGCCGACAACCTCAGGTGTGAGGATCGTCGAGGTCGAGGCCAGCGGATCAACAGCCGGGTAGATGCCAAGCGCTGCGATGTCACGGCTCAACTCGGTCGTTCCGTCAAAGTGGGTGAACGACGTGAACGGGGCCGGATCGGTGTAGTCATCGGCCGGCACGTACACGGCCTGCATCGACGTGATCGAACGGCCACGGGTGGTCGTGATGCGCTCCTGGAGCTGACCCATCTCGTCGGCAAGGGTGGGCTGGTAGCCGACTGACGAAGGCATGCGTCCCAACAGGGTCGACACCTCAGAACCGGCCTGAACGAACCGGAAAATGTTGTCGATGAACAACAAGACGTCCTGGCCCTGAACATCGCGGAAGTACTCGGCCATGGTGAGTGCCGAAAGGGCAACACGGAGCCGCACACCCGGCGGCTCATCCATCTGGCCGTACACGAGAGCTGCCTTTTCGAGCACACCCGACTCGCCCATCTCCAGGTAGAGGTCAGTGCCCTCACGGGTGCGCTCGCCGACACCGGCGAACACCGACACACCACCATGGTTGGTGGCGACACGGTTGATCATCTCGGTGATGAGCACCGTCTTGCCCACGCCGGCACCGCCGAACA
>JACNLA010000015.1 GCA_014381745.1 Actinomycetota bacterium | reverse complement strand
TGATGCCTGCTCAGAAGACCCCGCCGGTGCGAAATCCCACTCCTGCCACGACCATCAGCACCGCCACGACGGTGATGGCGACAATGTGGACTGCCAGCGGCCTGAGGGCTCCCTCCTCCAGCCTGGGAACCAGCCTCAGCCTTGCGTGGACGGCAAGTGCCAGGGTGACGGCCAGCAGGATCAACTTGACACCGATCGTGGTCGCTATCGGCGAGCCGAACGAGAACCACGCACCAACATCGGGGATCAGACGCCAGGCCAGCCAGATGCCGGTTATCACCTGGATCAGGAGTGCCGGCAGGCCGACCCGTTCGTAGGCCGATTCGAAGTCGTGGACAATCTGGGGGTTGCCGGCCCTGAGCGCCTTCGGCAGAACGCTGAGCGAGAGCACCAGGTGACCACCAGCCCACACGGTCGCGGCCAGAACGTGTGCGGTGAGCATGAACCGGGTCATGCGATCCGGTCCAGCATGTCCTCGGTGATCTCGTAGACAGCCTCCTCGTCGGAGAAGAACCGGCGAAGGTCCTCGACAGCCAGTTCACCCATACGGGTGCAGTTCTGGATACAGCCGGCGATGTGGGGTGTGACGACCACGTTGTCGAGGCTGCGAAGGGGACTGTCTGGCATCGGTGGCTCCGGATCGGTCACGTCCAGAAAGGCGAACAGCCTCCCGGTCGCTATCTCGATGGCCAGGGAATCCTCGTCGATGAGGCCGCCCCTTGCGGTGTTGATGAGAACCGCACCGTCGCGCATTGACGGAAGGTTGTGGGCGCCGATCATGTGGCGCGTGTGATCGTTCTCGGGGCAGTGGAGCGACACCACGTCGGAACGCTCCATCAGCTCGTCCAGGTCAACTAGCGACACCCCGAGGGAGTCGGCCTCGCCGGCATCGAGGAACGGATCAGCGACCAGAATCTCGGACCGGAACGGGGCCAGCAGTTCGATCACGTGGCGCCCCACGTTGCTTGCCCCCACAAGGCCGACGGTCGCGCCCGTCATCTCGCCGGCCTTCCAGTCGTCCCAGACCGGGCTGTCCCGCCAGCCTCCATCGCTGACGTGGCGTGCCAGCGGCCAGATCCTCTTGCGTCCAACGATCATCAGCCCGAGCGTGGTCTCGGCTACATCACGGGCCAGCATCACGCCGGCACTCGTGAGGCGGATGCTCCTGTCCCAGAAACCGTCAGAGATGAACCGCTTGACGCTGCTACCCATGTGGGCCATCGCCTTCAGGTCAGGTGCTGCTGCCAGGACGTCAAAATCCAATTGCGCCACGCCCCAACTGGTGATGCACGCATCTGCCCCCGCCAGCAAGCGCATCAGGTCGTGCTTCTCGGCGGGCTCGGAGCTGTCATGGTGCACGACCTCAGCGAAGCGGTCCAGAGCCGTCCAGGCCTCGGTGCTGAACATTCGTTCGTAGTGGGACCTGCCGATCGTCACGGCAACAACCGGTCGGTTCATATGCATTCCTCGTCTTGGGTCGGAGTTGTCGGTGGTGGCCATCCGATGGCATCTGCAGCGATGCCGGCTGCACCAGTACCCGGCCAGCTCGGATCGTCGAAGACCTCAACCGGCAGGCCGGTGCTATCTGAAAGTAGTGGTGCCAGCCTCTCATCGCCTGTTCCGCCACCGACGATCATGATGAGCTCCGGATCGCCAAGCACGCCTCCGACAGATCTCACCACCTGACGGACGGATTCCACGGCGGCAGGCAGGGTGTCAGCGTCGTCGGTGAGGCCAACCCCGAGTCCCCCCAGGTTGGTGGAGGCGAGCCATCGGCCGGCCACGGCATGGGGGCCGAGGTTCATCTTGGCTGGTAGTCGTTCCACGTCAGCGCTATCGGTGACCGTGGTCAGCACCCACGCCGTTCCCGCCGACAACATGAACACTCCGGGCTTGAGCACGCCCAGGGCCATAGCGGCACATGTCTGGTCATGGCCGCCAGCGAATACCGGGATGCCGGTGCTCAGACCCAGGTGCTGTGCTGCCGATGTGGTCAGGTTCCCCAGGTGGGAACCGGTTGCGACGATGGGGGACAGCCGTCTCGAGCCAAGCCCGGCCAGTTCCACGAGTCTCTCGTCCCATGTGCAGGTGGAGACGTCCATCAGCTGCATTCCAGATGCGTTGGACGGGTTGGTGGCCCACTGCCCTGTGAGGAGATGGCCGACCGCGTCATCGACGGAGGCGAACCTCACGGTTGAGGCCATCACATCGGGTTGGTCCTGACCCAGCCATGCGATTGTGGCCAGGCCCTGACCCGGGCCGGGATGCCAACCGCTCACAGACCTGATCTGCTCTCTAACGCTGTGGTTCCAGGACCTGACCAACTCCGTTGAGCGGGAATCCAGCCAGGTGATTACCCGGGCGGAGGGAGAGCCGTCAAGGCCGATGGGGCACACCGAGCCGCTCTGGGCTGCCATGGCCAGCGCCGAGACGGTTGGGTCGGTGTCGGTGGCGGCCATGGCTCTGGCCACGGCTGTTGCAATGGCGTCCCAGATTCCGGTGAGGTCCTGTTCGGCGGCTCCCGGTTCGGGACGGTGGGTGGGGATCTGGTCGGAGCGGCCCGTCGCCAGCACGCCACCACGCTTGTCCACCAGAACGGCCTTGACCGTCGTGGTGCCCACGTCAAGGCCCAGCACCGCCTCTGTGGCCATTGTTGGACCAGTCAGCCGTTGAGGATGGCCAGCGCCCGGTCCACCGACGCGTCATCATGCACGAGGGTCACGATCGCAGCCGTCATGGCGGTCGGGTCGGGTGCCTGGAACACGTTGCGACCGATGGCGACCCCGGCTGCACCAGCGTCGAGGGCCGATCTGATGTCTGTGAGCATGTCGGCCTCTGAGGTCTTGGAGCCACCGAGGATCACGACCGGCACGAAGGTGGACGAGGTGACCCGGTCGTAGTCAGGACAGAAGGGAGCCTTGATGAAGTCGGCACCCAACTCGGCGCCCAACCGGGCGGCGAAGGCAACCGCTTCGGTGCCGCGCATCTCGGGCGGGCTGTCAAAGCCGCCGGGAACCATCTCGCCCAGAAGGGGGATGTCCATGGCGTGGGCCGCAGACGCTGTGCGTGCCAGGTTCTCGAGGGTCATGTCCTCCTTGTCTGATCCCGGGAGGGCGGTCACCACCAGGGCGTCTGCGCCTGCACGTAGGGCATCCTCGGGGCCGAAAAACGAGCCGGTCGAGCCCGTGCTGGGCGATGCCAGGTTGGAAGAGGCGCCGTCGCTGCGGAGAATCAGGCCGACGTCGCCCAACTCGTCGGCAAAGTTCCTGGCGATTCCGTAGGAGGTCAGGATTGCGTCTGCTCCGCCGGCCACGACCGCTGAGATGGTGGAGGCAGGTTGTTCAAAGCCGGGACACGGGCCGTCGATGAGGCCGTGGTCCAGGGCGATGATCACCGTTCGTCCGTCGTCGCCGAAGATGCGGGCGAGCCTCTGGTTGGTCATCTTTGGTCTCCTGTCGCGGCGCCGGCGGCTCCGGTGGTGATCGGGTAGGTCTCGTTGATCAGCCTCAGGTTCTCCCCGAGGTCTGGTGAGAGCACGTCGACCAGCACGTGGTCCAGGTCGTGTGCTGTGCTCAACGTAGCGAGTTGGTCGGCGCACTCCGCCGGGGTGCCGGCTACCTGATACCTGCGCAGCAGATCGTCGTCGATGAGGTGTGCGATCAGTTCTGGTTGGTTTGTGGCCGCCGCCTCCTTCACCAGGCTCACCTGGTCGTTGTCGAAGCCAAGCGATCCGAGCACCCTTGGTGGCGAGTCCATGATCACGAACGGCAGCGTGCGCCGCTGGTCGGCGAGCATCTGGGGTTGGTAGCAGATACGACCGAGATAGGTCATTGATGGAGACGCCCTGCCGATCGAGGCTGCGCTGGCCCCGGCCAGTTGGATGGCTCCATCCAGATCTGGTTTTACAGTGAGGATCAGGCCGTCGGCAGACCGGCCAGCGAGGTCCAGCATCATTGGCCCCCGGCAGGCCATCCAGATCGGGATCTCCTGTGGGCCAACACCCAGTTGGGCTGCGTCGAGGCTGAAGATGGAACCGGACCAGGTCACCTGCTTCCCGGTCCACAGTAAACGCATCACCTGAATCGACTCGGAGACGACCCGGAACGGCCGCTTCCTTTGGATGCCCATTGGGGAGAGCACCATCGAGCCTCCGGCCAGCATCGTGATTATCGCCCGACCGTCGGAGATCTCGTTGATGGTCGCCACGGCGGCAGCGGTCACTGCCGGGTGGCGTGTGTAGCCGTTGGTCATCACCCCAAGGCGTATTGTGGACGTCCTGGCGGCGATCAGGGCGAGGCATGCGTAGACGTCAACCTCGAAGCCCTCGTCGGCGATGAAGAAGTACCTGTAGCCGATCCCCTCGGCTTCCCTCGCCAACTCCACCAGGTCAGCAGGCGGCATTGGCGGGACCACATGGATTCCTGCGGCGACCATTGGGGTTCAGCCGTGGTCCTTCTGTCTGTGCCCGTACCTCTGCCCGGCGTCGACGGTCACCACCTCTCCGGTGATGTAGTCAGCCTCTGCGAGGAAGAGCACGGCGTGTGCCATCTCGGCGGGTGTACCCCAGCGTCCCAGCAGCGTCGACTGGGCCGTCCGCTCGTATTTCTCGTCGCTGTAGTCGACGGGGCGAAGGGCAGGGCCGAACACGACTGCGTTGGCCCGAACGGTCGGTGCCAACTCCAGAGCCAGTTGTCTGGTCAGGGTCAAGATGGCGGCCTTTCCGACGGCATGTCCGGTGAACAGGGGCCATGGTTCGAATGCCGACAGGTCACCAATGCCGATTATCACGCCCCGGCCGTGTTCAAGCATCAGCGGTGCGACCCGGTTGGCGCAGTTGAAGGAGCCGTGGACGAGAATGTCGATGCACTTTCGCCAGATGGTCAGGTCGTCGGTCGGGACCGGGTCCGACAGAAAGACCGAGGCGTTGTTGACCAGCACGTCGACGGTTCCGAACCGTTCCGCCGCCGCATCGACCATCGCCACCACCTGGTCGTCGTCGCTCACGTCGGCCTGGAACGTCATGGCCTCAACACCGAGGGCCTTCGCCTCTTCGAGGGTGCTCTGGGACTCCTCGACCGAGGAGTTGTAGTTGATAACCACGTTGGCGCCGGCCTCGGCAAAGGCGAGGGTGAGGCCTCGGCCTACCCGCTTGGCTCCGCCGGTGATGAGTGCTGTCTTTCCGTTCAGGTCCATGCTTCTCCCTAGCCGATCAGGTGGTGCCTTCAGGCATTGGGTGAACCTTCAGGGACAGGAACCGGATCGGCAGGTCGATCAGGGCGGTGGGGCCGTGGGCTACCTCTCCGTGGAGTTGCATAGTGTCGCCGGGCGAGAGCACATAGCGCTTGGAGCCGTAGCCGTACTCGAGCGTGCCCTCCAATACGTGGATGAACTCAACCCCGGCGTGTTGGAATAGCGGGAACACCTCGTTGGGTTCGGTGATCGTCACGAGCACCGGTTCAATCTGGCGGCGCGGCCCACGCAGGGCGCCGAGATCACTGTAGGAACGCCCCTTTCCGTCTCCCTCGTGAGCAATTTCGAGTCCCCTGCCGGAAGGAACGATCACGGCGTCATGTTCCTCGTCCAGGCCGCGGAAGAAGGCGGTGAAAGGGACATCGGCGGCATTGGCCAGGCTGGTCAGCGTCGTCAGGCTTGGTGAGGTCTGGCCGTGTTCGATCTTGGAGAGCATCCCGAGCGAGAGGCCGGCCTGTTCTGCGAACCGTTCCATGGTCAGACCCAGCCCCAGCCGTAGCTCGCGGACCCGTTCACCTATGACCCGGCAGACCTCGTCGGCGGTGAGTGACTCGTGGGTGTTTTGGGCAGCGGCCACCGGTTTCGGGGTCCCGGCCTAGAACAGGGTCAGGTAGCGGTCGATCTCACCGACGGTGACCTCGTGGTGATGGGCCAGGAACTCGTCGCGCTTCACCTTCACGAAGTAGTCCCGGTAGGGGCCGTCGGCGGTCATGCCAAGGCCGTCCGCGAGGACCTGGTCGGTGGCGAGGTTGTCTGCTGCGTGGAGCAGGGTCGGGGGAAGCACAACGATTCCGCGGTCCGCCACCTCGTCTGCCGACATCGCAAAGAGGTTGTCGGTGTTGGGTTCACCGGGATCCATGTCGTTGTCGACACCGTCCAGCCCACAGGCCAGCATCGCTGCGAACATCAGGTAGGGGTTGGCTGCGCCGTCACCCAGGCGAACCTCTATGCGGTCCGGTTCGGGCACCCGGATCATCTGGGTGCGGTTGTTGCCTCCGAAGGCTGCATAGGCCGGGGCCCAGGTGGCACCTGAGGTGGGAGCGCTGACGCCCATCCGCTTGTACGAGTTGACTATCGGGCACGCAACGGCCACGAGCGCCGGAGCGTGGGCTATCAGCCCGGCGGTGAACCGGTAAGCCAGCTGGCTGAGGCCCAGTCCCTTCGGGTCGTCGTCGCCACCGATGAAGAGCGGTTCGTCGGTGTCGGCGGTCCAGAGGCTGAGGTGTGCGTGCAGCCCGTTTCCGGCCTTGTCGGAGAATGGCTTTGGCATGAACGTGGCGTACCGGCCGTCGCGTTGGGCCATGGTGTGGATCATCAGGCGGAACAGGATGAGGCGGTCCGCAGTGGTCATGGCGTCGGCGTACTGCCAGTTCTGCTCGAACTGTCCGTTGGCATCCTCGTGGTCGTTGGCGTAGTTGTCCCACCCCATGGCGTCGAGGTTCTTTGACACCTCGGTGAGGTGGGGCAGCATTCGGGTGAGGCCCTTGGCGTCGTAACAGGGGAGGGTGTCGACGTCGCGCTCGTCGGCCACGGTGATGGTGCCGTCGGCGTTGCGTGTCACAAGCGAGTACTCGGCCTCCACCCCTGTCTTGAGCACCAGGTTGCGGTCGGCCAGAGCCTCCAGGGCTCGACTCAGGATCACGCGTGGGGCGTAGGGCCAGGGCTCCCCCTCGACGGTCGGGTTGCACTGCATGACGGCGACGTTGGGTTGCCACGGGAGCTGTGTGTAGGTGGCTGGATCAGGAACGGCGATCATCTCCGGGCTGGACGGGTCCTGACCCATGGGGCCCGACGCGAAGCCTGCAAATCCGGCACCGTCGGTCATGAGGCCCTCGAGGGCGCTCACGGGAACAAGCTTGGCGCACGGCTTGCCGTGCATCTCCACGTACATGGCGTAGATGAACTCCACGCCGTCGGCTTCGACCTTCGCCCCGATGTCTTCGAGTGCGCCCATGGAATCCCCCTAGAAAATGTCTTCAGCAGGTCCGACACGGTGTCGACCCCACAATGAATGTTCACTACTATAGGTGAAGAGCCTTCACTGGTGTAGAAGGTGCCGGCACCTGGTTCACTGTACCCAGCACCCAGACGTGGAAGGAAAGGGGGGTCTACATGTGTGGAATCGTGGGTCTCTTCTTGAAGACATCGACCCATCGCGGAGAGCTCGGTCGCCTGACAGCGGACATGATCCATGAGGTGCGCGACCGCGGACTCGACAGCGCCGGCGTGGCCACATTTGACGGAGGCGACGACGCCACGACCCGGATAACAGTGCTGGCAGACGGAAGGGAGCCCGACTGGAGCCCGACCGTCGAGGCTCTCGAGCAGGTTCTGGAGGCCTCCGTCGGTGTTCGCCCCCTTCACGACCACGCCGTGTTTGAGACCACGGGCGATGGCCGCATCGCCCGGCAGTGGATCATCGACAACCTGACCGACGTCGAGGTTCTCAGCTACGGCTCCCAGATCGAGCTCTACAAGTCAGTCGGCGACCCCGACCTGCTGGCAACCCGCTACGGCCTGGCCTCGCGCACCGGAACCCACGCCGTGGCACACACCCGGATGGCCACCGAGTCAGCCGTGACCGCAAACGGGTCCCATCCCTTCTCAACCGGCTCCGACACATGCCTCGTTCACAACGGGTCGCTCTCGAACCACAACCAGCTCCGCCTCCGCCTCGAGCAGAACGGCGAGTCCTTCCAGACCCTCAACGACTCCGAGGTGGCAGCCGGCTACGTCTCATGGCGGCTCAACTCCGGCGACTCCCTCGAACAGGCACTCCAGGCGGCGCTCACGGATCTCGACGGCTTCTATACCTTCGCAGTCGGCACGATCGACGGTTTCGCCATCCTGCGTGACCCGATCTCATGCAAGCCGGCAGTGGTCGCCGAGACCGACGACTGGGTGGCAATGTCATCTGAGTACCGGGCCATCGCACGCCTTCCCGGTGTCGCCGATGCCGAGGTCTGGGAACCCGAACCGGCACGGGTCTACACCTGGAGTCTGGCGGCGTGAGCACCACCATCGACCTTGCCGAGGTTTCCCTGCGACATCTCAACGAGATGCTCCACGATGCCGAAGACGGTGTGTTCAAGATCCTCAACCCGCGGGGAGCCCATGCAGTTGCGTGTGGCATGACAGCGGGGTTGGTCGTCGAGGTGGATGGCTCTGTCGGCTACTACTGCGCCGGGATGCACCAGGTCGGAACCGTTGTGGTGCGCGGCAACTCCGGGCCCGGTCTCGCCGAGAACATCATGTCGGGAACCGTCCGCACCACCGGCAATGCCTCGATGTCGGCAGCGGCCACGGGCTGTGGCGGCCTCGTCGTAATCGAGGGAGACGCCGGCGCCAGGTGCGGCATCTCGATGAAGGGGGTGGACATTGTCGTTGGTGGCAGCATCGGCCATATGGGTGCGTTCATGGCCCAGGCAGGAAACATGGTCGTCCTCGGAGATGCCGGCGCTGACATGGGCGACTCCATCTACGAGGCGACGCTGTTTGTGCGAGGCGAGGTCGAGTCTCTCGGCTCCGACTGCATCGAAAAGGAGATGGGGCCCGAACACCTCGCCGTGGTGGAGCGCCTCCTGGAAACGGCTGACATGACCGCCTCGCCCGGCGACTTCAGACGCTACGGCTCTGCACGACAGCTTTACAGCTTCCACGTAGATGACATCGACGCCGAGCTCGCTGCGGATGCCGGAGGGGCGAAATGACCTCAGACACCTGGCACCAGCGCGAGTCCCACTCCTTTGACAGGAACGCCATCGCCGAGATAAGGAGGGCCGCCAACACCGGTATCTACCGGATCCGCGGTTGGGGAGCCAAGCGTGTTCTCCCAACCCTCGACGATCTGGTGTTCCTCGGTGCCTCCATGTCCCGCTACCCGCTTGAGGGATACCGCGAGGCCTGCGGTACAGACATCGTCATCGGTGAGCGCAACGCCGAGCGCCCGGTTCGCCTCGACATCCCGGTCACCATCGCCGGAATGAGCTTCGGATCTCTGTCGGCCCAGGCCAAGGAGGCCCTCGGTCGGGGTGCCTCGGCCGCCGGAACGTCGACCACCACCGGTGACGGGGGCATGACCGAAGAGGAGCGCGGTCATTCCACGAAGCTCGTCTACCAGTACCTGCCCTCCAGGTACGGAATGAACCCCGACGACCTGCGTCGGGCCGACGCAATCGAGGTGGTGGTCGGCCAGGGCGCCAAGCCGGGTGGTGGCGGAATGCTGCTCGGCCAGAAGATCACCGAGCGGGTTGCCGAGATGCGAACCCTGCCCGAGGGAATCGACCAGCGGTCGGCCTGCCGGCACCCGGACTGGACAGGTCCCGACGACCTGGCGATCAAGATCATCGAGCTACGTGAGATCGTCGACTGGCAGGTGCCCGTCTACGTGAAGCTCGGAGCTGCCCGTCCCTACTACGACACGGCACTGGCCGTAAAGGCCGGGGCCGACGCCGTTGTTGTCGACGGGATGCAGGGGGGAACCGCCGCCACCCAGGACGTGTTCATCGAACATGTAGGCATCCCGACCCTGGCTGCCATACCCGAGGCGGTCAGAGCCCTGCGAGAGCTGGGGGTCCACCGCGATGTCAAGCTCATCGTCGCTGGAGGCATCAGGTCTGGTGCCGACGTCGCAAAGGCGCTCGCCCTGGGGGCTGACGTCGTCTCCATCGGTACTGCAGCCCTGATCGCCATCGGTGACAACGACCCCGCCTACGACGAGGAGTACAGGGCGCTGGGGTCGGCGGCAGGCTTCTGGGAGGACTTCCAGGACGGTACGGATCCGGCCGGCATCACAACTCAGGATCCGGAGCTGTCCGCCCGGTTGGATCCGATTGTTGGAGGGCGTCGCCTGGCCAACTACCTCCAGGTTCTCACGCTCGAGACTCAGACGCTCGCCCGCGCCTGCGGCAAGTCCCACGTCCTCAACCTAGAACCCGAGGACCTGGCGGCGCTAACCGTTGAGGCGGCAGCTATGGCCGGGGTTCCGTTGGCCGGGACCGACTGGATACCCGGAAAGTAGCCACAGAGAGCCCAGCGGCGGTTTGGGAGCGACAAGCCATCGGTCACATGTCCACACGCCTACGCCGGCAGGGCCGTAGCGTTCCCGGGTGGCCACTCGCTCAGACCTTCGCAACATTGCCGTAATCGCCCACGTCGACCACGGCAAGACCACCCTCGTCGACGCCCTTCTACGCCAGTCAGGCGCTTTTCGGGCCAACGAGCAGGTCACAGAACGTGTCATGGACTCCATGGACCTGGAGCGCGAGAAGGGCATCACGATCCTCGCCAAGAACACGGCGGTCCGACGCGGCGACGTCAAGATCAACATCGTCGACACCCCCGGTCACGCCGACTTTGGCGGTGAGGTCGAGAGGGCCCTCAACATGGTCGACGGGGTCCTGTTGCTGGTCGATGCCGCCGAGGGGCCTCGCCCCCAGACCCGGTTCGTGCTGCGCAAGGCGCTCGAGGCCGGTCTCACGATCGTTGTTGTCGTCAACAAGATCGACCGACCCGACGCACGCCTGACCGAGGTGGTCGACGAGGTCTACGAGCTGTTCATGGATCTCGATGCGACCGACGAACAGATCGAGTTCCCCATCGTCTATGCCGACGCCAGGTCCGGTATCGCCACCCACGACCCCAATGTCCCCGGCACCAACATGGACCCGTTCTTCGATGTGGTGCTCGAACACGTTCCACCCCCGTCGTTTGACCCCGATGCGCCGCTGCGTGCCCATGTGACGAACCTTGACGCATCCCCCTATGTGGGCCGCATCGCCATTTGCCGGGTCGACAGCGGCACGCTGCGTCGCGGCTCAACCGTCGCCTGGTGTCGCACCGACGGGTCCATCCAGCCGGCCAAGGTCGGGACCGTCACCGTCACCGAGGAACTGACCCAGGTGGACGTCGAAGAAGCCGGACCCGGCGAGATTGTGTACGTGTCAGGCATCGAGGAGGTCACGATCGGCGAAACCCTCGCCGACCCCGACGACCCCAGGCCGATGCACGAGATCACAGTCGATGAGCCGACCCTCTCGATGTCCATCGGGGTCAATACCTCGCCTGTGGCCGGCGCAGACGGTGACAAGCTGACCGCCCGTCAGGTCAAGGCAAGGCTTGATGTCGAGTTGATCGGAAACGTGTCCATTCGGGTCCTGCCCACCGAGAGGCCCGACACCTGGGAGGTCCAGGGCCGCGGAGAACTCCAGTTGGCGATACTTGTCGAGACGATGCGCCGCGAGGGGTTCGAGCTGACGGTCGGAAAGCCTGCGGTTCTTCTACGTGAGGTTGATGGAGTTCTCAACGAACCCACCGAGAGGCTCTCGGTGGACGTGCCAGAGGAACACATGGGTGCAGTCACCCAGCTGCTGGGTGAACGCAAGGCCCGCATGGAGGACATGACCAATCACGGCACAGGCTGGGTGCGCCTCGACTACGTGGTCCCTGCCAGGGCGCTGATCGGATTTCGTACCGAGTTCCTAACCGAGACCCGTGGCACCGGCCTACTCCACCATGTCTTTGAGGGCTGGGAGCCCTGGAAGGGTGAGCTCCGGACCCGCCAGACCGGCAGCATCGTGGCCGATCGGGTGGGTGCCACGACCGCATACGCAATCACCTCCCTCCAGGAGCGAACCACGCTCTTCGTGGGACCGACAGAGAAGGTCTACGGCGGAATGATCGTCGGTGAGAACCCGCGGGCCGAGGACATGGACGTAAACATCTGCCGTGAGAAGAAGCTCACCAACGTGAGGGCCTCTGCTTCCGACGACACCATTCGCCTCACGCCTCCACGTCGCCTCTCTCTTGAGCAGGCGCTCGAGTACGTCGCCGACGACGAGTGCGTCGAGGTGACCCCTGAGACCATCCGCCTCCGCAAGGTCGTGCTCGACGCAGGCGAACGGGCCAGAAGCCTCAAGAAGTTAAAGAACGCCCGCGCCTGACAGCTCACGGTTCACCACTGACGGACGACTACCGTCCCTGCTGTGACAGCCACGCCCGGAGTCCTCTTTCTCTGCATCCACAATGCCGGCCGTTCCCAGATGGCTGCCGGTTGGTTGCGCCACCTGGGAGGTGGATCCGTAAGGGTTCACTCGGCCGGGTCTGAACCAGCGGAGTCGGTCAACCCTGTTGCCGTGGAGGCGATGGCCGAGGTCGGTATCGATATCACAGGCGCTGAGCCGACCCCGTGGACCGAGGAGATGCTCGCAGACGTGGACATTGTCGTGTCGATGGGGTGCGGAGACGCCTGTCCTGTCTATCCGGGGAAGCGCTACCTGGACTGGCCGATCTCCGATCCTGCCGGACAGGGCCTCGCAATGGTGCGCGGAGCCCGTGACGAGATCCGCAGTCGTGTTCTCGGTTTGCTGGTTGAGATGGAGATCGAGCCCCTCGCCTGACCAGAGGCGGTTAGCGTCGCCTGCAAATCGACTGGGCAGGAGAACATGGCCAGCTACTCAACCGAGGTATTTCAGGTCGAGGCAATGGAGCACGCAGCCCTGACAGCGGCCATCAGGTCCGTGTCGTCAAGCAACGGTGCCTGGGTGAACGTGGAACCGGTTGTCGACGACTCGGATCGGATCGAGGTCCCCGGGATATTCGCCTGGTTCTCGGCCCGTGGACCACAGGTTCCGGTGGGGACTTTTCATTCGGGCGGGCCAGAGATGCCGGCATCGGTAGGTCTCGATCACGGCACCGGGCGCGGCGCCGGAGATCGGCTAACGGCCGGTGGAGTCGACGCCCCTAAAGGATGGGTGCTGAAACAGGACCACCCAAAGACCGGCCTGGTGTGGGAACTGCACCCCCAGAATGTTGATGCCGAAGCGGTGGCGACTCTCTTGCTGGAAGGGACCGCCTTTCTCTGCCCGCTTCAGGTCGAGGGCTTCTGGACTGCCACGCTGAACAGGCCGCGCTAAGCGCGGTTTCGGGCCGGGTCAGGCTTCGCTGATCGCCTGCATGATCAGGTCCACGGCAGAGTCAACATCGACCCCGTAGCCGACCCGACAGTTGGGCTCACCGGCAGCGGGGCCACGTTCGTCGACAAGGGTCTGACCGCGGGTGTGTGTTCCGTCCAACTCGACCACGACCGTACGGGGCTCGGAGTTGATCAGGTGGGGGTGGGTAACGGCCAAGATCGCGCTCGGGTCGTGCATTGCGCTGGTGTCGGAACCCTCCCACTGGAAGTGGATGTCGATGAGATGGTCCAGCAGGTGCGTTACAAAGTCTCCTACAGGGGTGCCCATGTCCCTGCATGTGGCGGCGTGGTCCGGGCCCATGCGGACCTGGTTGGTCAGGTTCAGCCCGATCATGTGCACCGGCCCGCCGGAGCGGAACACGATGTCGGCCGCCTCTGGATCCACGAAGATGTTGAACTCGGCGGCTGCGGTCACGTTGCCGGAGCCGGCTCCACCTCCCATGAGGGTTATGGATGCAACCCGGCGAGCGAGCCCTGGGTCAGCCTGGAGGGCAAGGGCGATGTTGGTGAGGGGGCCGATTGGGACCAGGTGGAGGCCTTCTTCGGCTCTGGTGGCTTCCACCAGGTATTCGACAGCGTCACAGGAATCGGGTTCACTATCCGGGTCCGAAAGGTTCACCCCGGCCAGACCGTCGGCGCCGTGGACGTGGCTGGCATCTTCCAACTCGCCGGCCATCGGACCGTCGGCCCCCCGGTGGACCGGCACGTCGAGGCCCAACAGGGAACGCATTCGCAGAGCGTTGTTTGCAGTCTGGAGGCCCGACACATTGCCTGCCACCGTCGTGATACCAACCAGGTCGGCCCACCGGGCAGCGGTGATGATGGCGATCGCGTCGTCTACGCCCGGATCGCAGTCAAGGATCATCCTGGGCCGCAGGTGCTCGCTCATGTTCTCGTCTCCATTGGTCAGTATCCGGCTTCCAGGTCGACAATGCCCTCGGGGGAGTCACCCTTCAGCCAGCGTGTCAGGTTGTTGGCGAACATGTCGAACAGCTGCTGTATCGCGTCGGGGCTGGACCATGAGATATGGGGGCTGAGCCTCACCCGGGGGTGCGTGTAGAGCCAGTGGTCGGCGGGGAGCGGCTCCGGTTCGGTGACGTCCAGCGAGGCGAGGCCGATGTGACCCTCGTCGAGCGCTAGGCGGAGGGCATCCTGGTCCACGACCGACCCCCGGGCGACGTTGATGAGGTGGGCACCCGGCTTCATCGACTCCAGGAGGTCCGCATCGACGAGATGGTGTGTCTCGTTCGTGACCGGGACGGCGACAACCACATGGTCTGCATTGCGGACAGCCTCTTTGTGGGAATCCGTAAGGGACACACCGGTCTCGGTGCCGGTCCGTGAGCGGCGTACGGCCACCAGATCGGCTCCGAAGGGTCGGAGCCTGTCGGCAACCGCACGGTTGATCGACCCGAAGCCGACCAGCGCGACGGTCTGGCCCTCGACGGATCCAAGGCTGGCCCAGCTCCACCGCTCGGGGGGTTCGTGGGCCCAACTCCCGGGCAGGTTCTTGACGGCTGTCAGGATCATCGCAACAACCCATTCGGCGATCGGCGTCGCGGACGCTCCGCGCGAGCACGTCACCAGTCGGTCGCCCATGAGGTTCAGTGGGAGGTGGTCCACGCCGTGGCCGATGCTGTGCACCCAGCGCACTCCACGTTCCAACACATCTGCGACGTTGCTGGGTCGGAAGGTCTGGGCGAAGAGGACGTCGCCTGACAGGTCCGCCGGGACGGGATCATCCGGGTCGACCCTGACGAAGCTGACATCGGGGAAACCGGATTCCAGTTCCTCCATGTGCCGACCCCATCCTTTTGAATGAACCAGCACCGTCGTCGAATCGCCCCCCATTGTGGAACCTGTTGCCGTTCTGGTCGTTATCAGCGGGAGAGTTCCCGGAACAGGAACTCTTGGGCCACGCTCGCCACGTGGAGTCCGTCCTCGGAGAAGATCTCACCGTTCGCGAGGCCGCGGCCGCCTGTCAGCCCGTGGGACCTGAGGTCATGGAGCTGCCACTTGTCTGCCGGTGCGTGCCGGTGGAACCAGATCGCATGGTCGAGGCTGGCCCCCATGAAGCTCTGGTGTCGCTCCTCGCGGTCCATCCCCATCTCGATGACCCGTGGATGTGAGCTGACCGAGGCGTTGCTCGGAAGGTCGTCTGAGAGGAACGCCAGCGCACAGTCCTGGAGGACGCGGTCGTCGCCCAGGTCGGTGAGGATCCTGAGCCAGCTTGTCGAATGCCCGGTCTCCTGCAGTACACGGCGGTGTCCCATCAGGCCCCAGTCCTGATTGATCCCGTCCTCAGCAGAAACAAGGCTGTCTGGAGCCTTTGACTCCTGGACGTCTACCTGGTCCTCAACCACCTGGAATGAACACGAAAGGTTCAAGATGGCGCCGTCCGACTGGCGTGCCACAACCCTTCTGGTGGTGAACGAACGGCCATTTCGGATTCTGTCCACCTCGTAGCGAATTGGTTCGCTGCTGGTACCGCCCCTGATGAAGTAGGCGTGGAGCGAGTGGACGTGGCGGTCGTCGTCGACCGTGGCGGCTGCCGCACGGAGGCCCTGGGCCACGACCTGGCCGCCGTAGACGCGACCCCACGGGTACTCCGGGCTGATCCCTACGTAGACGTCAGGTCCGTGGGCCTGGAGTGCCATTAGCGCCTTGAAGTCCAGATCGGCCGGATCGAGGGGAGACATCCCGGTCACGTTCCAAGCACCATGGCGGTGTGGAGTGCAATTCCGTGGACGAGGCCAGCTTCGTTGAGGCGCATGCGGTTCGAATGGCAGGGGGGTGCCGCAAGCGAGTCGGTGATGTCGTCTGGGCAGACGCCTAGGAAGGCCATGGCACCGGGCACTTTATTGAGCACGTAGGAGAAGTCCTCTGCCCCCATGAACGGAGCCGGAAGTTCAAGATACGAGCCCGGTCCGAGCGTGTTCTCGCACGTGCTCGCCACCAGGGCGGCCTGGTCGGCATCGTTGACGGTCACCGGGTATCCGGCCTCAAGGCGAAAGTCGGCGCTGCAGCCGTGGGCCTCGGCAATGCGGCGACAGGCGGTCCGCAGACCATCGGACACGAGGCTTCTCGTCTCCTCGGAGACAGCGCGGATGGTCCCCTCAAAGAAGGCCGTCTCGGGGATCACGTTGGTTGTCGTGCCGGCATCCACGTGGGTGATCGTCACCACGGAGGGCTTGAAGGCGTCTATCTGACGGGTCACGACCGTCTGTGCCGTGCTGATCATCTCTGCCATGGGTGGAACAGGATCTGCGCAGAGGTGGGGCGTCGAGGCGTGCCCGCCCCTTCCGGTGACGGTCACATGAAAGGTGTCAGCCGATGCCAGGAGTGGGCCGGGCCGGCAGGCAGCGTGACCCACGGGCAGGTTGGGGGTGATGTGGATTGCGAATGCCCTGTCGACCCCGTCAAGCACTCCCTCGTCGATCATCACGGCAGCTCCGCCGGCTCCCTCCTCCCCGGGTTGGAACATGAACCTGACCCGGCCTGAGATTTCGTCTCGCCTGTCACAGAGCAGTCGGGCGGCACCGACCAGCATTGCTACGTGGGCGTCGTGGCCACAGGCGTGTGCCCGGTCGGGCAGGGTGGAGCAGTAGTCCTCGTCGGAGTCTTCGGTCATGGGCAGGGCATCGGTGTCGGCACGAAGCAGAACGGTCGGCCCGTCGGCCGCACCTTCAAGGTCTGCCACGACAGATGTGATGCCGGTTCCTTCGGTGATCTCAAGCGGGAGGCCGTCAAGAGCGGCAATGATTCGCTGCTGGGTGTCGGGGTTGTGCAGCCCCAACTCGGGGTGGCGGTGGATGTCCCTTCGGAGGGCGACAGCATCGCCGGCCAGTTCGGTTGCTGCTTCCAGGATCTCATGCATGGCGTAATCATGGCCGACCTGTGGCCGCCTTGTCCGACCCGGCAAGCTGTCTGTCAGACTTGTCGGATGTCGCTCACCACCGGGCAGATCCATGAGGCGCTCGGCCTCCTGCTCGAGAAGCGTGCCGCGGATTCCCACTCGACGGTCCTCGGAGCCGGAAGCGACGACCTTGAGTCCGGACGCAGATTTCTCCACAGCCTCGTTGATGGGGGCTGGATGGTTCCCGACTGGCCATCCGAACATGGGGGCCGCGATGCCGACCCTGACGAGGCGTCCATGATCTCTGGAGCTCTGGTCGACTACGAGGTTGCCGACCTGTACCCGTACGGGGTTGGCCTAAACCTTGTCGGTCCCGTCCTGTTGGCCCGTGGATCAGCTGAGCAACAGCATCGGTGGCTGCGGCCGATCGCCGATGGCTCGGAGATCTGGTGCCAGATGTTTTCCGAGCCTGATGCCGGCTCTGACCTTGCCAACGCCGGGATGAGAGCGGAGCGTGACGGCGATGAGTGGGTGTTGAACGGCTCAAAGGTGTGGACCTCACGTGGCACCTACTCCACCTGGGGAATGTGTGTGGCCAGAACCGATGCGGCCCAGCCCAAGCACCAGGGTCTGACCATGTTCGCTGTCGACATGTCGTCCCCGGGAATCGAGGTGAGGCCCCTTGAGCAGATGAACGGAGACCGGCACTTCACCGAGGTGTTTGTCACCGATGTGAGGGTGGCAGACACGAACCGTCTGGGTGAGCTGGGGGACGGTTGGGGAATCACCGTTGAGACTCTGGCCCACGAGCGCGCCACAATCGGTGGTCGGGCGTTCGGCGGTGGCGACGACTCCGAGGGGGGTCTGCCCTCATGGCTGGAGGCATGGAACGCTGCTGGTCACCTTTGCGATCCGGTTGCCCGACAGGCCGCAATGAGGGCCTACGTGCTCCACCGGGTGAACCAGCTCACCACCCTTCGGGCGACCCATCTGGCCCATGGGGGCTCGCCCGGGCCGGAGGGGTCAGGTTCCAAGTTGCGGAGCGTCGCCGCATTCAAGGCTCGTGCCTACCTCGGAAAGAACCTCGCTGGGGCTGCCGGCATGCTGGTCGGTTCACCGGGGCACCTGAGCTTCATGACGGGCCCCTCGATGTCGATTCGGGGTGGTACCGACGAGGTGCAGCGCAACATCGTGGGAGAGCGGGTGCTGGGCCTTCCCCGCGAGCCGAGCGTCGACAGGGACACGCCGTACTCCGAGTTGAAGCGGAGCAGGTGACAGCTGACCGGGTCAGCGCTGGTCGATGTGGGGGACCGTGCGCTCAGGCTTGCCGCTGTAGGTCTGCCTCGGTCGGGCTATTCGTGACTCGTTGACGAGGAGCTCGTCCCAGTGGGCCAGCCACCCTGGCGTCCGGCCGATTGCGAACAGCACCGTGAACATCTCGACGGGAAAGCCCATCGACTGGTAGATGAGGCCCGAGTAGAAGTCCACGTTCGGGTAGAGGTTGCGGCTGATGAAGTACTCGTCGGCCAGGGCGACCTCTTCCAACTTGAGGGCTATGTCGAGCAGCGGGTTGCGGCCGGTCACCTCGAACACCTTGTGGGCGGCGTCTTTGATTATGCGGGCCCTGGGGTCGTAGTTCTTGTAGACGCGGTGTCCGAAGCCCATCAACTTCTGTTCGCCGGCCTTGACCCCTGTGATGAAGTCGTCCACGTTCTCGTAGGAGCCGATGTCTTCGAGCATGCGTACGACGGCTTCGTTGGCACCGCCGTGACGGGGTCCTGACAGGGCGGCTGCCGCCGATGCGACGGTCAGGTAGGGGTCTGTATGGGCGCTCCCCACAACCCTCGCCGCCGTGGTTGAACAGTTCTGCTCATGGTCGGCGTGCAGCACGAAGAGCAGGTCGAGGGCGTCTCTAAGCACAGGGTCGACCTCGTAGGGGCGGTCTCCGTGGCAGAACATCATGGAGAGGAAGTTGGCCGTGTAGTCGAGGTCGGGGTCCGGCTGCACGTAGGGGGTGCCGACGCTTCGGCGGTATGCGCTTGCCGCCAACGTGGGCATCTTGGCTATTAGACGGATCATCTGTGTGTGTCGACTGATCGGGTCCTCAACGTTCTTGCCGTCGGGCCAGAAGGTGGACATGGCGGCGATTCCAGAGACCAGAACCCCCATGGCATGGGCGTCGTCGCGGAAGCCCTCGAGGATGCGCTTGTGGAAGTTCTCGTGTATCGGCGCAGCGTTTGAGATTTCGTCGGCCCAGGCGGTCAGATGGGTCCTGTTGGGCAGTTCTCCGAAGACGATCAGGTGGGCTACCTCGAGGAAGCTGGCTGATCCTGCCAGTTGCTCAATGGGGTAGCCGCGGTAGCGGAGCAGGCCCTTGCCTCCGTCGAGGTAGGTGATGGCGCTGTCGGCGCCGGAGGTGGCGGTGAAGGAGGGGTCGTCGAACCAGATTCCGGGCAGCAGCGAACCCCAGGCCTTTGCGTCGATTCCGCCCCGGCTAATGGGGATCTCGATCGACTCACCTGTGCGGTTGTCGGTGATCGTGATGCTCTCGCCCACGTTGACCCTTCTGGAGGTTCGGGGCGCTGGGGCCCCCTGACACCTTGAATGTACCTGCGGCAGGGGTCGCCGGTACAGCCGGGCCGAGGCGAAGATCTTCGATTCTTCGTGTTCTGAGACGCAGATGTGGGAGTCTGGCCCTCAGAGTGGACCGTTGTCGTGGCGTCGACGCGGAATTCTCTCTCTTTTCCCAGCAAGTATCTCGAGGGCCGACGCCAGCTCTGATCGGGTGTCGGCCGGCTCGATGATCCTGTCGACCGAGCCCCGCTCTGCTGCGATATAGGGATTCAGCAGGCGATCCTCGTAGGACGACTCCAACTCGGCCCTCTCGTCGGCATCAGCGTTGCGGTGGAGGATCTCGACAGCTCCCTTGGCTCCCATCACCGCAATCTCAGCGGTCGGCCAGGCCAGCATCAGGTCGTTGCCCATGTAGCGGGAATCCATGACTATGTAGGCACCGCCGTACGACTTGCGAAGGGTCACGCAGACCCGGGGCACTGTTGCTCTGGCGTAGGCGAACGCCAACTGGGCGCCGTAGCGGATCATGCCCCTCCACTCGAGGTCCTTTCCGGGGTAGAAGCCGGAGGTGTCCACGAAGGTGACCAGCGGCAGGTTGAAGGCGTCGCAGAACGCCACGAAACGTGCCCCCTTCTGCGATGCCGGTATGTCGAGCGTGCCGGCCATCGACTGCGGCTGGTTCGCTACCAGGCCCACCGGGCGACCGGCGATCGTGGCAAATGCCGTGATCAGGTTGGTTGCCCACTGCGCCCGCGGCTCAAGCAGGTGGCCGTCGTCGACCACACACGACAACACGTCACGAACGTCGTAACTACCGGTCGCAGTGGTGGGGATCAGATCGCCTGCCTCGGGAGTCGAGCGGTCTGCCGGATCGGCGCATGGCCAGAGACGTGGCGTGGTGTCGGTGTGGTCCGGAAGGTAGGAGAGGAGTTCGCCGATCAGGTCGACCGCACCCTCGCGATCGGCGGAGGTGAAGTGGGCTACACCAGATGTGCGTGAATGCATGCTGGCGCCACCGAGGCCTTCGTTGGACAGGTCCTCACCGGTGAACTGGTTGACCATGCGTGGCCCGCTCACGAAGGCGAAGGTCTCGTCGATCATCACGACGACGTCCGCAAGGCCCAACAGCAGGGCAGGCCCTGAGACGGTTGGCCCCGTGACACAGAAAATTATCGGGACAACGCCGGAACAGGCGACGAACTCCCGGGCGGCAGTACCCCATCCGTGGACGGCGCCGATTCCCTCGTCGACAGCCGCACCACTTGAGGCGACAAAACAGACCAGGGGAACTCGCTGCTGGAAGGCCGTCCGCGCTGCAATGGCGAGGTTCTCGCCGTCTGCGGGTCGAAGGGAACCACGGTCGTCACCCGCAATCTCGATCTTCAGCACCGATCGTCCGTGGATCTCGTCCACGCCGAAAGAGACAGATCCGCCGGTGCGGGACCGCAGTCCTACCAGAGGGCCGTTACCCGTCATGGGCTGATCTCCGTTGGCTCCGTTGGTTCGAACAGCATCATCAGGCTCCCAGAGTTACATGAATACCGGGCTGATGGGGCCCGATCTCGCGGATCACGTCGAGCAGGGTCTCTCTTACCGCTCTGGCCGGGGTGGATGGTGTGGTCCGGGCGCTGCGCGTTAGTCCAACTGATCGCCGGGCCAGGCCTTCGATCCGGATAATCGCCCAGATGTCGTCGGAGTACCCGGAGGCGGCGCTGGCAGGCAACAGGGCTGGCGCGTATCCCTGGTATGCGAGCGAGGTCAACAGCCGCAATCCGTCGATCTCAGCGGCGGCCCTGAGTCGAAGACCGGAACTTGCCAACTCCTCGTCGACGGCATCTCGAAAGGCGGTTCCAACAGGGGTGAGCATGATCTCGTGATCAACGAGGTCGGAGATTCCCACGGTGTCGTGTTCGGCAAGAGGATGACCATGGGGTGCGACCACGATGCGCTCCTCATCAAAAAGTGGTTCGGTAACGAGACCGGCGTCGACAACCGGGGTGTTGACGACAGCGAGGTCAAGGTCGCCTGTTCCGACCCTCGGCGTCAGGGACGCCGTGGTTGCGTCAACCAGAATCGGGTGGAGGCCCGGAGCGGTCTCCTTGAGACGACGAAGCAGTGGCGTGGCAATCCAGCGGGCTGTGGTCCCTATGCATCCGATCCTCACCGAGCCGGCCACCTTGTCGTGAATTGAGGCGATGTCATCGGAAATGGACTGCAATTCCGCGCTGATGCGGCGGGCCCGTTCGATGACCGCCTGACCTTCGGGGGTGGGCTGCATCGTGGCCCTGTCCATGAGCGTGACCCCAAGTTCCTTTTCCAGTTTTGCCACATGGGTCGACACGTTCGACTGAACTGTGTGCAGTGCCCTGGCAGCGGCAGAGAAACTGTGGTGGTCGGCTACTGCCAGGAGGTGGTTGAGTTGACGCAGATCCATCGGTAACAAGGATGCCATGACCCTTGGCCATATGTGCGGGACATGGCCGGCGGTAGATGTTCGACTATCTCAGCGATCAGCCATCGTCCGGCCGCTTGGACCAATCAGGCTCTAGTGTCGACTCCAACGACGGTCACCCACGAGACCCCGGCCGAGCAGACCCGTGGAACCATGCCAACCGTTCTCTCAATCCATCTGGGACCAACACTTGCCCACGCTGCGGTCGACAGTGATGGCCGCATTGACCTGCTCGCCCTCGGGGAGCGAACCGCCCACATGCCCGTGGTTCTCCATGTTTCGACCGACGGCACAGTCTCGGTCGGATCAGAGGCTCAGCAGATGTCTCGGAACGAACCCGATGGCACCATCGACAACGTGGTTGGGCGCCTTCTCGAGTCCGACAACTTGGAGGTTTCCGGTCGGGTTCTCACTGCCGAGACGATCATCGCTCACCTCCTGGCCCACGCATACTCACGTTGTGTCGTTGTCCTCGACCGCGTACCAGATGAGGTGCTCGTTGTTCTGACTGCCGGTGGCCCCGAGGCTGCGGTCTACGCAGCCGCTGCCGAGCGGGCTCGGCTGGGTGAGGTCACCCTGGTGGATGAGACCCGGTCATGGGCGGCAATGAGCGCCCACGGGCCAGGGGACCTGGACCCCGACCTGGCTGGAGCCCTTGGTGCACTCTTTTGGAAGAGGCATGGCGACGGCCCACCAGCGCCCAAGCCGATCGTGACCCGCGAGGACCTTGGGGTCGTCTCCAGCGAGCCTGCCCGGATCCCCACCGAACCGTCGGTCATGTCGATCGGCCCCCGCTCGGTGTTCCATGAGGCCTCTGGTATAGACATGGGGGACAGACGGCTCAGACCCGGTTTGTTGGTGGCCGTTGTCGTGCTGGGTGGTTTGGCACTGGCTGGATGGTTTCTGTTCCCGTGGGGCGATGCCACAGTGCCTGAACCGGTTCCGAATCCCGTGGCGGCGACGACTGTTTCCCCGATTGAATCCACCACTTCGGCGCCCGTAACCACCACCTCCACCACGCCACCGGTCACAGCCCCCACTGCTGCTCCGGCCCCCACCACGGTGCCCGGGGTCCTCGTGTCAACAACCCTTCCGGCCGCCGTGACCACCACCACCGAGGTCCCCGAGACAACCACCACCGTTCAGGTCACGACCACAACAACGAGGCCACCACTCGGCGTGTTGACGTTGTCGTCGGCAGGAGTGGTCACCAACGCCGCCACTGGTGCTGAGACCCTGCTGGGGTTGGGTGACAGCGCCGACGTCGTGGTGGCCGTACTCACCACGCTCATGGGCAACCCCGGCACCGACACCGGATGGGTTGTTGATGACCGTTGCCTCGGCGACCTTGTCAGAAGGGCCACGTTCGGCGGCCTTGAGGTGGTCCTCGGTGATGAGGATGCAACAGATGGTGAACCCGGAACCGCCGCGACGTTCACTCAGTGGTTCGCAGGGGGCGATGACGCACCGCAGACGTCGCTGTGGACTTTTGACCGGGTTGGCGTCGGTTCATCGGTCGCCGACCTGGGCGAGATTCACGGTGACGGGCTCAGCATCTCGAACCCGGTTGACGGTGATACAGCCGGACTGTTCAGCATCGACGCTCTGGGGGTGAGCGACGGAATGCGCGGTGTGACCAGCCACATCAGCGAAAACGGTCGGGTGTTGCAGATCTGGGCCGGCGACGGATGTTCGCGGTGGCCCGACTGACCCGATCAGGGCAGGCGTAACTCTGTTTTGAGCATCTCCTCAAGGGAGGGATCGGTGAAGCGGTAGCCGCCCTCAACGAGCACTCCGGGGCGGACAACCGCGCTCGACAGCATCAACTCCCGCACCAACTTCTTCCCGAAGATCACCGACGGCAGGGCGGCGGGCGTCCGGATACGTGCCGGGCGACCGAGCGCTGCTCCAAGGGACGCTGCGAACTCCGCATTCGTCGCTGGCTCCGGTGCTACGAGGTTTACCGGACCGCTGACCTCGTTGTCGATAAGCCAACAAAGTGCGCCCACCTCGTCTTCGAGGGAGATCCAGCTCATCGACTGTGTGCCCGGTCCCAGGGGCCCTCCCAGTCCCAGCCGGAACAACGGCAACTGCGCCGCCAACAGGCCTCCCCGGGCTGACACGACAACTCCGGTTCGGGCGTGCACGACCCGGATGCCGGCCAGTTCAGCCATACGGGTGGCTTCCTCCCACGCGGCGCAGACATCGGCCAGAAAGCCCCCGCCCCTGACGCTCGTCTCATCAAGGAGCTCGTCGCCACGGTCGCCGTAGTAGCCGATGGCCGAGCCGCTGACCAACACAACGGGTCCGCCGTCGGGCTCAGCGGCCTCAGCCATTGCCGATGAGATCAGGTGCGTGCCACGGGTGCGGCTTCCGAGGATCAGATCCATCCGGGATCGCGTCCATCGTCGGTTCGCTATTCCGGCTCCGGCCAGGTGGACCACCGCTTCGACGCCCTCCAGGGAACCCGGATCCAACAGACCCCGCTCGGGATCCCAGCGGATCTCGAGGTCGGTGCCGGGTTGCCTTCTGACAAGGCGCCTGACCGTGTCGCCGCGTCCCTCCAGGCGGGCACACAGGGCAGCGCCGATCAGCCCTGACGATCCGGTTACCGCAATCTCCATCTGGTCACCCCCCGGCAACGGTGTCTATGCCGGTCAGAAGCTGTTCGGTGAAGTGCTCCGGTCGCGTGACTGGCGCCGAATGGCCTCCGGAGAACTCGATGATGAACGGCTGGGGGAGTGCGGTTGCCAGCTGCCGCTGTCGGGCGGTCGGAATCACCGGATCTGATACTCCGACCAGCACCGCTGTCGGGATGGTGACGCTCCCCACCCACGGGCTCGAGTCAAAGCCACCCAGAGCCACCCCGGCACCGAGAATCTGGGCCAGGTCTCCGGCCCGCACCTCTCCAGATGCCCACCGATCGAAGTCGGCGTCGATCAGAGAGCCCGCTGGTGCTCTGGCGGCGGCCACACGCTCAGCCAGGTGCCACGCTGTCTCGGGGAACAGACCGGCGGGCCGGGAGGCGAGTTGAATGAGGGCAAAGTCCCGGTACTCGGCAATGGTCTGGCGGAACCTCATGCCGGTGGCGCAGAGCACCAGCCCGGACACCATGTGTGGATGTCGCCGCCACAGGAGTTGTGCCACGGCTCCCCCCATTGAGTAGCCGACCACGATGGCCTTCTGCACGTCCAGCTGACCGATGACTGCGGCGGCGTCATCGGCACAGTCCTCAAGTCGGAACCTCTTCCGCGGCCGGAGGCCGTGGCGGCCGTGTCCTCGCTGGTCCCAGCTGACAACCCGGAACCGTTCGGTGAGACCGGAATAGACACGACACCAGTTGAGGTCGGAGCTGACGGTCCACCCGTGAAGAAGAAACAGGACCGGTGTGGCAGGGCCTCCTCCCGGAGGTGACCCCGAGTCTCTGATCCTGAGCGGACCTCGGCCAGGCAGGTCGACGATCCTCCACGGTGGCAGGGTGCTCTCCGGAGGAGTCTCCGGCGGGGAATCCAGATCAGTCATCTCGCCGACGGATCCATCTGCACCTAGTGCTCTATGCCGGTCACCCGAACCGTCAACTCGCCACCAGGGGCCTCAAAGGAGACCTCGTCGCCCACGGCACAGCCGAGGAGAACCTCGCCCAGCGGGGAACCGGGGGAGACGACGCCAATGTCGTCGTGGCGTTCCTCAATCGAGCCAAAGAGCATCCGCTCAGGCTCGTCGTCGTCCCCGTAGACGAGGGAGACGATGCAACCTGGAACGACGGTGTCGGAACCGGTCGGCGCACTCTCGAGGATCGCCACGTTTTCGAGGAGGCGCTCCAGGTGCATGATGCGGCCCTCCATCTTGCCCTTCTCCTCCTTGGCGGCGTGGTAGTCGCCGTTCTCGGAGAGATCACCCATCTCGCGGGCTACCTCGATCTTGCGGGCAATGTCTATTCGTCCGCGGGTGGTCAGGTCCGTCAACTCGGCAAGGAGGCGGTCGTGAGCGACCTGCGACAGGTGGTGTTCGTCGGCCATTCCCGGAGCGTAGCCAGCGGCCCGCCGAAAGTCGGTTGATAATGCTCCGGGGGCAGTTGGTAGGCTCGCATTCATGAGTACCGGATTCATGGTGATCGCCATTACCTAGCGCACGCCATCCCGGTGTGCGCCCGAACCGTCCACCCAGGTGGGCGGTTTTTTGGTTGCATGGAGCATCTGGACCGACCATCCCGGCGAAACAGCCCCCCAACTACACGACCACAGTAAGGAGCAGTCAGAAGTGGCACATCGAATCGGCGTCATCGGCGGCGACGGCATCGGCCCCGAGGTCCTCGCCGAGGGCCTCAAGGTGATTGCTGCCGCAGGCGTTGCCATCGACACTGTCGACTACGACCTTGGTGGCTCGCGTTACCTGCGCGACGGCGTCGTGCTGCCCGACGAGGTCCTCGATGAGTGGCGTGACCTGGATGCCCTGTTCCTGGGAGCGGTCGGTACGCCGGAGGTTCCACCCGGGGTGATCGAGCGCGGTCTCCTGTTGAAGATGCGCTTTGACCTTGACCTGTACGTGAACCTGCGGCCGTTCCTCTACCCACCTTCGGACATCGATTTCATGGTCGTCAGAGAAAACACAGAGGGCACCTATGCCGGAGAGGGTGGGTTTCTCCGCAAGGGCACTCCGAATGAGGTAGCCACACAGGGCTCGGTCAACACCCGGATGGGTGTCGAGCGGGCAATCCGTTTTGCGTTCGACCTGGCACGTGGCCGCCGGAGCCACCTGACGCTCGTGCACAAGACCAACGTCCTCACCTTTTCCGGGGACCTCTGGGAGAGAACGTTCAACGAGGTGGCCCTCGAGTATCCAGATGTTGAGACCGCCTACAACCATGTAGACGCCGCCTGCATCTACTTCGTCGACTCGCCCGACCGCTACGACGTGATCGTCACCGACAACCTCTTTGGCGACATCCTCACCGACCTGGGTGGTGCCGTGTCAGGTGGGATCGGCATTGCCTCATCGGCCAACCTGAACCCGGCGCGTACCGGGCCCTCAATGTTTGAACCCGTTCACGGCTCGGCGCCCGACATAGCCGGGAAGGGTCTCGCCAACCCCACGGCTGCGATCCTCTCAGGTGCGATGATGCTGGACTTCCTCGGCGAGGGCGGTGCCGCAGACAGAATCCGGGCAGCCTGTGCCGACCCCGACACGCAACTTGAAGGCACAGCAGCAATAGGCGACGCCATTGCCGTACGCGTGCAGGGCTGATCAGAACCAGCAACAACAACATCCACTGAACAAGACAGCGCAGGAGAGGTAGCAGGACATGCCGATCGAGAAGGCAGACAAGATCTGGATGAACGGCGAGCTCGTCGACTGGGACGACGCCACGATCCACGTGCTCACCCACACGCTCCACTACGGCAACGGCGTGTTCGAGGGGATTCGGGCCTATGAGACCGACAGCGGTCCGGCTGTTTTTCGGCTCACACCCCACATCGAGCGTTTCTTCAGGTCAGCCAAGATCTTGTTCATCGACATTCCGTGGACTGTGGACCAACTGGTCGAGGCGGTCAAGGACACGGTTCGCGTCAACGACCTTCCATCTTGTTACATCCGACCGCTCGCGTACCTCGGGTACGGCGAGATGGGTCTAAACCCGATTCCATGTGACGTCGACGTGTCCATCGCCACCTGGCCGTGGGGCTCCTACCTCGGAGACGACGGCATCAGGAACGGCGTGCGCATGATGATCTCCTCATGGCAGCGTCACGACGCCAACGCGATGCCGCCGGCCGCCAAGGGGTGTGGTCACTACATCAACTCGCAGATGGCCAAGGTCCAGGCGATCAAGGCCGGCTACGACGAGGCCATCCTGCTGTCTCCCCAGGGGAACGTGTCCGAATGCACCGGCGAGAACCTGTTCATCGTTAGTGGCGGCACGATCATCACGCCGCCAACGAGTGCTGGTGCCCTCGAGGGCATTACCCAGGATGCCGTCCATCGGATCGCAGACGATCTGGGTATCCCGTATGTGCAGGGCAACCTGCTGCGCAGCGACCTCTACACCGCCGACGAGGCGTTCCTTTCCGGCACAGCGGCCGAGATCGTGCCGATCCGCTCGGTCGATGAGCGCGACATCGGCGACCCTGGGCCAGTGACGCGGGCCATTCAGGAGGTTTTTTTCGAGGCTGTCCGCGGCAAGCGTCCCGAGTATGCGGAGTGGAATGAGCATGTCGACGCCTGACCTGCCTGCATCGGTAGACATCTACGACACCACCCTGCGCGATGGCGCGCAGTTGGAGGGAATTTCCCTGACCGTCGCTGACAAGCTGCGGATCGCCCGCCAGCTGGACCTGCTCGGGGTCCACTTCATTGAGGGCGGATGGCCGGGCGCCAATCCCAAGGATGAGGAGTTCTTTGAGCGTGCGCGGACCGAGCTGGAACTGAAGCAGTCCCGGCTGGTCGCCTTCGGGTCCACACGACGCGTCGGCGGGAGCGCCGACGACGATCCGACCCTCGCCAACCTTGTGGCCTCCGACACCGAGGTCGTCTGCATAGTCGGCAAGGCATGGGACTACCACGTCACCGAGGCGTTGCGAACCTCTCTCGATGAGGGCGTGGCGATGGTCGCCGATTCGATCAGGTTTCTCAAGGGTCGTGGTCTCACGGTGTTCTTCGACGCCGAGCACTTCTTTGACGGGTACAAGGCCAACGCCGAGTACTCGATGCGGGTTCTTGACGGTGCTGCCGAAGCCGGAGCCGACTGCCTCGTGCTTTGTGACACCAACGGTGGCTGCCTCCCGTTTGACGTGGAGGCGATCGTGTCTGAGGTTGCAGCAGCCACCGATACCCCGATCGGCGTCCACTTCCACAACGACACTGGTTGTGGCATCGCCAACGCACTTGCCGGCGTACGCGGTGGAGCGACCCATGTCCAGGGAACCATCAACGGTTACGGCGAGAGGGTCGGCAACTGTGACCTGGTGCCGATAATCGCCAACCTGACCCTCAAGATGGGTGTCGACACCATCCCGACGGAGGGCATCAGCCAACTCACCGCAGTTGCCCACCATGTGGCGGAACTGGTGAACTTCACCGTCGACCCCCAGCAGCCCTACGTGGGTGCGACCGCCTTCGCACACAAGGCTGGCCTACACACCAGCGCAATCTCGAGACGCCCCGACGCCTATGAACACATTGCGCCCGACCTCGTCGGCAACGGGACCAGGTTCCTCGTTTCGGAAATGTCGGGAAGGTCCACCATCGACCTGAAGGCCAGACAGTTGGGTCTTGATCTGGATAGCGGGACCATGGGCGACATCGTCGACACCATGAAGGTCCTTGAACACGCCGGCTACCACTTCGAGGCTGCCGATGCATCGCTTGAGCTGTTGATGCGTGCCGCCGGAGGATGGCAACAGGACTACTTCGAGCTGGACTCCTTCACCGTCGAGGTCGGGCACCGATCCGGAAGCGGCAGCCGCGCCTGGAACGAGGTTGCCGTCGATGTGGACACCGAGGCTGTTGTCAGGATCGTGGTCGGCGGAGAGCAGAGGGAGGCGACGGGCAGAGGCAACGGCCCCGTCAACGCCCTCGATTCCGCCCTCAGAAGTGCCCTTGGTGACAGTCACCCTTCCCTCGACCGGCTGCACCTCACCGACTTCAAGGTGAGGGTGCTTGAGACCCGCAAGGGAACCGGTGCTGTTACACGGGTTCTCATCGACACGACCAACGGAGACCAGACATGGACGACAATCGGGGTTTCAGAAAATATCATCGAAGCCTCTTGGCAGGCGCTTGTGGACTCGATCGTCTATGGCCTGCTCCACACCGAGGTCTGATCAAGTGACCGATCCGGCAGCTAAGACCAAGATTTCATCGCGGGAGTTCCGCCGCACCCTGCTGGCTGAAGGCCTGGGAACGATGTTCCTCCTGATAGGAGTTGTCGGCTCCGGCATCATGGCCGCGCGGCTCAGCCCGACCGACGTGGGGCTGCAGTTGTTCCAGAACGCGGCCGCGACGGCGGCGGTGCTCATCGCCATCATCTCGATCTTCGGGTCCATATCTGCTGACTTCAACCCGGCGGTGACTATCGCTGCATGGCTTCTCGGCCATCGCAAGGGAAACCAGGTTCCGGCAATGCTGGCTGCTCAGGTGCTCGGCGGCGCTCTGGGCACGGTCCTGGCGAACCTCATGTTCAATCTGGCGTGGGTGGATCTCTCCACGAACACACGTAGCGGAAGCCACCTCTGGCTGGCCGAGGTGGTGGCCACCCTGGGACTCCTGCTCGTGGTCTTCAGCCTTGTCAGGACGAAACGGCATACGGCCATTCCGTATGTGGTCGGCGCCTACATCGGTGGCGCCTACTACTTCACCTCGTCGACCAGCTTCGCCAATCCGGCAGTGACCGTGGCCCGCACCCTGTCAGACACCTTCACCGGCATTGAACCCTCGTCGGCGCCGATGTTCGTCGTCATGCAGGTAGTCGGCGTTGGGTTGGCAGTGGTCCTCGTGAAGGCGCTGTTTCCGGCCTCAGACCGCTAGATCAGGCGCCGCACTGGTCAACAGCAGGCTCGCCGCCGACACGTGCCTCCAGCCAGGCAATCAGGTCGTCGAAGTAGTCAAGAACCGCTGATGCGTGTGTCGCCCCCGGGTACACGCGGCGTTCCAGAGGTGCGTGGTCGGTCATGTCGCAGAGTTGGCTGAGCAGGAACTCGCTGCTGATGATCGGGATCTGCTCATCCTGGTCGCCGTGGAGGATAATCACCGGCGCCTGATTCGGCAGTTGGTTCGTGTCGTTCTCGGTGAGCCTGGCGCTCCACTCCGGGACAGCGAAGATGTCCGGTACAGACAACAGGTCCACAAACGGGATCGGGTTGACGAGGTCCATCACGTACCCGGTGCAGCCGTTCTCCAACTCGTCAAGCAGGTGGTGGTAGTCGGGGTTGGTTACTGAGCTCAGGTCCAGTTCCGGGTAGGAGACCGCAAGTCCGGCGCCGACCATTATGAGGTAGCCCTGGAACTCGGAACCCTGAAGGAACGTCGACAGCAGGTCCAACTGTGAAGGTGGTGCGCCTGCTGCCACGCCGACGAGATCCAGATCGGGGGCCAGGTCCTGCCACCGCTGGGACACGTGTATGGCGGCATGACCACCCTGCGAGTGACCCCAGACCACAAGGGGTCCGTCGGCGCCGACGCCTTCGATGTTGCGGGCGGCCCGGACAATGTCAAACACACCTCGTGCCTCACTCTCTCCGACCATGTAGGCGTGCAGGCCCGGTCCTCCGAGGCCCTCGTAGTCGGTGGCCGTCACAACCCAGCCGCGCTCCAGAAAGGGTGTGAGGGCCGCCAGGCTGAAGATGTCGGGGAAGGATTCCGATGGGGCGCACTGGTCGGCAAGGCCGGTCGTGCCGTGGGCTATCGAGAGAACCGGGCGTGGTGCCGTGGCGTCTGTGTCAGGTGCTGCGATTACGCCGGTCACCTCGATCGGGTCCCCGGCGACCGAGACCGAGCTGTAGGTGACACGCCAGGCCACGCCGATCGAGCCGATGTCGACGGGCTCGCTGGAGAGGAGGGTTCCGGTAGGCGCGGCTGTGGTCGTGGGCGGCGAGGTGGTCGTTGGTGGAAGGGTGGTGGTTGTCGTTGTTGTCGTTGTTGTCGTCGCTGGTGGAGCAGTCGTTGTTGTCGTCGCTGGTGGAGCCGTGGTTGTCGGTGGCACGGCGGTCGTGACAGGAGCCGCGGTCCCAGTCGACGAACACGAGGCGGCAATCAGGGCCGAGGCGACCAGCATGGATGACAGTCGGGGATTGCAGTACACGTGGAGGCCTTCCGGATATGGATCTGGTGAGCAGTCTGGCCTAATCGGCTTCCTGACACGCGCACGGAGACCGATAGCGTGCCGCTGTGCAGGAACAGACCGGTCCGAAAGCCGAAAGCCGCCCGTTCGCCCCCATGGACTGGTTGCTCCTGGCGTCGGCTGCCGGAATCTGGGGTGCCTCGTTTCTATTCATGGACGTGGCTCTCGACACGGAGCATCCGGGCTTGATTACCTTCCTGAGGCCTGCCCTGGGCCTCCTGGCGATCCTGCCCTTCCCTTCGGCTCGCAGGCCCGTGGATCGGGCCGACCGGGGGCGACTGCTGCTGCTCGGTATCACGTGGATGGCCTTCCCCCTCACGATGTTCCCGCTAGCCCAGCAGTGGATCGACTCCTCGCTCACGGGGATGCTCAACAGCGCCATGCCCGTGGCGACCGTTGTGGCCGGAGCGGTGTTCTTTGGTGTACGCACGGGAAGGATCCAGATAGCGGGCGTTCTGGTGGGCCTGGTTGGGATCCTTCTCCTGGGTCTGCCGACTGCTACGACCGGTGGTACCAACGCGTTGGGTGTGGCCCTCGTGGTGGCGGCGGTCACCTCCTACGGCGTCGCAGCCCATATCGCAGGGCCGCTTCAACGGCGCTACGGGTCCCCGGCGGTGTTATCACGTGTTCTGGCCGTGGCGACGGTGGCGACCCTGCCTTTCGGGGTCTACGGGCTCTCCTCGTCGACGTGGGCGTGGAGCGCTGTGGCATCCAACGTGGCAGTCGGAGTGGGCGGAACGGGCCTCGCCTTCCTTGCGGCCGCGACCCTCATTGGCCGGGTGGGTCCAGTACGGATGTCGATAGTCACGTACCTGGTGACCGTCGTGGCTGCCGCCCTGGGTGTGTTTGTGCTTGGTGAGACCCTGTCTCCGTGGCAGGTGGCCGGCGGAGTCGTCCTCCTCGGAGGTGTCTGGCTGACCAGCCGGGTCGGTTCCTGACGGGTCCAGTCAGAGAACCTGGCAGAGTCGCCGGGCGTCATAGATGGCGGCGTGAATATCACGACCGGCAACGGCGTCACCGATCCGGAACAGGCGGAATCCGCTCTCGGTTTTGGGTTGGGGGTTGTTGTTGATGAAGGCGTCCAAGTCCAGATGCCCACCATTGGCGGAGTGTCCCCGCAGTTGCAGGTAGAGGTCGTCGGCTGGGACGACGCCGTGTTCGACAACAACCTGGTCGACTGTCGAGGTCTGTTCGCTGCCCGTGTAGACGTTGCGCAGCACTGCCTCGAGGCGGCCGCCTGACCGGACAACCCCGACAAGGCGGTGGTCGACCAGCATGTCGACACCATCGGAGTGGAATCGCTCGAGATAAGCGGGGTGGAGTGTTCCGTTCAGTTCGTGGCCGATGGCACGGTCAGGGGTTACCAGCTGGACCTCGACGTTGCGGTCCAACAGGTACTCGACACAGGACAGAGCCTGGAGATTCCCGTGGTCATCAAACACCAGGGCCCGTGGCCCGACAGCCACGTGCCCGCTGATCACCTCGGCGACGCTGACCAGAAGGTCGACACCGGCAGCACCAGACGGAAGCACATCGGTGTCTGGCCACCCGCCGGTTGCCACGATCACCACATCGGGATCGCACTCGAGTACCTCTTCAGCCTCCACCGGACTGTTCAGCCGGATATCTGCTCCGGCGACCCTGGCTTCCCGGTCCAGCCAGTCCACGATTCCGACCATGTCACGGGTACGGCCGGATGCACGGGCGGCCAGACGAACCTGTCCTCCGGTCTCAGGCTGTGCCTCAAAGAGCGTCACCGTGTGTCCCCGCTCCGCACAGACCCGGGCAGCCTCAAGCCCGGCCGGTCCCGCTCCCACCACAACCACCGATTCAGCCGGCCCCGTCGATGTAACCGTCAGATGGGGGATCGTGACCTCCCTTCCCGTTGCCGGGTTCTGTACACAGAGGGCCTCCTGACTCAGGTACAGGCGGTTGATGCAGTACGAGGCACCTACGCATGTCCTGATTCGGTCCTCCTCGCCGCGTTCCACCTTGGCGACGATGTGGGGGTCGGCGATGTGTGCACGGGTCATGCCGACCATGTCAACGATTCCCTCGGCGATCACATGCCTGGCGGTGGCGACATCGGGGATGCGGCCAGCGTGGAATACCGGGAGGTCCAGGGTCTCCTTGATGGCCGCGGCCACCGGTAGCTGCTCCGCCAGTGGGGTTCCGATCGGTGGGATCGCACCTGCAAGGCCCTTGTGGGTGATCAGGTTGCCGCCGATCACGTTGACAAAGTCGATCAGACCTGAGCTGGCGAGCAGCCTGCCGATCTCGGAGCAGGCGGCCGCAGTCAGGCCACCGTCGAGGTTCTCGTCGCCCGTCATCCGGACCCCAACGGCGAACCCGTCACCCACCGCCGACCGCACGGCCTCAAGCACCTCCATGCTGAAGCGCATCCTGTTGTCCAGCGAACCCCCGTAGCGATCGGTTCTGCGGTTCACCGCAGGGCTCCAGAACTGGTCTATGAGATGGCCGGTTGCTATCAGCTCCACCCCATCAAGGCCGGCGGTCCTGACCCTGCGGGCTGCATCTCCGTAGGCCTGAACGACACGGCTGATATCGGATTCCTCCATGATCTTCGGAAAGCTCCGGTGCATCGGTTCGCGGACCCTTGACGGTGAGATGGTCGGAAGCCAGTCGCCGTCATCCCAGATTGTTCGCCGACCCATGTGGGTGATCTGGCACATGACCGACGCTCCGTGGGAGTGGACGCCCTCGGCCAGCTTTGTCAGGCCGGGGATCACCGAATCGTCTCCGGCGTACAGTTGACCCCAGACCGAGGGAGAGTCGGGCGCCACGTTCGTGGAACCACCGATCATCGTGAGGCCGATTCCGCCACGGGCTTTTTCTTCGTGGTAGAGGCGGTAGCGGTCGGTGGCCAGACCGTCGACCGTGTATCCCGGTGCGTGGCTGCTCGAGAAAATCCGGTTGCGCAGGGTCGCGCCGCCGACGGTCAGCGGCTGCAATAGCGGATCGTTCATCGTTGGCCCCTACCCATCGCCGCAGTTCCTAGCACCACACGCCTTCGTGGGCCAGCGTCTGGCGGCCTGTTCGAACCTGCCCGGCACATCGAAACACCGACAGACATGTGGCTCCCGCTAGGTTCGAGCCGATGGAGAAACCCGAGGTTCACAGACACCGAGATGTCCAGGGCGGCGCGGCACGCGCCGCCGTATTCGGGGTGAGCGACGGTCTTGTTTCCAACGTGGCTCTGATCCTCGGAATTGCCGGAGCCAGCACCGACCCTGCGTTCGTCCGAGTTGCGGGCGTGTCGGGCCTCCTGGCCGGAGCTGTCTCTATGGCTGCCGGCGAGTACATCTCCCTCAAGGCCCAGGCCGAACTGGTTGAGCGAGAGCTGACAATTGAGCGGGCCTCGATCGCCGAGGATCCCGAGTTGGAAACCGCCGAGTTGACCGCCATCTACGTGGAACGTGGGCTCGACCTCGAACACGCCGAACGTGTTGCACGTGACCTCATGTCTGACCCTGAGGTGGCACTCGAGGTCCACGCACGCGAGGAGCTTGGGGTTGATCCCGACAACCTGGGTAGCCCCATCCAGGCGGCGATCTACAGCTTTCTGGCATTCGTCCTCGGAGCCTTCGTGCCGCTGGTTCCATGGCTGGGCGGTGGCGGTACCGGGGCTGTCTGGGCATCGGCGATTCTGGGCGTGGCAGCAGCAGCGGTTGTAGGTGGCCTCCTGGCCCGCCTGACTGAACGCTCGATGATCCGCACCGTGATGCGTCAGGTGCTGGTCGCAGCCGGAGCCTGCTCGACCACCTACCTGATAGGTGGCCTCCTGGGAGCCTCGGTCACCTGAGCCCGGAACCCTGATGGTCTGAGCCCCGGTCCAGATCAGGCTCCACGTAGATCGGACCCGCATTGGGTACGACCCTCCTGATCTCAGCCTCCACAGCGTCAATGGCGGCAGCGATTCCGGCCGTGTCAAGGCCCTCGCCAAAGGCGATCTTGGCGCCGACCAGGATCTGGTCGGGACCCAGATGCTGGGTCTTGAGGTTGATGAGACGGTCGACAGCCGCAACCGATCCGATGGCCGCCTCGATTGCCACAAGATCGTCCGGGTCGGCGGCCTCACCGATGAGGAGGCTCTGCATTTCACGTGCCAGGACCGTGGCGATTGCGGCGAGCAGAACACCGATCGCCAGGGTCCCCACCCCGTCCCAGCGTGGATCACCGGTCAGATCGGCCACGCCGATCGCAGCCAGCGCAATGAACAGGCCCAACAGGGCGCCGGCATCCTCGAGCAGCACCACCGGCAGTTCAGGCTGCTTGGAGGTCACGATGAAGCGACTCCAGGATGAGTCGCCCCGAAAGGGTCTGGCTTCAAGGACGGCGATGCGAAGCGACCAGGACTCAAGGGCTATGCCGACCACGAGAATGCCGATAGCCCAGCCCACGTTGTCGAGGTCATGGGGACTACGGATCTTTGCGATGCCCTGGAATACGGCGAACGCAGCACCCGCTGAGAACAGCACGAGGGCAACGACGAACGACCAGAAATAGCGTTCGCGGCCGTACCCGAAGGGGTGCATGGGGCTGGGTGGCCGCTTGGCCCTTCTGGCGCCCAACAGGAGCAGCAGCTGGTTGGTCGAGTCGGTGGCCGAGTGGAGGCTCTCGGCCAGCATTGAGGTCGACCGGGTCAAAAGGAACCCGGCGAACTTGGCGACAGCGATGCCGGCATTGGCCAACAGGGCCGTCAGCACTGCCTTCGAACCAGCGGCGGCCATTCGGGCTCCTGTCGTCTGGGGGTCTGGTAGGTCCGACCCGCCGGTGGGACCGGTCGCAGCGTAGTGTCGCCTGAAGCGGCCGACGATGCCGACAGCGATGATCAGGAGCATTCCAGTGACGACCGTTTTCGAAAGCCCAGACGAACTACCCGGCGCAGTAGGCACACACCTGGGTTACAGCGAGTGGATAACCATCGACCAGGAACGCGTCAACCTGTTCGCAGATGCCACCGGCGACCATCAGTGGATTCACCTGGATGCGGAGCGTGCAGCGGCCGGACCGTTCGGCACGACCATTGCCCACGGCTATCTGACGCTGTCGCTTACCGTCATGTTCATGCCCGAGTTGATCCAGGTGAAGGGGATCTCGATGGGCATCAACTACGGCACCAACAAGGTTCGCTTTCCGGCTCCTCTTCTGGTCGGTTCCAAGGTCAGGGCAGGAGCCGAGATCCTGGAGGTGGTCGAGGTTGTCGGCGGCTACCAGACCGTCATGAAGATCACGATCGAGGTAGAGGGCAGCGACCGGCCGGTCTGTGTCGTGGAGAGCGTCAGCAGGTTCATGCGCTGAACAGGCCCCGGTCACCCGGGTGACGTCCCGGTAGCCTCTCCGGGTGGCGAAGCGCAAGACCAGACTCCAGGATCAGGCTCCCCGGTCCGAGCCCCCGGTCCGGCCAGGGCTTCTCAGCCCGACCCGCAGCGTGCCTTCCCATATAGGGCTGCCGCCCTATGCCGTTACCGGAGATCCGGGTCCGACGACCTCATCCAACTTCAGGACAGATGACGAGATCGCCCTGATGCGGCGAGCCGGTACCGCAGCGGCCGAGATCCTCTTTGAGGTAGCACCGCATGTGGTCCCGGGTGTCACGACTGATCGCATCGACGAGGTGGTGCACGAGGCGACCATCGCAAGGGGCGGCTATCCGAGCCCGCTCAACTACCGGGGGTACCCGAAGTCGGTATGCACCTCGGTGAACGAGGTCATCTGCCATGGAATACCCGACAGTCGGTCCCTTGTAGACGGCGACATCGTCAACGTGGACGTGACCATCTACCTCGATGGCGTGCACGGTGACACCTCTGTCACGTTCCCGGTGGGTGAGGTCGACCCGAACGACCGACGCCTCATCGAGCAGACCTATGTCGCGATGAACGAGGGGATTGCAGCCATCCAACCGGACAAGCCGGTAAACGTGATCGGGCGAGCCATCGAACGTCATGCCCGTAGGCAGGGTCTTGGCGTGGTGCGGGAGTTCATCGGGCACGGGATCGGTACCGAGTTCCACAGCGGCCTCCAGATTCCCCATTACCACGACCCGCGGGCACGAACGATCATGGAGCCGGGCATGACTTTCACGGTTGAGCCGATGCTCACCCTCGGGGATCCGGCGTGTGCTCTCTGGGACGACGACTGGACTGCTGTAACGCTGGACGGTCGCCGGACGGCCCAGTTCGAACACACTCTCCTGGTTCTTGAGGAGGGCGTGGAACTTCTCACGGTTCTCGGCGACGGAACCGTTCCCGCCGAGGCCCTTGTGCTACAGGCGTCTGCCTGAGGAGAACTCAGCGCCAGGTTGCAGAATCTGGTGGGGCGAGGGCCACCCATGTCCTGCCGGGCGTAAGAAGGACCGGGTCACCGCCGGCGGTCAGCTTCGCTGGCAGGGAACTGTCGGTGCGTCTCCATTCGGCATTGATTAGGTGGCCGTCCGTGAACACCCATGCCGTTCCGGAGCCAGCCGTGATCGCCTCTGGAGACCTGGAATCTGCGGCACTTGTCCCGTATTCGGTGAACAAGATGACCATGTTGGCCGGCGCCACACGGACACCCTGGTCGTCCATGTGGGGGTTCCCGTTGTGGGTGCGTTGCCACCCGGTTCCGTTCCACTCGTAGTCGACCTCGGTTCGACCGAAGTCGATGAACACGCCCGCTGCCGGCTCAGCGGAGTCCGGGAGCGCCTCGCCCTCAAACCTGAACAGGAAGGGCGCCGGTGGAACCGAGGTGCGATCGGGGTGGACCGCCCAGAGCCCTTCGGTGGAGGTGAACAGGTTGTGTGGTGCCCGGCGGTCTGTTGACCTCCAGAAGAGGGAAGGCTCCGCGTCGTGGCCCACGTCAAGCAGAGAAGAGGCGTCGACCGCCTCCTGGGTTCCACGGTTGGCACCTGAGTAGGCAAACAGGGGACGGTCGAATCCGATCAGCAGCGGCGGGTCGGAGGTCCGGGCTGATCGGACCGGACCAACGACTGGAGCACCGGCCGACTGGAACACCGCGATGAGACGGCTTATTCCCGCCTCGACCAGTTCCTCGTAGACGACGTCAGCCTGGTTGATGCCGGCCTGCGGATGGGCCCTCGTTACGTTGTCGATCTTCACCGCCAGGACAGGCCGGCCGACATCAGTGCCTTGCATTCCGGTCCACCTGGTTGTTATGGACATGGCCTCGAGGCGCCCAATGTCGTCTTCGAGGCCTCTGATCTCGTCCTCAAGAACCCTGATCTGGTCGCGGACGTCGACGATGTTGGCCGCGACCGCGGGGATGGCCGCCTTTTCCGCCTCAAGCCTGTCGACCGACACCCTCTGGCGGTCTTCGGCCTCGGTGATCACACCCTTGATCCCGTCGACCTTGTCGGCAGCGAGCCGTAGCCGGGCATCAACCACCTCGAGCCGGCTGAGGGCCAACTCGATGACCGAGTCGTACAGAAGGCGGTTACGGGCATCTTCGAGGGCCTGTTCGGAGAACTGGGAAGACTGGTTCAGGACGGCGTTGAGTCGGTCGTTGTTTCGGACATATGAGTCGATCGCCATCTTGTGGCGCAGGGTCGCCGGCTCGTTGCGGGAAAACACGATGTCAACGAACTCGTCCGCGAGCAGTTCCATCTGCACGGGAAGCAGGAGGAGCTCGTCGTCTCCGTCGGCCAGGGCGTCCTCGGCGGCAGCGATCCGCTCGTCGATGGCCACCAGCTCCTCCTGGAGCGAGGCAATCCTGTCGTAGCTCGCAGCGATCTCGTCATGGCGGCTGTCGATCTTTTCGACGTTGGCGGCGATCTCTTCGTCAAATGGCCCTGCCGCGACGATCCCGACCGTGACAGCAGAGAGGACCAGGGCGAACGAAAGGAAGGTCAGGAAGCGGGAACGACGCACAGGCAGGAGCGTAGGTTGTACCCGGTGGTCGGTAGGTGCACCCGATGGGCCTGCTCACCGCACCTGACATGTCGGACACCACGTGGTTGTCCGCTGGTCCAGTTGTCTTGTCGAAAGCGTCGACCCACAGGACCGGCACGGTTGGCCGCCCCGCCCGTAGCAGTCCAGGAACTCCTGGTTGTTTCCCGAGTCGCCGGCAGGGGTCCGGTAGTCCCGCAGCGTCGTGCCGTTGTTGGCCAGGGCCTCGCTCAGCACCTCCCTTATGGCGGCGAGTAGACGCTCCGACCGGTCCGGGCCGACGCGTCTGGCCGCCGGGTTGATCCGGGACCTCCAGAGGGCCTCGTCGGCGTAGATGTTGCCAACCCCCGCAACGGGGCGCTGAGACAGAAGGCTCGTCTTGACGTGTCGGCGGCTACGAGCGAGGGCGGCATGAAAGGAGCGACCATCAAGGGCCGGGTCGAACGGTTCAGGCCCCAGAGCGTGCAGGGTCGGGAGCGAGGAGTATTCGCCGGTGGGAACCACAGCAAGCCGGCCAAAGCGTCGGACGTCACGGAACATGATGAAGCGGCCATCCTTGAGCGACCACCATGCGCGCAGGTACGGGTCGTCTGGAATGGAGTCGACGACGTGGACCCCGCCCGTCATGCCCAGATGGACTATCAGCTCCATGGAGGGAGCCATGGCCATCCCGTCGCCCAGACCGATCAGCAGGTACTTGCCCCGCCGATCGATCCCCTCAACCCTGTAACCGGTTGCCAACGTTGCCTGGGAGAACTTTGCTGACGGGTGCGCCTCGCTTTCGACAATGCGGGCACCCACGATGAGGGGTTCCAGTTGGCGCCTGACCGTTTCCACCTCTGGCAACTCGGGCATCGTGTCAACGTACCGGGCGGCCGGGGGGAGCACCCGGCTGGCCGGACCGGTTGGGTTAGGTTGCCCCTGTGGCTTCGATAGCGGTGGTGAACCAGAAGGGTGGTGTCGGCAAGACAACGGTCGTGCTTGGCCTGGCTTCGGCGGCGGCCCATCGCGGCATTGAGACGCTCGTGGTCGACATCGACCCTCAGGGAAATGCCACGACGGGGCTCGGGGTGTTTGAGCCGACACGCAGCATCGACTCCGTGCTCATAGAGGAACGCCCTGGTGGGATCAACTCAGTCGTTGAGACGACCGGCTGGACCGACGATAGTGGTCGACGTCCTCTGGTTGCGGCGTCGTCACCCGCACTGGCGGCCAGAGAACCCCAGTTGGCCAGCGATCCCTTGGGGGCGCAGGACCGGCTTAGCGTGGCGATGCAGGGCTGTTCGGTTCCTCTGGTTCTCGTCGACTGCCCACCATCCCTCGGGCTGTTGACCATCAATGCCCTGTTTGCAGTGGATGCGGTGCTCGTGGTGACCGAGCCAGGCGCCTGGGCCGTGGACGGTGTGGGCCGGATGCTCCAGACGATTGACCGCATCAGAACACGCCGTCCCGATGGCGGGCCAGAGGTGAGTGGCATCGCCGTCAACAGGCTTGGGCGCACCCGCGACGGTCGCTACTGGCATGAACAACTCGACTCCGCATACCCCGAGAAGTGCCTTCCGCCGGTCCACCTGCGGGCGGCGGTGTCCGAAGCTGCCGCCCAGTCAAGGCCAATCCATTCACTCGGAAGCCGTGCAGGGGCGGCCGAGGCCGCCGGTGAGTTCGATGTCCTGCTCGACATTCTGCTCAGGCCCGTGACAGCCGATGCCCCGCCAACAACAGAATCCCTCCCAGAAGGAGACATCTAATGGCCGGCTACGACCCACAGTCCGGACGGACACGTCCCGCAGTCGATGGTGACAGCCCTGTCGATGACCTGCTCGGCCACCTGCCGGTGGAACCGGCCGGCGCCCCAGCACCTGTTGAGTCCGAACTACCGCTGGTTGCTGCTGAGTCAGTCGCTTCCTCAGTAGCGGACATGGTCGACCACTCCGATGCTCCTGCTGACAGGCCATTTGACACCCCACCGGTGGAGATGACTGACGAGAACGCCGATCGCCTGCAACGTCTCGCAGTGCTGGGTGCCGTGATCGCTTTCGTGGTGCTGCTCACGGCCTGGCGTCGCCGGAGGTCCTGAACCGCCCGTCGGGGTTCAGATGCCGAGTGCAGCCCTTGCAGGGGCATTGGGTATCCGGCCAGACCGAACACGCCGTGTCACCTCGGACCGCCCCTCGTCGCAGATCGTGACGTAGGGGCACCAGCCGCAGAGCGGACCGGGCCGTACTTCGAACTGGTCCGACGCACAGTCTCTACCCAGGCTGGCCCAGGACGAGGCCAGCCCATCGGTGGCCTCAGCCATGCCTTCGTCGCTGACCTGCTCTTCGATGGTTGCCTGGGCAAGGTAGAGCAACCGGACCTGAGTGGGGCGTTCACCGGTGTCAGCCTCGACCGCAGCCGCGTACAGGAGAACCTGGGAGAGGGCCTCTCGGCGACGGTCAGGCCTGGGTGCCTTTCCGGACTTGTAGTCGGTAATGGCGAGGCCACCCTCGACGTTGTCCATGCGGTCGACGATTCCACGGAACGGAACGCCGGCGACCTCTGCAGAGAGGCGCTGTTCGGTTGAGCGGACGTTGACCGTGGCCGGGTCCTCCAGAGCCCAGAGCCCTTCGATCGCCCGCCAGGACCGCCAGCGGAACTCCCGCTCTGCCTCGGGCTCCAGATCCAGGGCTCGAAAATCCTTCTGTTTCGAGACGGAGGGCCAGACCTCACCGGCCAGCTCTCTAGCCCTGTCGACCGTGCGGAGGGACGGCTCTTCGCCGCAGAGGAGCTCCAGCACCCGGTGGGCGAAGGTGCCGACGAGCGCAGCCTCGCCTGGGGGATCGGGCAGCTTGTCCACGTAACGGTGCTTCCACCTGCGCGGGCACTTGTCGTAGGTGGAAGCAGCCGATGGCGAGAACGAACGCGGAAGGTCAGCCAATTTCGGGCCCTGAATCAGGAGGTGGTGGGCTCATATGTCGAGGGCCGCCGGGTCAAGAAGGGAGCTGTTGGCGATCAGGTAGTCGCGGCGCTTTGCCACATCGGACCCCATGAGGGTCTCAAAGAGAGATGCGGCACGCGTGGCAGCCTTGGCATCGTCGATGGTGAGGCGTCTCAGTATGCGGGTGTCTGGGTTGAGGGCGCATTCAGCCAACTCGTCGACGTTCATCTCGCCAAGGCCCTTGAACCTGTGCCAGACCAGGTTCTCGGCTTTTCGCCTTCCCTTTGTCAACTCGGCGGTGATGGCGTCCCGCTCCTCGTCGCTGAACGCCCTGTGGATCGTGTCGCCTACCCGGCACGTGAAGAGGGGAGGCTGGGCGGCGTAGACGCGGCCCTCTTCAAGGAGGGGTCTCATGAACTCGTGGATGAGGGTCAACAGGAGGCAGCGGATGTGGCTACCGTCGACGTCGGCATCGCAGAGGATGATGATGCGCCCGTAGCGGGAGTCGTCGATGTTGAACTCCTTGCCTGCGCCTGCGCCGACAGCTGTGAAGAGTGCCTGTGCCTCGGTGTTGTCGAGAACCTGCTTGAGGGTTGCCTTGCCGGCATTTACGACCTTGCCGCGGAGAGGCAGGATCGCCATGAACCTGGAGTCACGACCGGCCTTGGCCGGCCCTGCGGCCGAGTCGCCCTCGACGATGATCAGCTCAGAACCGGGCCCGTGCTCACGGCAGTCGGCGAGCTTGTCGGGCATGCCGGTGGAACCCATGTTGGCGGCCCGACGCTTTGTCTCCAGGAGTTGCTTGGAGCTGACCCTGTTGATGACGGCGTTGGCCAACTTGTCGCGGATGGCGGTGATGTGTGTCTTGGGGCCTCCGCCACCGAACCAGTCGGCGAACCCCTGCTTGACGATGTCGTAGACGATCTTCTCGACGGCCGGGGTGCCAAGTTCCTGTTTGGTCTGGCCGCGAAACTGGGGTTCCGGAACGGTGATCTTGATCGCCGCAACCATGCCCTCCTGAATGTCGTCCTTTGTGGCCCTGTTCTTGTTGTCCTTGGCCAACTTGGCCAGCTTGCGGGTGTCTTTGAGGAGAATGTCGTTGACCGCACGTGTCGCGGCCCGCTCGAAACCGGCGACGTGGGTGCCACCTTGGCTGGTGGGGATGGTGTTCACGAACGACTGAAGGCTGGTGTCGAAGCCGTCGACCCACCGGATTGCCACCTCGACGGTGCACTCGCGCTCGACGTCGCTCATCTTGCCGTCTACGGGAACACGTTCGGTGAAGGTATCGATGCCCGAGAGGGTGATGATCTCGGTGGTGTTGCCTCCGCTGGAGTTGTGGTCGACTAGGTCGGCCAGGCCGCCGCGTGAGATGAACTCGAACGGTTCACCGCCGCCGGCCCGCTTGTCGGTGATTCGGACCTTCACCCCGGGGACCAGGAAACACGCCTGGATCACCCTCTGGCGGATCAGCTCGGCATCGATCGTGGCATCAGCGTCGAAGATGTCGGGGTCGTGCCAGAAACGGACGCGGGTGCCGGATTTGGTCTTGGCTATGCGCTTCACCTTGGCAAGTTGGTGTCCGGCTTTGAACGAGGAGCCGCTGAACTGTCCGGCTACCCGGTCTTTGAATGCCAGCTCGTGGGTGTGGCCGTCGCGGTCGACCTGGGCCACGAGCTTGGTGGAGAGGGCGTTTACAACCGACGCCCCTACACCGTGCAGGCCACCAGATGCGCCGTAGGCGCCGCCGCCGAACTTGCCGCCGGCGTGGAGTTCGGTGAGAACCACCTCGAGCGCTGAGACCTTGCGCTTGGAGTGGGTGTCGATGGGGATGCCGCGTCCGTTGTCGGCGACCTCGACCGAACGGTCACGGTGGAGGGTGATGTCGATTCTGGTGGCGAACCCGGCGGCGGCCTCATCGACAGCGTTGTCGAGCAGTTCCCAGACGAGGTGCATCAGCCCCGGGCTACCGGTTCCACCGATGTACATGCCGGGTCGCTTGCGTACGGCCTCGAGGCCCTCGAGGGTCTTGATGGCGTCGGCGTCATAGCCGTTGCCGCTTCCGTTGGTACCGGCTGTCCGATTGGGTTTGACGGTTCCGGATGCCCTTGTTGCCTTGGCTTTGGTGGTCTTGGCTGCCACCGTCACCACCTGGCCGGTCCGAGGGCGAGTACCTGCCGCTCGGTCGAGGTGCTTACAAGGTCTCGTCGGCCGGGTTCCAACATGAGGGGAACCGGGTTGGGGTCTGGCTTTCGGGGGTCGTCGTCTGAGGCCATCACCGCCAGCAGGCTCAGGGGTTCGCCTACGTCCATGAGGGTCAGCGCCGTGTCATCCCCCAACTTGGTGACCCTCACCCCGACGCCGCCACGGCCTCTCGTCTCCATGTCGGCCATGGGGGTGGCCTTGGCACACGAGTCACTGGTGACGGTGATGAGAGCTTCGTCACCGATGGTCGCGGCTGCGCCAACCACCGTGGCGTCTCCCCGCAACTTCATTCCGGCAACCCCGGATGCTCCGCGCCCCTGGATGCTGACGGCACCGGTTGGTGTGCGCAGAGCCTGTGCGTCTGAGGCGACCATGACCATGTCGACCTCGGCTGGTGCCCGGAACGCGGCTACCAGCCGGTCTCCCTGCTTCAGCTTGATCAACGGCTTTCCGCCCTGGGTGTCGCGGACCTCGTCGGGGGTGAGGCGCTTTGCCACTCCGGCGGCACTCACGACAACGAGAGGTTCCTCGCCGCCGGACACGATCGTGAGGATCGTCTCGCCCCTGTTGGTGCCGAACAGCTGCGATGCTGAGCCGCCGCGGACCCGGCCGCCGCCATCGGAGAGTTCGGCCACCAGCATCTGAAGTGCTCGCCCTTCGGAGGTAACCGCCGTGATCCTTGATGTGGTCCTTGTGACGGTGGAGGCGACGAGGACATCGTGGCGACCAGGGGTGGCCCTACGGGCTCCATCCACGGGTAGTCGCCCGATCTGTCCCGAGGTGGTGAGCGTGACTACGCAGGCCTCGTCGGCGATGTCGTTGGCGACCTCGCTCACCTCAAAGACCGGTAGGTCGTCGGGGTGGGTGATCTCGGTGAGGCGGGGGTGCCCGAACTGCTCTACGGCGTCGGCCAGTTCGGTCAGTACCAGCGTGCGTCGTCTCTGCTCTGAACTCAGGAGCTTCTTGAGGTCGGCGATGTCGGCTGTGAGTTGGTCGCGTTCGGATTCGAGGCGTCTGGTTTCAAGGGCCGTGAGGCGCTTGAGGGGCATGTCCAGGATGTGGTCGGTTTGAGTGAGGCTCAGCTTGAAGGCCTTCATGAGCTGCTTGCGGGCCGCTGCGGTGTCTTCGGAGCCGCGGATGATGGCGACAACCTCGTCGATTGAGTCGAGAGCCGTAAGGAGACCTGTGACTATGTGGAGCCTGTCCTCGGCCTTGCCGATTCGGTGCCTGGTTCGGCGGACGATGACCGTGAGGCGGTGCCCTATGTATTCGTTGCACAGGTCGTAGATGCCGAGCGTGCGGGGTTCGCCGTCGACAAGCACGACGTTGTTGATGCCGAAGGTCTCCTCTAGTGGCGTGAAGCGGTAGAGCTCGCCGAGTACCGCCTGCGGGTTGTGACCGGACTTGACGGTGATCTGGATCCGGAGGCCCGTTGAGCGGTCTGAGAGGTTCTTGAAGTCGGAGATTCCCTGGACCTTGTCTGTTTCTACAAGTTCCTTCAGCTTGGCGATTACTCGCTCTGGGCCGACCTGATAGGGGAGTTCGGTGACGACAATGGCCTGCTTGCCCCTGCCGGCCTGTTCTACGTGTGCGCGGGCCCTTACCCGGATGGTGCCCCGGCCGGTTTCGTAGGCCTGGCGGATTCCGTCGTCTATGACGATGCCGCCGCTTGGAAAGTCGGGCCCAGGTAGCACCGCCAGAAGCTCGTCGATTGTCGGCTTTGGCCGACGCTTCTTCATTACCAGCGAGATGGCGGCGTGGACTTCGGCGAGGTTATGCGGGGCCATGTTCGTGGCCATGCCGACGGCGATTCCGGTGGTTCCGTTGAGAAGCAGGCCGGGGAGCAGTGCCGGCAGCGCAACGGGTTCTTCCGATTCACCGTCGTAGGTGGGGCGGAAGTCGACGGTGCCCTCGTCGAGCTCGCTGACCATTGCCATGGCAGCTTCGGTGAGGCGGCATTCGGTGTAGCGGGGTGCGGCGGGAGGGTCGTCGAGCGAGCCGAAGTTTCCCTGCGGGTCGACCATGGTGATGCCGCGGGCAAAGTCCTGGCCCATCCGGACGAGGGCGTCGTAGATGGCTGCATCGCCGTGTGGGTGGTAGCGGCCCATGGTGTCGCCGACGACCCGAGCACTCTTGCGGTGTGGGGTGTCGGGGCGGATCCCCATTCGGAGCATGGCGTAGAGGATTCGGCGTTGAACCGGCTTGAGGCCGTCGCGTACGTCGGGGATGGCCCGTGAGGTGATTACGGAGAGGGAGTAGGCGAGGAAGGACTCCTTGAGTTCCTCGTCGACGGGCACGTCGACCACATGGTGGGCGAAGGCTGGTTCGTCGGGTAGTAGCTGCTGTTGTCTGCCCATGGTTTCTGTCCGGGTTCTCTACTGGTTTCTCTGCTCACCGACCGTCGGTCGGGAGGGGAATCTGGCGGCAACACGTTTCTTTCCGGGGGTTACCTTCCCGGAGTCTGTCGCAATGGTGCCCATCGCCTGTGACAGGCCCGGGATGGTCAGCGGGGAAGGCGGCAGCGGGACACGCCGGTCACCAGTTGGTCGAGGGTGTCGAGAAGCTTCACGCCACCAACGGTGCGCAGGCGGGCGGTGTCGCCGGCGGTCCACGGCCGGTCGATGGTGGTTGGTTCGAGACCCGCCGCCCGCCATGTGTCGCCCAGCATGCGCAGAGCCGAGTCGACGCCCGGATCGCCGCATGCTGCAAGGATTTCACCTGCCTCGCTGGTGTCGACCATGGTCGTGCCCCCGGCGCTGGTGTCAGACAGCGTCCCGAGTCTGAAACGGAGCGCCTCGGCAGCGATTCTGGCGTGGTTCATTGCCCTCCAAGGTACCCATCAGGGATTCGCGGGTAGTGGACCCCGGCGCCGGTCAGGCGCTAGGTGCGGGGCCGGGACAGCAGCCCTGTGGGCAGCGGTCCGGCCGGACTCCGAGTTCTCCGAGGGCGTTTCGTCGGGTTCTGGTGGGGTCGGTTCGTTCGGCGACCAGATCTGTGATCATCGCGGTGAAACGGGGATCGTCGTCGATGCAGCGGGCACGGGCGAAGGCCATTCCGGCCTGGTGGGCCCGGTCAGCCGCCTCGATGTCGAGATCCCATGCGACCTCGAAGTTCTCCACCGGGAATCCGATGGGTGATACGGCGACGGCAGGGGCGCCCTCGGCAGCCAACTGGTCGATTCGGTCGCAGACATCGGGTTCCAGCCACGGGGTCCCCGGGTGTCCACTTCTTGATTGCCAGACGACCTCCCATGTGTGGGACTCGGTCAGCCCGGCCCGGTCAGCGATCAGGCTTGCCGCTTCTGTGACCTGGGCCTCATAGTCGCATGTGGCGGCAAGGTCGACGGGGAGGCTGTGGGCGCTGAACAGGACCCGGGCGTTGCCTGCCGGTAGCAACGAGAGGGCCTCGGCCAACCGGTCTGCGGCCGGCTGGATCAGACCGGGATGGTCGTGGTGTGGGCGGATGACGTCTATCTGAGGTGCCCCGGCTCCCACCTGGGTGCAGGCGCCCTCGATGTCTTCGCGGTACCGGCGGCACGTGGAGTGGGAGCTGTAGGGGGAGGCAACCCAGGCCAGGGCGGTTTTGACGCCGGCATCTCTCATCTCGGCCACGGTGTCTGCCAGAAGGGGAGCGGCGTTCCTGTTTCCCCAGTACACGGGAAGGTCGCTGCCGGATGCGGTCAGTTCGTCGGCTACCGATGACATCAGGGACCGAAGCCGGCCGTTGATGGGTGACACGCCGCCCATCTGGTTGTACCTGTCGGCGACCTCGGCGAGGCGATCCGCGGGGATGCGCCTCCCGGACGTGACCCTCTCAAGGAAGGGTGCCACCTCATCTGGTGACTCGGGGCCGCCGAAGGCCACAAGGAGGAGGGCCTCGTAACTGCTGACCGCTGCCACCTGATTCAGCCGACCGTGGGACAGGGCTTCAGGCCCCGACCGAGAAGTGGGACAGGTCCTCGTCGAGGCCGGCGCGGATGGAGTCGGCGATAGCGCCGCGAGTGGTGCCGCGGGTCAGGACCAGCCCGCCCCGACTGATTCCGGTCAGCGCCGCCGCCCGCTCAATGGCGGTGGATAGGACCTCGTCTGGATCGACCACCTCGTCGAGGAACCCGGAGTCGACGGCTCCGACCGGGTCGTAGGTGGTTCCAAGGGCTGTGGCCCGTGTCAGGTGCCGCTTGGAGATCCGGTCTCGGGCCAGTTCCGTAGCGAAGAACGGTAGGGACATCCCCATCGTGAGTTCTGGCAGGCCGATCTTGAAGTCGCCTCCGGCGCCAACCCGGAGGTCACAGGTCAAGAGGATTATCGCTCCGGCGGCGATGGCGTGTCCGGTGCATGCTGCGACCACGGGCCGGGGAAACATGTAGAGGCGCAGGAAAAGGTCGACGCCACGTCTGAGCATCTCCTGGGCCTCGTCGGGGCCCGCGTTGATTGCCTTCAGGTCGAAGCCGGCAGAGAAACGGCCGGGTCGGCCGACGATCACCACGGCGTCTGCTCCCTCGTCCTCTGCGGTGTCGAGGACTGTGAGAAGTGATGCAATGGACTCGTGGCCGAGGACGTTTGCCTTGCCATCGTCGAAGTCGATTACGGCAATTCCGTCGTCGATCTGGATTGTCGCCGGCTGGTTCGGTCCCTGAGAGGTTTCGTTCATGGGCCGGAACCTACCTCGCGTACCGTGTCGGGCCGAAGCGTACGACGGCAGCGACTGTAGGCTCGTGCCATGAGCGACCAGTTGACACAGGACCCCATTGGCGATGCTGCCGACGAACAGTCTGGTCAGGTGATCGAGATCACCGAAGCGGCTCTCGCCAAGGTGATCGAGATCCTCGACGGCGAGGACGACTCCGATTCTCTGGCGCTGCGCATCGCAGTTACCGGCGTGTCGGGTATCGACTTCGTCTACGACCTGGCGTTCGTCCCGCTTGCCGAGGCCGAGGACGACGACCACAGGTGGAGCAACGGTGATCTGACGGTCCTGGTGCCGGCTGACAGCCGTGACCGTCTCGGTGGCTCCACCCTGGACCTTCCCAGCAATCCCGGTCAGGGCGGGCTGGTGGTGCGCAACCCCAACCGGCCGAACCCGCTCGGCGACATCGGCACCCTCGACCTTGTGGGTGAGGTGCCCGAGAAGGTCACCCAGCTGCTCGAACAGCGAATCAACCCTGCGCTGGCCTCACATGGTGGTTTCGCCACCCTGGTAGGTGTCGAGGAGCACACGGCCTACGTCACGATGGGTGGCGGCTGTCAGGGCTGCGCAATGAGCCAGGCAACCCTCACCGACGGAATCCGGGCGGCGATTCTCGATGCCATACCCGAGATCACCGACGTGGTCGATGCCACCGACCATTCGGCTGGCGACAACCCCTTTTTCACCTAGAGCGGTCCCTCTGAGGCCAGTGCCTCAGACGTAGTGGTTCACGGCAGGCGTTCCAGCACCGAGGCCACGATCCCGGCGGCATCAAGGCCGAACGACGCCAGCAGGTCCTCGGGTCTTCCATGGGTGTGGTGTCCTATCGGAACACCGAGCACGGCGACCCTCGTTTTCGGAGCGCTATCGGCGAGAGCGTCGCGAACAGAACTACCGAACCCGCCCTCGCGGTAGCCGTCCTCGATCGTCACAACCAGTTCGTGTCCGCCTGCGTGGGAGAGCATCTCAGGGTCAAGTGGGCGCACTGCCCGTGGATCCCATACTGCCGACGGGACTCCCTGGGCAGCCAACAGGGCTGCGGCCTCCTCTGCCACCGTCAGCATCTTGCCGACACCCAGCAGACACACCCGGGCTTCGGGGTCGTCGCTGACGAGGCGGGCGTTGACGCCGCTTCCGACCTGATCCCAAGGCGTCTGGGGGGCAGCTGTCTTGGGCCATCGGATGGTCACGGGACCGTCGGTGATGTCGAGGGCATCATCGAGCATCTGCTGGAGTTCCTGGTACGACGACGGCGCCAGAATGGTCATGCCGGGAACCTTGGACAGGAGCACCATGTCGAGAAGGCCGTGGTGTGACGGCCCGTCGTCGCCGGTTACGCCCGCCCTGTCCAGGCAGAACACGACCGGCAGCCCGTAGAGGGAGACATCCAGGTTGACCTGGTCGATAGCACGCGTGAGGAACGTGGAGTAGACCGCCACCACAGGCCGCAGTCCGCCGAGTGCCATTCCAGCCGAGGCCGTCACGGCGTGCTGTTCGGCTATACCGACATCGAAGCATCGATCAGGGAAGCGGTCCCTGAATGGCAACAGCCCTGTCGAGTCGGGCATGGCCGCCGTGATGGCAACGACCTCGGGCCTGGATTCGGCCGCCTTCACGAGTGACTCGGTGAAGGCCTCGGTGTAGCTGCCCGGCTTGACCCCGGAGGTGTCGTGCATGTGCTTGATCGGGTCCTGCTCGGCAGGCTCGAAGCCACGTCCCTTCTGGGTCAGCACATGGACGACAACCGGCCCGTCGAACTCGGAGGCGTTTGTCAGGGCCTCTTCCATTTCGGCGACGTCGTGGCCGTCGAACGGCCCCAGGTAGTGGACGCCTAGAGCCTCGAAGAATGCCGTGGGCTCAAACATTTCACGGATGGCGGCCTTGGTGGCGCTGATGCCGCGTTCCAACAACTCGCCTACCCAGGGGAGTTGCTCGGCAAGTTCCTCCAACCGACGTTGCCTGCGCATGTAGGTCGGGTTGGACCTGATGTGGATGAGGCTTTCGGAGAGGCGACCCACGGTGGGGGCGTATGACCGGCCGTTGTCGTTCAACACGATCGTCACGGCCAGCCCGCTGTCTCCGAGGTTGTTGAGCCCCTCGAAGGCCATGCCGCCAGTAAGGGCGCCATCGCCGACCACGGCAACGACACGCCTCTGCTCGCCGGTTGCCGCATTGGCCGTTGCCAGGCCGTGTGCGTAGCCGAGCGCGGTCGAGGCATGGGAGTTCTCGATCCAGTCGTGGGGGGATTCGGCCTGTGACGGGTAGCCCGAGAGTCCCCCCGGTTGGCGGAGGCCCGAGAAGTCGTCGAGGCGCCCGGTCAGCATCTTGTGGACGTAGGCCTGATGACCGACATCCCACAAGATGATGTCCCTGGGGCTCTCGAACACCCTGTGGAGGGCCAGCGTGAGCTCAACGACACCCAGGTTGGAACCGAGGTGGCCGCCTGTGCGGTCGACGGCATCGACAACCCTTGTGCGGATCTCGTCGGCCAACTGGCTTAGTTGGGTGGAGTCCAGATTGCGGAGATCGCGGGGGGACCGGATCGAGTCGAGGAGCAAGTGCCGTCCTGGGTTGGGTCAGGTGTCTGGTGGGGGCCGGGTCAACGGTACCTGTCGCGTGCGGCATTCGGGGTGGCGCCGGGCCTGGGGCCTGTGTGCATCAGTCGATCTGCTCCATAAACGGTGCTGCCTCAACCACGACCCTCGTGATCGAGGCGGTCGAGATCGTCTGGCCTTCACACGTGGCTGTGGCCGAGAAGGTGAGGCGCCTTCCGTCGACCTGTTCGAGAAGCGCCTCGGCGAGCACCTCTCCACCTGTGCCGGTCGGGGCCAGGTGGTCGATGTGAACGCGCATGCCCACCGAGGTATGGCCGGTCTCGAGGTGTCCGACCAGGGCCAGAACCGAGGCCTCCTCCAACAGGGCAACCAGACGTGGGGTGGCCAGAACGGGCACGTCGCCGGATCCCATGGCGATTGCCGTATCGGCATCGGAGACGGTGAGGGTGACGCTTGCGCGCAACCCCGGGGTAAGAGGCACACGGGTACCATACGCATCCACCCGGACCGCGGGAGGCACGGGCCTCAACCCGGTTCGAAACAGCCGACGACCGGACAATGCAATCGGCCAGACAGAAGGTGAGCAGCAGTGGACCATGAGTTGAACGGTGATGCAGACGCTGGTGCGCCCATCGTGGAGCCCGACGTGCTTGAAGAAGCCCTCACCTCGGCCATGGGCACCGGCGCCGAGTTTGCCGAGGTGTTTGTAGAGGATCGGCGCAGCATCTCGGCGCTCTTTGACGACGGTCGTGTCGAGGAACTCACGAGCGGACGTGACCGTGGCGCTGGCCTCAGGGTGGTGGTAGGTGACACGACCGGCTTTGCCCACACCGCCGACCTCAGCCCGGCCGGTCTCAGGGTCGCCGCCGAAGCCGCTGCGTCCGCTGCCCGGGGTGGTGGCGGTGGCGTACGCGAGGTTGCCCTTGGGGCTGTGTCCGGCCCTGCCCCGGGCCCGGTCCAGATCATGCCCCGCGATGTGTCCAAGGCCCGCAAGGTCGCACTCCTCGAGCGCGCCGACTCCGCAGCCAGGGGCAGCGACGGAGCGATCACCCAGGTTGCGGTCAGGTATGCCGACAGCCACCGGAGGATCCAGGTGGCCAACAGCGACGGCCTCCTTACCGGTGACAGGCAGGTTCGCACCCTGTTCTCGGTGTCGTGTGTGGCCAGCGGCGACATGGGCATGCAGACCGGCCGGGAGTCCATCGGCCACACGGTTGGATTCGAGGTCTTTGACAGCGTCGACGTCGAAGAGCTGGCACGCCGTGCTGCAGGCAGGGCACTGTTGAAGTTGGATGCAGTTCCCGCACCCAGCGGAGAGATGCCGGTCGTAATCGGTCCCGGTGGCGGAGGGGTCCTGTTCCACGAGGCCTGCGGCCACGGCCTCGAGGCCGACCTGGTGGCCAAGTCCGCCTCTGTGTTCGCCGGTCGGCGCGGTGAGGTGGTAGCTGCACCCATCGTCACCCTGATCGACGACGGCACCATGCCGGGTGAATGGGGCCGCTACGCCATCGACGACGAGGGAAGGCCGGCGCAACGCAACGTCCTCATCAAGGATGGGGTGCTGACCGACTACATGTGGGACCACCTCAGGGCACGCAGGGAGGGCCGTCCAAGCTCCGGCAACGGCCGCCGTCAGGGGTACCGCCACCTGCCCATGGTGCGCATGACCAACACCTATCTGGGTTCCGGCGACGCCGACCCCGATGAGATCATTGCCGGCACCGATCACGGTGTGTATGTGGCCCAACTGGGTGGCGGACAGGTGAACACCGCCACCGGGGACTTCGTGTTCGGCATGACCGAGGCCTACATGATCGAGGACGGACGCCTCACCAACCCGATCCGCGACGGCAACCTGATCGGCAACGGCCCCCAGACCCTCCTCGACATTGACGCCATTGCAGGCGACTTCGCCATGGGGTCGCCCGGCACCTGCGGCAAGGACGGCCAGGGCGTTCCGGTCGGCGACGGAACACCGACCCTGAGGGTCACACGGCTGACCGTCGGCGGAACGGCGGCCTGAGATGGGCGAACTTCTTGACCTGGCGGAGAGGGTGGTGGGCCTGGCTGAAGGCTCCGAACAACTCGAGGTTGTTGTGGTCCACGAGCACGAAACCGAGGTTCGCGCCTACGAGGGCGAGGTTGAATCCCTGACCGTCGCAGAGTCACGTGGCGTCGGTGTGCGGGTCGTTTTCGGAAACCGGCAGGGTTTTGCCTACACGGGAACCCTCGACGAGGCAGCCGTGGGCGAGGCGCTGGCCGAGGCACGCGACAACCTGTCGTTTGCCACGCCCGACGAGTACTGCGGGGTCGCCGAGCCCGATGGTGTCGAGCCCGCTGACATGGACCTCTTCCGGGCTTCCCTGGCCGATTACCCGACGGACGCCAAGGTGGCCATGGCCCTCGAGCTGGAGCGCCTGACCCGTGCCGCTGACGAACGCATCTCCGGTATCGAGTCGGCCGAGTACTCAGATTCGATCACCGAGTCGGCCGTGGCAACAACGACCGGTATCCGGGCCACCAGCCGCGAGACAGGCTGCTTTTTGTCGGCCTATGCCCTGGCCGAACAGGACGGCGAGACCCAGACAGGCTTTGGCTTCTCCCTGGGTCGCGACCCGGCCGACCTGGACATGTCGACCGCTGCCGATGATGCGGCTGAGCGTGCCACGCGCATGCTGGGTGCCGTGAAGCCGCCGTCGGGCAGGTTGACGGTGGTGCTCGATCCGTGGGTAAGCGCCCAGTTCCTGGGAATCGTGGGCGGAACCCTCAGCGCTGAGATGGTCCAGAAGGGCCGGTCGCTGTTCGCCGACCGCCTCGGCGACGAGGTGGCGGCTCCCGGCGTGACGCTCATCGACGATCCGACCGATGCACGTGCATTCACGGCCTCATCCACCGACGGTGAGGGGCTTGCGACACGAAGAAACCTGCTCATAGAGGGTGGGCGCCTGGACCGGTTCGTCCACAACAGCCAGACTGCCCGCCGCGCTGGAACCGTCTCGACCGGTTCGGCTGTGCGCGGCTATTCGTCGACACCCGGGGTGGGCGTGCGGGCCGTCTCCCTTCTGCCCGGCCAGCTCAGCCAGGCCGAGTTGGTTGCCGGTATCGACGATGGACTTCTCATCCAGGGGGTCAGCGGACTCCACTCGGGTGTGAACCCGGTCAGCGGTGACTTCTCCACCGGAGCCGAAGGACTGCGGATTCGGGGTGGCGAGTTGGCTGAGCCGGTACGCGAGTTCACCATTGCCTCGACGATTCAACGGATGCTCCTGGACATGGAAGCCATAGGCAGCGATCTCCAGTGGCTTCCGATGAAGGCTGCAGGGGTGACCCTCGTGATCGGCGAGCTCACCATCTCCGGGACCTGAGAACCAGACTGTGTCGACCCTGCATGCGATCATCCTGGGCCTGGTGCAGGGGCTGACCGAGTTTCTGCCCGTCTCATCCAGCGGCCATCTGGCGCTCGTGCCGTGGCTGTTCGGTTGGGACCACTTCGGTGGCGACGATGTTCTCGAGAATGCGTTCGACGTGGCGCTCCACCTGGGGACCCTCATGGGTTCGATCGTGTACCTGCGTTCCGACGTGATCCGCTACGGCACCGCTGGAATGGGTTGGTTGAAGAAGCGCGGGCCACTTTCAGGCGATGCCCGGGTGGCCTGGCTGCTGGCGGCCACAGCGGTTCCCACCGGGATCCTGGGCCTGCTAGTGGTGGCGGTCACCGACGACCTCGGTGACCGCACATGGTTGGTCGCCGTGAGCCTGATCGTCTTTGGTCTTGTCCTCTACCTGGCTGACCGTCGGCCGTCAGATCGTGGTCTCAATGACATTCGACTTCGCGACGCCCTCCTGCTTGGTGTAGCTCAGGGTCTGGCATTTCAGCCTGGCGTGTCGCGCTCAGGTGTAACCCTCACGGTGGCCCGTGGGGTCGGTATCGAACGCGAGGCAGCTACGAGGTTGGTGTTCCTGATGAGCCTGCCGGTCATCGCCGGGGCCGGCCTGGTCAAGGCATCGGACCTGGTGGTTCCCGCAGGTTGGTGGGGGCCGTTCATCTGGGGCACGCTCGCCGCAGCTGTCAGCGGATGGTTTGCAGTCCACTGGATGCTGCGATTTGTAGCCCGCGTCGGGTTCGGTGGCTTTGCCGTCTACCGGGTGGCGGTCGGGGTCGGAGTGCTTGTGCTGCTGGCCTCATCATTTCGCTGAGTCACTGCGCCGGAGGGTCAGGGTCAACCCGGGACCAGCGCCAGGGCTACGTCGCCCCAACGTCTCGCAGCAGCCAGCTCGGCAACGCCGTCCATCGGCACGGCCACGGTGACGGTGTCCCTTTCGATGTCCAGAACACGGGCTGCCGCCACGAGGAGGCGTCCGTCGGGTGAAAAGTCGTCTACTGCTATCAGGTCAACCCGGTCACCGACTGCGAGTGGAAGCGAGTCGGATCCCCTGTCGAGGGCGACGCCCCGCTCGCCTTCGACCAGTGAGCCTGCGGGGGTGTCCGGTGACGACTCGACCACGGCCGGGCAGGCCCGGGGTGCGGCGGCGGACTGAACCGTGATCCCTGACAGGGCGGCGAGGGCTGCGGCGCCACTCCACCATGCCAGCCTGTGGTGGGCGGCCCAGTGCCTGAGGCGGGCGAGCATGTACCCCATGGTTCCTCCCGGAGTGGGTGGGTCAGATGGGGGAGGTGGGTCGGTTCGGTAACCCGACTAGGAGGACGTCTTGGCTTCCTTGGCCTTGGAACCCTTGTCGGTGGAGGTGTCCTTGGAGTTGCTGGAACCCTTGTCGCTGGAGGTGTCCTTTGAGCCGTTGGAACTCGACTGGGAGTCTCCAGTGCCCGATTCGGAGGATGCGGTCTTCTGCTCAGGCTTCTTCTCGGATTTCCTGCCGGCGGCGCTGGACCCGTGGTCGTTCTTGTAGAAGCCGTCACCTTTGAAAGAGATGCCGACGCCGCTGAAGACCTTGCGAACCGTGCCGGCACATCCCTCGGTGGGACAGGAGGTGAGCGGGTTGTCGCTGAAGGACTGGCGTACCTCGAACTCGTGTGCGCAGTCAGGGCAGCGGTACTGGTAGGTGGGCATGGCAGGAGGGTTTCTGGCGTAATCGGGTGGTTCGGGAAGCCGGGGAGGAAGCCTACCGGGGGATCGGGCCCCGTTGGATGTGCAAGCATCTACCTGAGTCCACACGAACCGTGCTGGAAGGGGTGATGCTGTGGGGGTGATCGTCGTCTACATCCTGTTGATTGCCGGCGCCTACGCGCTCGGGATGCTTCCCTCAGCCCACTATGTGGCGGGCCGTAAGGGCCTTGATCCCACCCGTGAGGGTTCCGGAAACCCAGGTGCGACCAACGTCTTCCGGGTAGCCGGGAGGCGCGCCGGCATGACCGTGTTTGTTGCCGATCTCGGCAAGGGGGCGGTGGCAACCGCTGCTGGTCTGGCGGTAGCCGGCCGGCCGCTGGCCACGGCTTGTTGGGTTGCAGCGGTCCTCGGCCATGTACTGCCGGCGACACGTCGTCTGAGGGGGGGCAAGGGGGTTGCCACGGCAGGCGGTGGCGCCTGTGTGCTCTTCGGGTTCTTCACCATCGTGGGCATGTTGATCTTCTTCGTTGTGGCCGGGCTCACCCGAAAGGTGTCGGTGGCGTCGATGGTCATGGCGGTCTCTATGGCCACCATGATTATCTTCAGCGGCGTGCCACTTGGCGAGGCGTTGGTGGTGGTGGGTCTGACCGCACTGGTAATCGTGAGGCACCAGTCCAACATCCGGCGCCTGCTTGCCGGTGGTGAGCGATCATGGAAGTCGGGTTCGTGACGGGTCACACGGTCGGCCCTCGGTTCCGAGATGGTGGTCTCATGCTCGTGGGTATCCTCGCCGGGTGATCCCCCTCGAGGAAGCCAGGGCGTTCGTTCTCCACAGGTGTCCTCCACCCGTGCCTGCCGACGTCGACCTGCGTTCGGCACTGGGGCTGGTTCTGGCCGAACCGGTAGAGGCCGTTGAGTCGGTGCCGCCCTTTGACAACACCGCCATGGACGGCTTTGCCGTGCGGGCCGCCGATACAGCCGATGCACCCGTGGACCTGAGCATCATCGGGACCCTCGCAGCCGGGTCGGTCTCTGACAGAGAGGTCGGTGTCGGCGAAGCCATGCGGATTATGACCGGTGCCCCGATGCCGCCAGGTGCTGACGCCGTCGTCATGGTTGAACGAACTAAGGCCTCAGCCGATGACACGACCGTGACGATCGAGATTCGGGTCGAGGTGGGCAACCATGTCCGGGGAGCCGGTGAGGACCTTCGGTCGGGTCAGGAGGTGTTCGCTGCAGGGACAGTTCTGGGGCCAGCCCACATCGGGGTGCTCGCCAGCATCGGATGTCGACAGGTGCCGACCTACCGGCGCCTACGGGTCGGGGTTCTCTCAACCGGAGATGAGCTGGTCATGGGCACGCCCGGTCCCGGGCAGATCCGTGACAGCAACCGCGATGCCCTGCTGGCCCTCCTTGAGGCCGCGGGGATGATCGGGGTCGACCTGGGGCTGGTGTCAGACGACGAGGAGGCGATCGAGGGTGCGATCCTGGCCGGGGTGGCCGGGTGCGACGCCGTCCTGACGTCTGGCGGGGTCAGCATGGGCGACTTCGACTACGTGAAGGCCGTCTTGGACCGGATCGGCGACATGCGTTGGATGCAGGTGGCGATCAGGCCTGCGAAGCCGCTGGCGTTTGGCCTTGTTGACGGAACCCCGGTGTTCGGACTGCCGGGCAACCCGGTCTCGTCGATGGTCTCCTTCGAACTCTTTGCCCGACCGGCGTTGAGGTCGATGTCCGGCCATACCGATCTTGAGCGCCGGCGTGTGGTGGCTGTAAGCGAGGGGGGGCTGGATCGTCACCCTGACGGCAAGGTCCACTTCGCCAGGGTGACTGTTGACTACTCCGATGGCACCTACATGGTCGCGTCGGTCAAAGGTCAGGGGTCCCATCAGTTGACGGCGATGGCCTCGGCCGATGGCCTTGCGGTGCTGCCGGATGGTGACGGTGTTGTTGACGGCGGTGCGGTTGAGGTCCTGTTGTTGCGCTGAGGCTGGTGCCGGTGGCCCGTAGGCCCCGGTCTGGCCCTACGCTGTGGCCTGTGAGCGGCCGGCTGATTGACTCCTTCGGGCGGGTGCACCGGGATCTGCGGATCTCGGTTACCGACCGGTGCAACTTCCGTTGCAGGTACTGCATGCCCGCTGAGGGCCTGGAATGGCTCCCGCGCGAGGAGCTGTTGACCTTTGAGGAGATCGAACGCGTGGCCCGACTGCTGGTCGAGGACTACGGCGTTGAGAGCATTCGCCTCACAGGTGGAGAACCGACGGTCCGGGCGCGGCTCACCACCCTTGTGGGCATGTTGTCGCGGCTTCCGGCCGACCTGTGTCTCACCACCAACGGTGCGACGCTCGAGACCATGGCTGCACCGCTGGCTGAGGCTGGCCTGAAGAGGATCAACGTGTCGCTGGATTCGCTGCGGCGTGACCGCTTCGAGGAGTTGACCTTGCGCGATGGCCTGCCTGCCGTGCTGGCCGGCATCGACGGGGCCATTGAGGTGGGCCTGGATCCTGTCAAGGTGAATGTGGTCGTCATGAGGGGGGTCAACGACGATGAGGTTCTCTCCTTTGCCAGGTTTGGCCGGGAGCACGGGGTCGTTGTGAGGTTCATCGAGTTCATGCCGCTTGATGCCGACGAGGCATGGTCCGATAGCGCTGTTGTCACCCAGGAAGAGATCGTCGGGATCATTGGCGAGGAGTTCCCGCTCGTTCCGGTGGAGCGGACCTCTGCGCCGGCGACCCGATTCAGGTACGAGGACGGTGCCGGCGAGTTCGGTGTCGTGGCGAGCGTCACCCGGAAGTTCTGCGATACCTGCGACCGGGTCCGTCTGACCGCTGACGGCCAGTTTCGGAACTGTCTGTTCGCCGTGGATGAGTTCGATCTGCGTGGCCTGCTGCGAAGCGGGGCGGCCGACGCCGAGATAGGTGAGATGTTTGAGAGGGCCGTCGGGGCCAAGTGGGCCGGACACGGAATCGGAACGGTCAACTTCATTAGGCCGGCACGCTCCATGTCCCAGATCGGCGGATAGGGGCGGGTGGGGGAATGAGCGACGGTTCGGAGGGCTTCACCCATCTGGATGCCGAGGGTCGGGCCAGGATGGTTGACGTGGGCGACAAGGAGGCCACCCGCCGCAGGGCTGTCGCACGGGCCCGGGTTGACATGGCTGTCGACACTGCGCAGGCGCTCGTCGGCGGGACCGTGCCCAAGGGCGATGTTCTCGCTGTCGCACGGGTGGCCGGCATTCAGGCTGCCAAGCGGACCTCTGAGTTGATTCCCTTGTGTCACCCGCTGATGCTGAGTTCGGTTTCGGTAGATCTGACGGTTGGCGAGGCGTGGGTGGACATTGAGGCGGTGGCCGAGACCGTTGAGCGCACCGGGGTGGAGATGGAGGCTCTCATGGCCTGTTCGGTGGCGGCTCTCACCGTTTATGACATGTGCAAGGCGATGGACCGTTCAATGAGCGTCACAGAGGTTGCTCTCTGGGAGAAGTCCGGCGGCAGGTCGGGTCCCTGGACTCGGGAGGGCTGAGGCCCGGAATCGGTGGATTTATCCCTCGCGCTGGCCGCGCGATCATTCGCGCGGACAGCGCGAGTAAATCCACCATCTGAAAGGGATAAGGCTGTACGGTGACGCCACACGCCGACCACGGTGGATCGGCGAGGAGGGAAACCGGACAGTGTTGATCTTGTTGGGTCTTGGAGTCCTGTGGGCAGCAGTGCTGGTGCCCCCCCTGTTGCGTCGAGAGGGGCCGGCGATGCGACCCGTCGGGAGCCTCTCAGCGATGGGTCGATTCGACGCCAACGGCCTGCGTGCGCTGCAGCAGTCCGCCAAGGCGGTCCCCAGCGGAGCATCCGCCGCGCGCCGTCGCCGCAGAGACGTCCTCATCGCCCTTGGCGGGGTGGCTACCTTCACCCTCCTTGGAGCAGTGGCAGTCGGTGGGATCCTCTGGATGGTCAACTTCCTCGTAGACGTGGTTCTGGTCGGCTACGCCGTGATGCTCACGAACCGTCACCAGAACGAAAGCGAGCGTCGTGCGACCGTTGTGCCGCTCCGGCCCGCAAATCCCTTCCTTGCGGGCGAGCAAGCGTCAATCGCAATGGCCGACGAAGCAGTGCTGCGCAGACAGGCCAACTAACAGACCAGGTTCCCGGCCGACAGACCGGTCGGGGCCCCCGCTACGCTCACCCCCGCCCACGGGGGTGTAGCTCAGTTGGCTAGAGCGCTACGTTCGCAACGTAGAGGTCGTGAGTTCGATTCTCATCACCTCCACCGTGCCCACCGGTTGCTGAAGGACAACGCTCAGGCGTTGTCGGCCTCGACGGCCTTGGCGAGATGCTCGGCCAGGCGGGGCAGTTCCGAGTTGATCCGTGCCCAACTGGGTATAAACGGTGATTCCACTGGGTCCTCCAGGTAGTCGCCGCCGGCACGGATGATCGCATGGGCAAACACGCTGGCCGTGGCCTCCTCGTCGTGTCGGTCATAGGGAATGCCGTTCAGGACGGCATCGGCGTTGTAGCCGTCGATCAGGTCCAGGGCTGAACGGAAGAAGGTCGCCTCGAGGGTGCGGAAGCTCTCAGGGGTGAGTACCACGCCCGTGGCAGCCAACTTCTTGAACATGGCCTTGGCGATGTCGACGCTCATCTTGTGAAGGCCCGCCGAGGCGTCGTCGGGTGAGAGCTCCTGATGCTTGTGGTCATAGATGTCGGCAACATCCACCTGACAGACCCTCGTGCCACCGTCCCTTCGGAATACCTCGCCCAGAACTCCGATCTCGAGGCCCCAGTCGGCGGGGATTCTGATGGACCCCGCCAGGCTTTGGTCCATGGCGCACTCACCGGCCAGCGGGTACCTGAAGCTGTCGATGAAGTCCAGGTAGTCGGACCGGCCGAAGGTGAGCGCCAGAGCACGAACCAGCGGTGCCACGAACAGTCGTGTGACCCGTCCGTTCAGACGGCCACCGTCAGGTGAAGCCCTGTAGTAGAAGCCCTTGGCGAAGGTGTAGCCGAACGTGGGGTGGGCGATCGGGTAGTGGAGCCTCGCCACCATGGAACGGTCGTATGTGAGGATGTCGGCGTCATGCAGGGCAACCGAGTGCCCGCGGCCCGATGCCAGGAAGTAGCCGAGGCACCACCAGACGTTGCGGCCCTTGCCGGACTCTGACGGAGCCAGATCCTGATCGCCGAGAGTCGCCTCGATGGAGCCGAGGCGGGGACCGTCACCCCAGATGATCCGGTGGTGTTGTGGAAGCCGGGAGAAGAACTCCCGGGCCCGCAGAAAGTCGCTGTGGTCTGCGCAGTCGAGGCCGATAATCACCTCGGCCAGGTAGGGGACAGACGCCAACTCGTCGACAATGCCACGCAGCGCCGGACCATCCATCTCCGCAGCGAGACAGGGAATGATGAGCGACATCGGCCTGTCAGTGCTCCACGAGGACAACTCCGTCTCCAGCGACTCGAGCGACCTGTCGCCAAGGTGGTGCAGCGTTGCGATCGTGCCGTGCTGGGAGAAGTCCGCCATCGGCTCAGGTTAGGCGGCCAGATTCCCCGGGTCCCCGCCCGGTCCATGGGTTTTCATGTCAGGTGCCGGTGTGGCTACCGTTCACCCTGCCAACCGTGAGGGGATCCCGTTGTATCGACGTCTGCCGGCAATGCTCCTGCCCGTGCTCGGATTGCTTGTGGTGTCCTGTTCCAGCGGAGGCGCAGACGACGCCACAAAGTCCATCGTGGTGTTGAGCCCCGACGCCGCCTCTGAGATCGTGGTCGCTGCCGACGCCTTCGACAAGGTGGTCGACGTGACCACCACCGCAGCCGAAGAAACGACGACGTCCGCCAGGCCAACAACCACGACGACGAGCCCCCCGGTCGAGGCGACCACCACGACCACAGAGCCACCCCGCACGACGGTTCCGCTGGAAGAAGAGGAACTCAGCCCCGGAGCGAAGCTGCTCGATGCACTGGACCGCTTCAACTCGTGCCTCAGCACCGAGGGCCACACCTGGATCGGCATGCCCAGCATGGAGGCCGGCGCCGATGCTCCAGAGAACAACTCCGAGTACGTGGCCGCCCTGATCCTGTGCAACAGCCGCACCCACATCTCGACGGTCTACGAGGAGTTCCTCACCTCGAGGACAGGCCTCGACCCCGATGAGATCCGGCAACAGAACGAGGACTTCCTCGACCTGACGGACTGCCTACGCCGCAAGGGGTGGGAGATCTCTGAGTTGACGCCGGACGAGAACGGCCTGCTCAGCCCGGCGGACGGCTTCGCCAGCGCCGACGGCGAGTTCGACACCGATCAGATCAGGAACTGTGTGGGCGAAATCGCACTCGAGAGAGACCGTGGGGGTGAGAGTTGATGCGTCTGTGCCGGCAGCGACTTCCCGTTCCTAACAGGTTCGTAACATGGCGCTGGGATGCTTCGCTGACACGAAACGCGTCAGAGCTGGAATGGAGCCGAGTTGACCAATACCGTCACCCCCCACAAGGCAACGCTGCTGCTGGTCGTGTTGGCTGCGGCAGCCTGTTCGGGCAGCGAGGCCGAGCAGACACGCTCGATCACCGTGCTGACAGCCGACGAGGCACCCGAGCTGGTGGTGCCGGCCGACGCTTTCCTGAACGTTGTAGAGACCACCACCGCACGAGTCACCACAACGCAGGTCGCCACCACGACGGTTCCGGCCCCGACGGAGGCCCCAACCTCCAGCGAGCCGCCCAAGGACACCGTGCCGCTTCCAGAAGAGGATCCTGGCGAGGCCTTCCGAGGCACCAGGCAGGCGTTCAGCGACTGTCTTGCAGCCGAGGGTTTCACCTTCAGGGGTCCACCTGGCGAGGAGTCCAATGACGACGATCCCGTCAACCAGCCCGGATACGTCGAGGCAGTCGAGCGATGCAACGCCGAGAGCGGAATCGCCGATGCTGTTGAGGAGTTCCGGTCGTCCAGGGAGGAACGCTCCCCGGAACAGGTCCGCGAGAACAACGAGCAACTTCTCTCAGTCGTGGCCTGCCTCCGCGGCAGGGGCTGGGAGGTTGAGGAACCCACTCCCGATGAAACCGGTGCTCTCAGCCCACGCTCGCTGTTTCGTGATGCCGCTGAGGAGATCGACGGCCCCGACATTCGAGAATGTGCAAGCGAGGCGAACCTTTTCGGTGGTGGTGGCTTCGGCGGAGGGCAGCCCGGTGGTGGTCAGGGAGGTGCCGGAGGTGGAGGCTGATCTGAACCGTTCGACGGCGACCGTGAACTACACAGGGAGGCGACCATGAACACCAGGATGCCCGTACGCATTGTCGGGCTGGCGGTGACCGTGGCGGTAGTGGCTGCCGTGACCGTGTGGAAACCATGGGACGACGGCGCAGCTGCAGTGGACCCGGCACAGGACCGAGCCATTGCCGAGGCCGTGACCACCAGAACCCTCACAGAGGAGCTGACGGTCCGCGGTGAGTTGAGGCGTGATGAGCTCAGAACCATCAACTCGGCGGCATCCGGCCGCATTTCCGGCATGAAGCTTGAAGATGGTGACACGGTGCAGGAAGGCGATGAGCTCTTTTCTGTGGATGGGCGCAGAGCCGTTGCCGTTACCGGGGACATGGACTTCTACAGGCAACTCGATGTGGGTTCAGACGGCCCTGACGTGCTGCAGTTGGAATCGATTCTAAGCGCCGCCGGCTACCCGGTTGGAACAGTCGACCGGTACTACACCGAGGAGACCCGTGGCGGTCTGGCTGCATGGCAGGCCGACCACGACTACGGGAGCACGACCACCGAGGTGGACGAGGTGGTGACGATCTCGCTGCAGGCAAATCCCGCTGGCTACACGGTTGGCGCCTTGAACAGCGTGTCGGTCCGGATCGGAAGCTCGTCACGGTCAGCCGGCAAGGCCAGAAGGGTCACGGCCGAGGCCACCGGTGACGTGCCTGTAGTCACGGTCCGGGTGGCCGACGCCATCGTTGCCGAAGGCGGACAGGTGGTGTTCACCATCTCAGCTGATCCGGTGCCGACCAGCGATCTGGTGGTGGCGGTACGTGTTGGTGGTGACGTGAATGCCGACGACTTCGAGGGGATCGACGACACCGTCGTGATCCCAGCGGGGTCGTCCACAGCGTCTCTGGTGGTTTCCACCCTCGTTGATGACCTACGTGAGGCCAACGAGGACATGGAGGTCATAGTGACCGGCAACTTCCCAGACGCCGCCAGCCTTGCGCCCCAGGACCTGCTGATCTTTGACATTCAGGAGGCCGTCAATGTGTTGCTGGAACGACAGGCAGATCTGGTGGACGAGATCGCCGCATCCGAGACGGCACCCGAGGATCTCAGGCTTTTCGACCTTCAGGCAGAAATCGACGACCTGATCGAGAGACGTAGCGAGCTGGTGGCAGAGTTGGCTGAAGCGGGAGCGGAGGTGACCGGCCTTGAATCTCGTCAGCAGGAGACGACGAACGTTGAACAGGAGCTGATCGACAAGGGCATCATCACCTACGCGCAGGCCGCCGAGCGCGATCTCACACCTACCGAGGCCGCCAACCTCATCTCGCTGGACGAGGCCCTTGATGATGCCAACAGCGACCTGGATGCCGAGAACATCACCGTCGCAGCACGCACCCAGGCCTTTGATGCCTACAACGATGCCCTCAGCGCAGCGCTCGAGATCTCGGCCGAGCTGACCACCGCCCGAGATGCCCTCTCCGCCCTCGAACGCGAAGACGACAGGCTGAGCTTTCTGCTCGGGGTGGCCGAAGCTGACCTGGCCGACACGCTCACCTCGGTCGATGCAGCGGTCGCCGGCCTGCTGGATGAACAACAGAGGCTCAACTTCAGCCTGGGCGCCAAGCGTGAGGAACTGCGGGTCGGTCAGGGTTCCCGCTACCTGGTAGGAGATCAGGACACCGCTGTGGTGATCGTCGACGATCCAGATGTTGCCGATGCGCCGACGCTGGTGTTGAGGTCCGACAGCGAGACGGTGGGTGAGTCCGGGCTGGCATCATTCACAGTCGAGACTCCCGACCCGCTCGTCGAGGACCTTGAAATCTTCTTTGAGACGGTCGGGTCTGCGACCGCCGGATCCGACTACAACCAACCCGACGGCGACGTCATCTTGCGCGCCGGACAGGAAGCCGTGGTCATCACGGTTCAACTCAGGCCCGATGACCTCGTCGAAGAAGATGAGAGCATCACCGTTCGCCTCCTTGACGATCCCGGTGGCAACTACCTGCTCAGCCACAGGTCGGAGGCCACCATCAAGGTGGTGTCGGTAGACCTGCCGGAGTTGGGTCTCAGCGGTGGAGGTCGTGTCTCCGAGGGAGACATCTCAACGGTCACCGTCCTGGCCGATCAGGCGGCGACCGTTGACACGTCGATCAACTACTCCGTTGGCGGCAGCGCAAGGGCCGGAGAGGACTTCGAGGTCCTCACCGGAACGGCGATTCTGCTTGCCGGCGAGAGTTCGGTGGACATACCGGTCCGTACGATTGCCGACGACGTGGTGTTCCTTCCCGGCGACATGATTGTCGCAGCCTGGCCCGCCCGGGTCGGTTCGGTTCACGTGGATGCCGGCCAGTTCATACAGAGCGGGACCCCGCTTCTTACCCTCACCGAACCCACCTTCACGGTGAAGTTGTTCGCCAGCCCAACCAACAGGGCCAAGTTGGATGTTGGTCAGGTGGCGACCGTCAACATGGATGCCGGCGACCAGGAGGTGGGTGGTGTCATCTCTGAAATCGAGGACTCGGCAAGCAGCGAGGGTGGTAGCGAGACCTACGAGGGTGTGGTTCAGACCGATGGTGATCTGGTCGGGGTGGACGGTGCCGTGGTGACCATCGACGTGGTGGTGGCCGAATCTCTGGATGCCGTCGTCGTGCCCATCGCAGCGGTGCTGTCAGATGGCGGCGACCAGAAGGTTCGTGTAGTGACGCCAGCGGGGGTGATAGAGCGCAGGATCGTCCGGACGGGGATGCTGGACGGCGCCTACGTCGAGATCGTCTCGGGCCTGTCGGTCGGCGAGTACGTGATCTTGGAGATTGACCGATCGTGACCCGACGGTATCCGCAGGCACCTGGACGGTCTGGGGAAACCCCCAGGTGAGCGAGGTTCTGCTGTCTCTGGATGGCGTCTCACGGGTGTTCGGCGACGAGGTCAAGGTCTACGCACTGCGTGACGTGTCGCTCGAGATCAGGGCAGGCGACCTCCTCTCGATCGTGGGGCCGTCTGGATCCGGAAAGTCGACGCTTCTCGGCCTCCTGGGTGTCCTCGACCTGCCCACGAGCGGGGCAGTACGAATCCGTGGAACTGACATGGCCGAACTGGGCGATGCCGAGCGTTCCAGTATGCGCGGTGACTCCATCGGCTTCGTATTCCAGCAGTTTCACCTGATTCCACACCTGACGGCCCTTGGAAACGTCGAGACCGCTCTTCTCTACCGGGGTCTCTCGGCCGGCGAGCGCCGCAGTCGTGCCATGGGTGCCCTCGAACAGGTCGGCCTCGGCAACCGGTACGGGCACACGCCCATTCAGCTCTCCGGCGGTGAACAGCAGCGGGTCGCCATAGCCAGGGCCATCGTCACCGATCCCCTGATGGTGCTGGCAGATGAGCCGACCGGTGCGCTCGACTCCCAGAATGCATCCAAAGTGATGGACATCTTCGCCGACCTTCAGTCGCCAGACCGTGCCATCTGCGTGGTGACCCACGATCTTCAGGTAGCTGCTCGAACAGAGCGGCGGATCACCATGCTCGACGGCGGAATCGTCGCTGACGAACGCCTCGGTGACCAGGTGGAGGTTTCATGAGGCGCATGCGGGAACTGGTTGGAGTCGCCCTCGGGGGCCTCCGGGCCCGCAAGGTGAGGACCGCGTTGATCATGCTCGGTCCCATCCTCGGGGTAGCTGCGATCGTGTCGGCCATCGGGATCAACGAGAGTTCCAAGGGACACCTGAAGGCCGTCCTCTCCGACCTCGGAACCGATCTGATCGTGGCGAACGCACAGGGATCCCTCGGTGGCTTCAGCCGCGACCCGCGCATTCCAGAAGCAGCCGCTGCCCGGGTGGGCCGCCTCCCCGATGTGGTGGCGGTGACAGGCACGCTCCAGATGTCTGACATAGTCACGCTGCCGTTTCAGGATGCCGAGGACTTCTATCGGGCGTTTCCGGTGCCGGTGATAGCCACGGGCCTGGACCTTCCCGGGACCCTCGAGGTGCCGCTGGTGAGCGGCCGCTTCCTCAACGAGTTCGATGTATCCACCGCAGCGAGGACGGTTGTCATTGGACGCGACCTGGCTGACGAGTACGGCTATCTGCGCGGAGAGGCACGGACGATCCAACTCAACGGCATCGACTACGGGGTCGTCGGGGTGCTCGACTACGTGCTCCTTGAGCCCGCCATGGACTCGGCGGTGTTCTTGACCTTCGCCAACGCCGAGGCCGACCTGGGGATGGATTCCCGTGACCCCAGCCGGCTGTACATCAGGGCGCCGACCAACACCGAGTTGGTGGCTCAGGAGGTCCCCACGGTCATCAGCCTCGGGGGACCCGACGGCGCAAACACCTCGGTCCCGACTGACCTGCTCGACGCACAGTCCCAGGTCGACGAGAACCTCAACAACCTGACGAAGATGATGGGCGGCCTGGCACTGATCGTGGGCGGGGTCGGTATAGCCAACGTCATGTCGATCTCGGTCATTCAGAGGTCCACCGAGATCGGTATCAGGCGGGCGCTGGGACACAGCCGAGGCACCATCGCCATCCAATTTCTGCTGGAGGCCCTCGTAGTTGGCGTTCTGGGCGGAATCCTGGGGGCAGCAGCAGGTGCAGGGGTGGTCTGGCTCACCTCGGAGTTGCGCGGTTATGTGATGGTTCTCTCGGTTGTGGGGCTGGCCGGGTGGGCGCTGCTCTCGGTTGCCGTCGCAGTGTTGGCAGGTCTGTATCCGTCCACCAAGGCCGCCCGCCTCGAGCC
>JACNLA010000017.1:5471-71318 GCA_014381745.1 Actinomycetota bacterium | reverse complement strand
CCCCCCCCCCCCCCCCCCCCCCCCGCGGCCCCCCCCCCCCCCCCCCCCCCCCCCCACCCCCCCCCCCCCACCCCCGCCGCTGCACCCGCCACCCCCGCGGCCGACACGCCTGAATCATTCAACGTTGCATACCTGTCCGCGAGTTCAGCCAACACGTGGTTGTTGGCTTCGCGGGAGCAAATGGATGCCGTAGCAGCCGGGGCGAACGTCACCATTACTGAGTTCGATGCACAGTTCAACCCCGGACTCCAGACCACCCAGATGCAGGATGCTGTCGCCAGCGGCCAGTACGACGGGCTGATCGTCGTCGCGTTGATCGGTCCGGGCCTGGCGCCCGACATCGAGGCGGCGCTGGATGCAGGGCTTGAGGTCGTGGTGCTCAACCAGGTTGTAGGCGCCGACCTGACGACAGCTGATCCACAGGTCGATGGCCTGGCAGCATCAGTAATGGCTCCGCCGCAGCGAAGTGGTGAGCGCATGGGTGCACTCGCCGTTCAGGCCTGTGAGGGGAACGACTCCTGTGACGTCGTGTTCATCTACGGGATCAGGGGCATTCCTCTCGATGACGCCCTTAGGGCCGGCTTCGACTCTGTAATTGCCGACCACGCCAACATTTCTGTCGTTGCAGAGGGCGAGGGCCAGTACCTCGGACCCGAGGGTGGCATGAACGCCATCCAGGACATCATGCAGACCACCCCCGACTTCGACGTGGTGGTCGGGGCAGACCAGTCCATTGAAGGCATCGAGATTGTTCTCCGGGAAGAGGGAATGCTCGACTCGGTGAAACTCATTGGTCTCGGTGGGTCGGCAGCGGCGATCCAGGGGATCTCCCACGGAAGTTGGTTCGGTGGCGTCTACGGCGCTCCCGCCGATGAGGGTCGCTACGCAATGGAGGCCATGCTGGCAGCACTTACCGATGGCACCATGACCGGTGGTGTTGATCCGCTTTCCGGTTTGCCCGACGACGGCCTTGTTACCGCCGCCAACGTGGGCCAGTTCGAGGCACAGTGGGGTGAGGCCCCACCTCTGCCGGTTGCTGCTCCAGAGTCATATGAGGTGGCATACCTGTCGGCCAGTTCGGCTAACACGTGGCTGCTGGCTTCTCGTGAGGAGATGGACGCTGTCGCTGCTGGTGCCAACGTCACCATCACCGAGTTCGATGCCCAGTTCAATCCTGAGCTACAGACGACCCAGATCCAGGATGCCATCGCCAGCGGTCAGTACGACGGGCTCGTAGTGGTTGCTCTGATCGGTCCCGGTCTGGCACCTGACATTGAGGCTGCGTTGGATGCAGGGCTCGAGGTGGTCGTGTTGAACCAGGTCGTGGGAACCGACCTGACGACAGCTGATCCACAGGTTGATGGCCTGGCGGCCTCGGTAATGGCTCCGCCGCAGCGAAGTGGTGAGCGGATGGGCGCACTCGCCGTTCAGGCTTGTGAGGGAATCGACCCCTGCCGCGTCGTGTTCATCTACGGGATCAGGGGCATTCCACTTGACGACGCCCTCAAGTCGGGGTTTGACTCGGCCATTGCAGACCATGCCCACATCTCGGTGGTAGCCGAGGGAGAGGGCATGTACCTCGGGCCGCAGGGAGGCATGAACGCCATCCAGGACATCATGCAGGCGACACCCGAGTTCGACGTTGTGGTAGGAGCAGACCAGTCAATCCAGGGTATCGAGATCGTGCTCGAGGAAGAGGGCATGCTGGACTCCGTGAAGTTGATCGGTCTGGGAGGCTCGGCAGCTGCCATCGAGGGCATTTCCAGCGGCACGTGGTTCGGTGGCGTCTACGGTGCCCCGGGCGATGAGGGTCGCTACGCCATGGAGGCCATGATCGCGGCGCTCCGGGACGGCACCGTGACCGGTGGCATCGACCCGGCTCAGAGCTTGCCCGACGAGGGCCTAGTGACCGCTGACAATGTGAGCCAGTTCGAGGCTCAGTGGGAAGGCTGATCTAGTTGCCGACGATCGCCCTCGACGACCACGTACTGCTCAAGGGAATATCGAAGCAGTTCGGGTCAACGAGGGCGATCGATTCGGTCAACCTCACCATCAGACGTGGCGAGGTCCATGCGCTGATAGGCGAGAACGGCGCAGGGAAGTCGACCCTCGGCAAGGTTCTGGCCGGCGTACATGAACCAGACGAGGGATCGATGACGATTGCGGGTAAGACCGTGAGATTTCGCTCACCCCGTCAGGCTCTCGACATGCGGGTCACCATGGTTGCTCAGGAACTGCAGCTTGTGCCCACGCTGACCGCCATTGAGAACGTCTATCTGGGGATTGAGTCCTCAAGGGGTCCGGTTGTGGACGACCGTGACCACAGGGACAGGTATCAACGTCTCGTCCAGCAGTCTGGGATCGGTGTGGATCCGAGCAGACGTGTCGACTCACTGTCTGTTGCGGACCAGCAAAAGGTCGAGATCCTTCGCGCCCTTGCACGGGAGGCTGAGCTCATCGTCATGGATGAGCCAACTGCCCGTCTGACTGCAGACGAGGCTTCCAATCTCCTCCAGATCATCAGGGACCTGAGTGTCGGTGGAACCACGGTGGTCTTCGTCTCACACTTTCTGGATCAGGTTCTGGATGTCGCAGATCGCATCACGATCATGAGGGATGGGCGGATCGTGCGAACCTCCGAAGCCGGATCCGAATCGACCGGGTCACTAGTCGAGGCGATGATCGGCCGCACTCTGGAGGCCAACTTTCCCCCCAAGTCGCCTCCGGACACCACCGCCGAGACCGTCCTGACGGTTAAGGGCTTGGGAAGGGTCGGATCCTTTGAGGACGTAGACCTGCAGGTGAATGCTGGTGAGATCGTTGCGCTGGCCGGCCTGGTTGGATCGGGTAGGACCGAGGTCGTGCGATCGGTGTTCGGCGTTGACCCCGTGGATTGTGGAAGCGTCGAGATGCTCGGTTCGGGAGTCGGATTGGGTACCCCACGTGCCGCAATCGCCAGCGGGATGGGCATGATCCCGGAGTCCCGAAGCGACCAGGGTCTGATGCTTCGTAGGCCGGTTCGTGAGAACGCATCGCTGCCGAGGCTCGGCTTGTTCTCTCGACTGGGCATGGTTCTCAGGCGAGGCGAGCAGGAGAGCGTGCAAGTAGCGACGACCGAGGTGGATTTGAGGGCGGCTTCCCTTGAGATGCCCGTTGAGAGCCTGTCGGGAGGGAACCAGCAGAAAACGATGTTCGCGAGATGGCTGATCGAGCGGCCGAGGCTCCTGATCGCCGATGAACCGACCCGGGGCGTAGACGTGGGTGCCAAGCGGGCCATCTACGAATTGTTGGCTGGGCTGGCTGAGGACGGCATGGCGGTGCTTCTGGTTTCCTCTGAGATCGAAGAGGTGTTGGGCCTCGCCCACAGAATTCTGGTGATGCGAGGAGGTCGGATCGTGTGTGAAATCGACGGGATCGAGGCGAGTGAGGCCGAAGTCCTTGAAGCTGCGTTTGGTACTTCTGCTGAGGAGGCGGTCGGTGTCTGAGGTCCATCTAGACGAAAAGGTCGAGTCGGGCGGCCTAATCGCACATCTCCGGCCGCACCTGAAGGGCTATGGGATCATCTGGATCACCCTTGCTCTCTTTCTCCTGCTAACGGTCACGACCGGACCGTTCTTCAGCGAGGCGAATCTGCGAAACATCCTGGACCAGCAGGCGACCTTGCTGATTGCCGCATCGCTTGCCACGGTGGCGATGATTGCCGGCGGCTTTGACCTTTCGATCTCTGCCGTGTTCGTTGCGGCACCACTGCTGGCCCTTCAGGTGGAGAACGCCACTCAGTCAGTCCTGTTGGCGGTCGTCGTCGGCGTTCTTGCCGGGCTGTTTGTCGGGTGCTTGAACGGAGTCGTGGTTGCTGTGCTGAAGGTCAACTCCTTCATCGGGACGTTGGCAACTTCCTTCATGGTGTTTGGCGCCGGATACCTGATCAGTGACCGCCGCATCCTGCAGCCCGAGACGGAGACCTTCAGAAAGATTGCGCGCACCAGGTGGTTTTCTCTGACAACTGCAACCTGGATCGCATTGGGAGTGGTGCTTGCAACCTGGTTCCTTTTGTCGCGGACCCGTTTCGGACGGCACGTCTACGCCACTGGCGGGAATCCCGAGGCTGCACGTCTGGCTGGTGTCCGGGTAACCGGAGTGACTATCGCCGTGTTCGCTCTTACCGGAGCGGCCGCTGGCCTTGCCGGTGTCGTCTCTGCGTCACGGTCGCTGAGCGCGATGCCGTCCGACGACTTCAGCTTCCTGTTTGGAGTCATATCGGCTGTGGTCGTTGGTGGCACCTCAATTGCCGGCGGTGAGGGAGGGGTCTGGCGCACGGTGTTTGGAGCGTTCTTCATTGCGTTCATGATCAACGGTTTCAACCTGCACCAGGTTGATCCGATCTGGCAGCGGGTGATCCAGGGTGCTGTGATCCTGGTAGCGGTGAGCATCGACGCCTGGGCCCGGCGACGGCCAGCCGGCTGAGCGGTCCCTCGGGTGGGGATTCAATCGACCTCTCCGGAGTAGACGTACTCACGAAATAGTTATAGTCTCTCACTTCACCTGCACGGTGGCCTGTTTACCGTGCACCAGTGACGATCTTCAGGAGAAGCCAATGACCCGCATGACCCCCAGCGAAGCCTTCGTTGAGACACTGGTCGCCAACGGTGTCGATACCGCCTTCGGCATCATGGGCTCGGCGTTCATGGACGCCATGGACATCTTTGCCCCAGGCGGGATCCGGCTGGTACCCGTGGTCCACGAACAGGGCGCCGCCCACATGGCCGACGGCTACGCCAGGGTCAGCGGCCGCCACGGGGTCGTGATCGGCCAGAACGGCCCCGGCATCTCCAACTGCGTCACCGCCATCGCGGCAGCCTTCTGGGCACACAGCCCCGTCGTGATCGTCACCCCCGAGACCGGAACCATGGGCATCGGCCTCGGCGGCTTCCAGGAGGCCAACCAACTCCCCATGTTCGAGGAGTTCACCAAGTACCAGGGCCACGTCAACAACGAGAACCGCATGGCCGAGATCACGGCCCGATGCTTTGACCGGGCCATCCTGGAGATGGGCCCAACCCAGCTGAACATTCCCCGCGATCGCTTCTACGGTGACATCGACGTAGAAATCGCTGAGCCGATCCGCATCGAGCGCGGCCCCGGCGGCGAGCAGAGCCTCGACGAGGCAGCCGACCTGCTGGCCGCCGCCGAGTTCCCGGTCATGATCTCAGGTGGCGGCGTGGTCATGGGCGACGCCGTTGCTGAGGCCGCCGAGCTGGCAGAGCGGTTGGGCTGCCCGGTCGTCAACTCGTACCTCCACAACGACTCGTTCCCCGCCAGCCACCCGCAGTGGTGCGGTCCGCTCGGCTATCAGGGCTCCAAGGCCGCCATGAAGCTGATCGCCCGCGCCGACGTGGTGCTGGCCCTCGGTACGCGGCTGGGTCCCTTCGGAACACTGCCCCAACACGACATGGACTACTGGCCCGCCGACGCCAAGATCATCCAGGTAGACGCCGACGCCAAGATGCTCGGTCTGGTCAAGAAGATTTCCGTGGGCATCTGCGGTGATGCCGGAGCCGCAGCAAGGGCGCTCACTGCCCGGCTGACCGACCGCACACTCAACTGTGACGCCACCACCGACGAGAGAGCCGGCGCAATGGCTGAGGAGAAGGCCACATGGGAGGCCGAACTCGACGAGTGGACCCACGAGATCGACGACTTCAGCATCGACATGATCAAGGAGTCAATCGACGAGGAGGGCAACTGGCTTCACCCCCGTCAGGTTCTCCGCGAGCTGGAAAAAGTAATGCCTGAGCGGGTCATGGTCGCCACAGACATTGGCAACATCAACTCGGTCTCCAACAGCTACCTGCGCTTCGAGGAGCCGAGATCCTTCTTTGCAGCCATGAGCTGGGGAAACTGTGGCTACGCCCTACCGACCATCATCGGAGCCAAGGCGGCAGCACCCGACAGGCCGGCAATCTCCTATGCAGGTGACGGAGCCTGGGCCATGAGCATGGTCGAGGTAATGACCGCAGTCCGCCACGACATTCCCGTGACCGCCGTCGTGTTCCACAACCGCCAGTGGGGTGCCGAGAAGAAGAACCAGGTCGACTTCTACGGCCAACGGTTCGTCGCCGGTGAGCTGGAGGGCGGCGAGAGCTACGCCGACATCGCAACCGCCATGGGAGCCGAGGCCATTCGCGTCGACCAGCTTGAAGAGGTCGGCCCTGCCCTGGCTGCTGCAATCGACGCCCAGATGAACGACGGCAAGACCACGGTCATCGAGATCATGTGCACCAAGGAACTGGGCGACCCGTTCCGCAAGGACGCCCTGTCAACGCCTGTCCGCCACCTGGACAAGTACGCCGACTTCGTCTGAGGGTCGACAAGAGGGTGTCCCTGGGCAGGGGTAACCTCGTCTCCGTGAGGCCCATTGACACCGACCCCGAGGTACGCAGGCGTCAAGTGGCCTTCTATCGGGGCCTCTCCCCCGAAGAACGCGTTGATGCGGCTGTAGAGATTGCAGAGTTGGCCCGAAGCACGACCCTGGCAGGCATCACCGCGCGGCACCCGGAGTTGGACGACGATGGGGTCAAGGCTGAGTTGCTGGTGATCATGCACGGGGGTCTGGGCAGGACGGCCGCGGGGGTGGCCCTGGGGCGATGAGCCAGTTCGAGTTGCTCGGAGCGGTGGTGTGTGCACTCGATTCGGCGGGAATCGATCACATGGTGGCAGGGTCGTTCGCAAGCACCTTCCATGGTGAGCCGCGAATGACCCAGGACATCGACCTGGTGATCGACCCTGACGAAGGCTCCTTGATGCAGTTCGTGGCGGCGTTTGAGCATCCGCGCTACTACGCCAGTGACGCACTCGTGGCCCTGGAGCGACGTGACATGTTCAACATCATCGAGATCGGTTCCGGGTGGAAGGTCGATCTGATCATCCGGAGGCAGAGGCCGTTCAGCGAGTCGGAGTTCGAGAGGAGACAAGCTGTCACGATCGGCGGGGTCAAGACATATGTGACGACGGTCGAGGATTCAATCCTGGCCAAGTTGGAATGGCGTCAGAAGACAGCGTCTGATCGCCAGATGCAGGACGTAGTAGGCATGCTCGGCACCGCCGGGGACAGCCTTGATGACGTGTATCTTGACCACTGGGCTGTCGAACTCGGGGTGGTTGAGGGGCTCTCTGAGGCCCGAGTAGCCGCCAGACCTTGACCGGCAGGCCCGGTCAGCCCAGGTGGGCGGTTACCCAGTTGTGGACCAGTCCTGCCACGTGGTCTCTGGCATCGGTGGGGTCCTGGAGGTAGTGGTCGCCTGTTACCCACTCCAACTGCTTGTCGGCGGCGGCCAACCCATCAAAGATCATCTGGGCATCTGATGTGAACACGCCCGTGTCAGCCAGGCTCTGGATCACCAGCGAGGGAACGGTCACATGTGCCAGGTTCGGGGCCCCGCGGCACTGGGAGTACTCGAGGCTCCACATTGACAGCCATGTCCGGATCGTGTTCGAGGAGCCGATGCCAAAGGGGCTGTAGTTGGCGAACCTGGGGTCACCCGCGTAGCAGGTGCCGACCAGGCGCTCTGAAGGGTCGATGCTGCCGTCGAGGAAGCGCAGGTCCGCCCAGGTGCGTGACATTGAGAACAGCCGGTCGTAGATGTCGAGCCCCTGCAGTCGCTCCAGTTCGGCAAGCGCCCAGTCAGTGATGCGGTTGTTCCTTGCGACCTGGGCAGAGCGGTACCTCTCCACGAACTCCGCTGGGTAGGGAGGGCCGTTGGCCGGGTCGTACATGTCCAGGCTCGGGTCAACCGAACTCGGGTCGTTCTCGTCTGTGAGCGACGGGTCGAACCAGTTGGTGAGAACCTCGGGTCGGCCCGGGTGGGCGTTCAGCGACACATACAGGTCGGCCGGTGACAGCTCAAGGGCGGCCTCGGGAACCGGACGTTCCAGCAGGGGTTTCAGTACCCCCGCAGCAGCCTGCGCCTGGTAGGCACCCATGAGCGAACCGCCGCCGCAGTTGGCCATGAGGACAACGGTCTCGACTCCGGCTTCCTCGCGCAGCCACCTGACGCCCACGCCGATGTCGACGAGGGCGTTGTCGAGGGTGAAGAACTGTTCAACACCCCGGAAGCGCGTGTTCCAGCCAAGGAAGCCGTAGCCGAGTGCAGCCAGGCGGGTTGCCAGGTAGTGCTCGGAGAAGTCCACGTTGTAGTGCGAGGCGATGAACGCAGTCTTGGGTGAGGTTCCCGAGACGTGGTGGTAGAGGCCCTGGGTGGGCATGAAGCCCGCACCGTTCTGGCCACCCGTTGGGGAGTCCAGGGAGACGAAGCGGCGCTCTACGGTGGGCATGTTTCCAGGTCTGTCTTAGATGACCTTGACCGTGCTCTCCGGGATGGCATCGAGCAACTCGAGGGCCCGCTGGCGGTCAGGTTCAAAGCCGGGGGTGTCCACGCAGAACTCAAGGGAGATCCCGTTGGGGTCGGTCACGTAGGTCGAGCGACACCAGCCGTGCTCAAGGGTGTAGGTGCCGTGACCAGCCTCCTGTAGTCGCTCGGTGATCACCGCAGTCTGGTCCTCGTTGCGCCTGAGGGCGATGTGGTTCACCCAGAGAGGCATGCCGAGGCCGGTCGAGATGTCGGTCCGGTCCTTGTCCTCCTCGCCCACACCGTGAAGGTCAAAGAACGCAAGACAGGAGCCATCGCCGGTGTCGTAGAAGGTGTGGCGGAAGAAGCCGTCGCCATAGGGGGTGACCTCGGTCTTGACAAGTTCCAGCCCGATCAGGTCCTCGTAGAAGCGGTGGTTCTCGTGGATGTCACGGCAGGCGTAGGCGACATGGTGGAACCCGGTTGCCTGGCTTGTGTCGGAACAGTCTTTGCTCACGGGACTCTCCTCTAGGCGATCACCCGTCTCTTGTGGGCACCGCCCACGTTAGTGGTCGGTCAAGCTGTGGAACCTAGGCTGGTGTTGGCCTCTCCCTGTCGAGAACCACGAACGATCCGGTGGCTGAGGCCACGGTCCTGTCGCCGTTGGTGGCGCGTGCCTCGGTCTGGATGATCCGCTTCCCGGGGTGCAGCACGCTGCCGCGAACCTCGACATCGCCCTCGAAGATCGGCTTCAGGTAACGGATCTGGATCTCCATGGTCACGCACATCTGGCCCTCTGCCAGATAGCCGGCCGCAGCGGTGCCCATGGCGGTGTCGAACATGGTGAACAGGGCACCGCCGTGCATGGTGCCGTTGGGGCTCAGGTGGACCGGGTCGATCGAGATCCTGCACGTGCCGTTGCCGTCCTGGCCGACCTTGAGGAACTCGGCCAGGGGAGAGGAGTCGTGGGAGACGGGGGTGCCTGGAGAGTCCATCAGGCTCCCGTCAGTTCGGCCATCTGGCTGGAGTAGGTGGCCATGTCGAAGTAGTCGCGCCAGAGGCTGATCTTGCCGTCGACCACCTCGAACACGCCTGCGATCGGCAACTCCAGCCAGCCATCGCCGATCTTGAAGCGGTCCAGGCGTTCGTTGACAACCACGTTGCCCACCTCGAACTGGCGCAGGACGGGCCATTCCACCTCGGATGCCGGTGCCAGGAATATCTCAAGGGTCGCTGCCATGGCCGCAGGCCCGACTATCGGCTGCATCGGCATGTTCTCGTAGGACACGTCATCGCTCACAAGGGCAACTGCAGCCTCAACGTCCTTGCGCTCGATGGCGGCGATGAACGCGTTCACGGTCTCTGTCGGGGTCATGGCCTGTACCCCCGTGAGACAGCCTCGAAGATCATCTCCCGTTGGAGTTCGTTGGCGCCTTCGCCCCACTCGTTGATCTTGCAGTCCCGGTAGAAGCGCTGGGCGGGGCTCTCCAGCATGAACCCCTGGGCGCCGTGCAGGTGCAGGCAGCGCTCGCTGACCCAGGTGGCGGTCTCGGAGGCGACCAGCTTGGCGATTGACGCATCGGTGTCGTAGTCGTCTCCGGCCTCCAACTTCTCGGCCGCCGAGTAGACGAGGTGACGCACGGTCCGCAGGCGGGTTGTCATGTCGGCAATCGTGGCACGCACGACCTGCTTGGCGGCCAGCGGGCCGCCGAATTGCTCCCGGGTGTCCACATGGGTGACGGCCGCATCTAGTGCTGCCCGACCCAGCCCCAGCGCCAGGGCGCCGGCAAACACCCGACCCTGGGAGAGCACCGCAAGGCACTGTCGGAACCCCTTGTCGAGCTCTCCGACCAGGCGATCGGCGGGAACCACGCAGTCTTCGAAGTGGAGCTCCGCGAGCTCTGACGGGCGCATGCCCAGCTTGTGCATCGAGCTCCGGGTGAGGCCTGCGGAGTTGCCGTCGACGGCCAGGACCGAGAGGCCGGCGAGCTTTCCCGGTTCGCCCGAGGTGCGTGCCACGACGAGGATCACATCGGCGAAGGTGGCGTTGGTGATGTACATCTTCGAGCCGTTCAGGACAAAGTTGTCGCCGTCTCTGCGCGCTGCGAGCCGCACCTGGGTTACGTCGGCTCCGGAGTCCGGCTCGGCGTAGGCCCAGGCGCCCGTCGTGGTTCCCGCCAGCAGGCCGGGCACGAAGCGTTCAGCAAGCTCCCTGTCGGCGATCTCGGCGAGAGCACCGGCGGCCAGGGCCGTGTGGACGTAGAGGCCGAGAGCGGCCCCGGCCGAGCCGTATGCCAGTTCCTCAAAGAGGATGCACCGGTCGACCGGTCCGCCACCGGAGCCTCCCAACGACTCGTCGAACCCGACGCCCAGCCAGCCCAACTCGCCCAACTGCGCAAACAGGTGCATCGGGTAGGAGCCCTCAGGGTCGGCCTGGTCCCATGTGGTGGCGTTGGGGGTGATCTCGGCAGCCGTGAACCTGGCCACCTCGGCCCGGAAGGACTCCCTGACGGCTGCGAGCTCAGACACCGCGGAACTCCGGTCGCCGCTTCTCCTGAAAGGCCTTGACACCTTCGTGGTGGTCCTCGGTCTGGATGCACTGCACCTGGGCGAAGATCTCGAACTCGAACTCAGCGTCCATGTCGACACCAAGGGAGCGGTGGATTGCGCGTTTCGTCCATGCGTGGGCGATCGGCGGGCCTGCAGCCAACCTGGCTGCAAACTCGGCCACGTGGTCGGTGAACTCATCGGCTGCCACGACCCGGTGTACGAGCCCCATGTCGAGTGCCTCGTCGGCCTTCACCAGCCGGCCGGTGAACATCATTTCGGTCGCCGCCCCCAGGCCAACCAGTCGAGGCAGGAACCAGCCAGCTGACATGTCACAGCCGGCCAGACCGATGGGAGTGAAGGGTGCTCCCAGGCGGATCCCCTCGGCGGCAATCCGGAAGTCGGATGCCAACGCCAGGCCAAGGCCGCCACCGACGGTGTCTCCGTGGAGGGCGGCTATCACCGGCTTGTCCATGCTGACGATGGCGCGAACCGGGTCCAGGTAACGGCGCACGATCGGCTCCCACTCCTGTGGCTTTCGCTCGACCATCTCGGCCTGGTCGGCGCCGGCACAAAAGACCCTGCCGGTCCCGGCCAGCACGACGACCCTCACGTCGTCGGATCCGGCCACCCGGGCCAGCGCATCGATCAGAAGGTCCAGCGTGTCGTGGTCGAGCGTGTTCAGGCGCTCGGGCCGGTTCAGGGTCACGGTGCCGACCCTGTCGGCGATTTCTACAAGTACCTGGTCGCTCATGCTGTGTGCTCCTCGGGGACGACTACCGTCCTGGCTGGTCCGAATGGTTCTGAGAAGATCGCGGCCGCATCGGCCAGCGCCACCTCGCGGCTGACAGATCTGGACACATCCAGGCGGCCACTGGAAATGAGCCTCAGAACCGTCGCAATCTCAGAGGGCGTGGATCCGAACGAGCCGTGGACGCTCAGCTCGGCACCGATGAACATGCCGAGCGGAGGCAACCGCGGCTGTGTGTGCCCGACGCCGACGACCACCAGGCGGCCGCCCGGGGCAAGGGACGCGAGGCCGAGCTCAACCGTCTCCGAGCTTCCCACGCACTCCAGGACAAGCGTGGCGCCACGGGCCAGCCTGCGGAGGTCCCTCGCCGGCTCGTCCGTCGACCCTGGGTCGAAGGTCTCGTCGGCACCAGCGGCCGTGGCGGCATCGCGTGCGGCCTCTGAAGGGTCGACGGCAACCACTCTGGCGGCACCACAGAGGCGGGCCAGCTGAACGGCGTGCACACCGAGGCCACCTGCGCCGATGACAACAACGGTCTCGCCCGGTTGCAGCCTCCCGACTGTGGTCAGCGCGTGGAACGGGGTGGCTATGGCGTCCGAGGCAATGGCGCCGATCCCGTCTGGCACCTCGTCGGGGAGCGCTACGAGGCTTGTGGTCGGCAGGGCGATCCGTTCGGCAAAACCGCCCTGTCTTGCCATGCCGAGGATCTGGGGTCGGCGGCAGCGGTTGGATCTGCCTGAGGTGCACGCGGCACAGGTTCCACAGGTGACCTGTCCGAAGGCGGCCACCCGGTCGCCGGGGTTCCAGCCCTCGACGCCATGTGTGGTTTCAAGGATCGTGCCCGCGATCTCGTGTCCGGGAACGGTTCCGGGCGGAACGCCAAGGTCGCCGGCGACGATGTGGCGGTCGGTGCCACAGACACCGGCAGCATCCACGGCGATCAGTACCTCACCGTCAGCGGGAACGGGCTCTGGAACCTCGATGAGGGAGATCTCGCCGGGTTCCCCCAGAACCAGTGCCTTCATGGTCAGCCCCGGGTCCGAAGGCCCATGTGGTGGGCGATGATGTTGCGCTGGATCTGGCTCGTTCCGCCCCCCAGTTCGCAGCCGCGGACCTCGAGGTTGCGTCGCAGGAAGTGCGACTCGGCTTCCCAGCCGCGTGCCCCGGCCACCTGCATGGCTGCGGTAGTTGCCCTGCCGGACACGTTGTTGGCGAGCATCTTGGCCATGGAGGCCTCCATCGGGCAGGGGCCCTCCACGTCACGCTTGTGGGCGGCTGCGTAGACGAGCAGGCGGGCGGCCGCCACCTCGGCCTGCGACTCGGCAAGTGGGTGGGTGACCGCCTGGAACCGGGCGATCGGCCCCCCGTACTGTTCACGGTTGTTGGCGTACTCCACGGCGTCGTCGAGAGCCGCCTGGGCGACACCGATCGACTGGGCCGCGTTTGCGAGGCGTTCAGGGTCCATCAGCTTGGATAGGTTCAGCCAGCCGCCGTCCACCTCGCCGAGCACGGCGTCGTCAGGCACGAACACGTTGTCGTAGGTGACGTCGTTGACCATCAGGGCCTTCATTGCCAGGTGCTGGCGACGGGTGAAGGAGAGGCCCGGCGTCGGGTTGTCGACCTGGTTCTCGACAAGGAAGAGGGTTATTCCCTTCTGGCGGGGCTGGTCCGGAAAGGTGTTGGTTCGGGCAGCGGTGATGATGGTCTCGGCACGCTCGGCACCTGAGATCGGTCCCTTGACGCCGTTTAGCCGCCAGCCACCGTCGACCTTTTCAGCTGTCGTCTCCATCCCGGCAAAGTCAGAGCCCGCTCCGGGTTCAGACATGGACAGGGCGAAGCGCTTGTCGCCGGTCACGATCGCGGGAAGGTACTTCTGGGCCTGTTCTGAGGAGCCACAGATGTGCAGAGCATGTGACCCGAAGATGGTCCCGGTTATGTAGAGGGTTGCCAGCGAGATCGAGGTCTTTCCGACCTCCTCAACCAGGACGCAGAGGTCCACGACCGAGCCATCTGATCCACCGTGCTCGGCGGGTACGGGAATACCGGTCCAGCCGCGCTCGGCACACGACCGGTAGAACTCATCGGGGTACTCCTCGTCGCGTTCCATCTGGGTGATTCGCTCCAGCGGGTACTCCTCATCGAGGAAGGCACGCACCTCGGCTCGCATGGCCAGCTGTTCTGGTGACAGGTAGACGTCCATCAGTTCCCCCTGAACGACGGTGTTCGTTTGGATCTTGTGGCCTCGAGGCCCTCGCTGAAGTCCTCTGAGCAGATGGCATCGGCCTGAATCTCGGCCTCCAGATCCAGGTGCTCTGCCAGCGAGCGTTGCTCGATCCCGTTGAGTGCCACCTTGTTTCCGCGCGTGGCCAGCGGTGCGAGGGAGGCCAGTCGGTCGGCGAGGTCGGCCACGGCCTTGTCGAAGGTTGCGGCCGGTGCCACCTCGGTGACCAGCCCTGCCTCCAGCGCCTCGTCGGCCGAGTAGACGGCACCGAGGGTGACAATCTCCATTGCCCGGACGGGACCGACCAGGCGGTTCAGCCACCAGGTGGCGCCGGTGTCGGCTCCCGATAGCCCGAGGCGAGAGAACACGAACCCCAGACGGGCTTCGTCACTCATGATCCGGAAGTCGGTTGACAGGGCGACTGCCGCACCGCCTCCGAAGGCGTCACCGTTGACTGCGGCGACCGTGGGCACGGCTAGTCCTGCTATTGCCTTGATGCCCTCGTTGGCGTGGCGCAGTTCTGCCACGGCGTTTGCACGGTCACCGTCCAGCAGGTCCTGGAGGGCCTCGAAGTCTCCACCTGCCGAGAAGGCAACACCCTCACCTGTGAGAACCATGACCCTGGCGTCGGGGTCGGCCGAAACGGCGGCACAGGCCTCGATCAGGTCGGTGAAGGCCTGCGGGTTGAGCGCGTTGCGAACCTCGGGGCGGCGGAACCTGATGGTGTGGACACCCCGGTCGTCTCGCTCATGGGAGAGCAGGTCAGGCATCGATCTTGAAGACCTTCGCAGCGTTGTCCCGCAGGATCTTGCGTGTCGCCTCCGGGGAGAAGCCGCAGTCGTAGACGTCGTCGACGGTGCGCTTGAATGGCAGCAGCGGGTAGTCGGTGGCCCAGATCATCTTGTCCTGGCCGTAGCCGCCGGAGAACTTCTTGACGCTCTCGGTCCAGTGCCTGGCCGGCCGTGCCGACGCTTCGACGTACACGTTTGGGTGCTTCCAGGCCAGGATCAGCATCTCGTCCTGCCAGGGGTCGCCCACGTGGGTGCCGAGGATCTTCAACTCGGGGAAGGTGAGGGCCACCTCGTCGAGGTAGATGGGCCTGCCGCATTCGGAGGGCAGCAGTGGTCCGGTGTGTCCGACCTGGATGCACAGCGGGATGTCGTACTCACAGCAGGCCACGTAGAAGGGCCAGTAGATGCGGTCGGTGGGTGGTGGGGCGGTGGTCCTACCGTCACCACACTGGAAGGGCTCGAGGCGGAAGGCCTTGTAGTCCAGCTCCTCCACGCAGCGTCGGAACTCGCGCATGCCGGGCATTGGGTCCCTGATGTCGACGGTGAATGCCCCGATGAAGCGATCGGGTGCCTCGCGCACGTAGGCGGCGTTCTCGTCGTTGCTCACGACCCACGAGTCGAGGAACTTGAACGAGGAGGCAACGCCGATGTCGACTCCGGCGTCGTCCATCTCGGCCAGGACCTCGTCGACGGTGAAGCCTCTCTGGAAGCGGTCCTCAACCCCGTACTTGCGGAAGATGTGCCAAAACGATGAGGGCCACCGGTCGGCTGAACCAGGAGGGGGAATGGTCATCCAGGCGTCTATTGCGCCAACTCGTGGGCTCTGTTCGGTTTCGGTCATCTGTCAGGTCCTTTCAGGGGGTTAGACGAGGGCGCGCGCTATCAGCTCGCGCATGATCTCGGAGGTGCCGGCTCCAATGGAGAATCCGGCTACGTCGCGGTAGTAGCGGGGTATTGGTGACTCCTCCATCTGGCCAAAGCCTCCGTGGAGTTGCAGGATCTCGGCTGCAACCGACTGCACTGCGTCTGCGGCGTGCAGCTTGGCCATCGAGACGGCGATGTCGCCGGCCGGGTCCTTGTCGCTGAGGAGGCGGGCTGCCTGGTGGGCCAGCAATCTGGTGGCCTCGAGCCGGGTGGCCATCTCGGCGAAGCGGTGGCGCCACGTCTGGAAGCCCATGATCGGGCCGCCGAAGGCCTCTCGTTCGTTGGCGTAGTCGAGGCCCAACTCGATGAGGCGCTCCATGATCCCGACTGCAAAGGCGGCGATCACGAGTCGCTCACCGCCGAAGTGGGAGAGGATGTAGCGCAGCCCGTGGCCCTCTTCGCCCACGAGGTTGGTGGCCGGTATGCGGCACTCGTCAAAGAACAGCTCGCCGGTGTCTGATGCCCTGGCGCCCAGCTTGTCGAGGCGTCGACCTACCTCGAAGCCGGGGGTGTCGGTGGGGAAGATGACCAGCGATATGCCCTTGGGGCCGGCCTCGCCGGTGCGGACCGCAAGGGTGATGAAGTCGGCTCTCGTGCCGTTGGAGATGAACGTCTTCTGGCCCGAGATGACGTAGTCGCCACCGTCGCGGCGCGCTCGGGTTGTGATGGCGGCCACGTCGGAACCGGCGCCCGGTTCTGACACGCCGATGGCTCCGATCAGTTCTCCGGCGATGGCTGGGGCCATAAAGGCTTCCTTCTGGGCATCGGTTGCCTCGTCGGCCAGGATCGCCAGGGCGAACTCGGACTGGGCCATGAGCGCAACGGCGGTGCCGATTGAGTCGCCCTTGGCGAGCTCTTCGGCCAGCACGCATGTGGCCATGAAGTCAAGGTTGGCGCCTCCGTAGGCCTCGTCATAGCGAAGTCCCAACAGGCCGGCGGCGCCGGCTTTCCGGTAGAGCTCCCTGTCGCACTGGCCGTCACGTTCCCAGGCGTCCACGTTGGGGCGGATCTCGCGTTCAACGAACGAGGCGACCGTCTGGCGGAAGGTCTCGTGATCCTCGGAGAGGAAGGAGGAGGGTTGGCGGGGGTAGGTGGCAGTGCTCTGGGACACGGGTGCTCCCGGTTCGGAAACAGGCTTAACTGACTAATGACCAGAATAGTATTCTGGTCATTAGGTGTCAACTTGTGTAATGTCGGGTCCATGACAGCCGTGGAGACAGCCACCCTTGATCCAGCCGAACGGCTCCTGGACGTTGCCGAGGCCAGGTTCAGGCGGTTCGGTTACAAGCGCACGACCGTCGAGGACGTTGCCATCGAGGCCGGCACCGCCAAGGGCAGCGTCTACCTCCACTTCAAGTCCAAACAGGACATCTATCTGGCGGTCGTGGAGCGATCACTTGAGCGGTTCCTGGCTGCTGCCGAGACTGCGCTGTCGACAGAGGGTGCCTCACCCGATCTGCTCCGGGCACTTGTAGAGGCGACCATCGACCACTACAGCCATGACGAACTGCTCCGCTCATCTCTGTTCGGCGATACGGACCTGGTTGCAGGCGAGGTGGCGCAGCTGGCCTCTGACCTTCAGCGTGACCGGATCCGGTCCCTGCTACGCGGGGTCCTCACCCGCGGTAAGGCCGAGGGGTCTGTCAGGGATGACATCGACGTGGACGCGGCGGCCTCCGTGCTCCAGGAGTCGGGCTGGGCGCTGGTACGGACCGGCCTGGTGAGCGAGGATCCGGCAGAACTCGAGACCCTGCTCGAGGCGTTCAACAGCATCGTTGGCCTCGGCCTGATACCACGGCACTGAAACCTGGAGGACCCTGATGACCGAAGGACCGCTGCGGATCGAGGCTCAGGGCGACGGCGTTCTGCTGCTCACCCTTGACCGGCCCGATCGTCGCAACGCGCTCAATGCCGAGTTGCGTGGACTTCTGGCAGACACGCTCGGCCGGCTCGCTACCGATGATTCGTGTCGGGTGGTCGTGTTGGCCGGTAACGGTTCCACCTTCTGTGCCGGTTTCGACCTGGACGAGATTCGTGCCGCCGAATCGCTCGAAGAGCTCTTTGCCGAGGCGCGTGTGTACCACCATGCTGTCCACACCTTTCCCAAGCCGATTATCGCGGCGATCCACGGGCCGGCCGTCGCGGGCGGAATGGATCTGGCCCTGATGTGTGACATGCGCATAGCCGGCACGGAGGCAACCTTCGGACAGCCACAGGTGAAGGCCGGGATTCCAGCCGCACACGACCTGGTGCGCACGGTTGTACTGGAGCCGGTGGCGCGCGAGATCTGCCTGACCGGCCGGGTATTGGGGGTCGAAGAGGCGCTCAGGGTCGGTCTGGTAAGCAGGGTGGTCGATGCCGACGACCTGATCGAGGAAACCCTCGCCCTCGCCACCGAGATCGCCTCGTCACCAGCTTCGGCGGCCGCCAAGGCACAGTTTCTTGAAAGTCAGCCGGACCTCTTCGGCTGAGCCGCCTCCCTGCTACTACCTACTGAAGGCCCTTGGCGGTGCCTCCGTCGACCGGTATTGAGGCACCGGTGATCGAGCGTGCCGACTCTGAACAGACGAACGCCACGACCCTTCCGAAGTCCCCGGGGTCGCCGAGCACCCCGGTCGGGAGCCGTGAGGCCACGGTGTCGAGGTCGTCGTAGAGCTGGGTGAGCCTGTCGGTGGCATGCAGGCCGGGCTGGACGGTGTTGACGGTCACCCCGTCGGGGGCCACCTCGGTGGCCGTCGTCTTGAGGAATGCTGTCAGGCCTGCCCGTGCCGTATTTGAGAGGATGAGTTGGTCTATGGGCTGACGGACCGAGATCGATGTGATCGCAACCACCCGTCCCCATCCGCGCTCCTGCATCGGCGGGACCAGGGCCTTGCACATGGCTACGGTCGAGAGAAGGTTCAGCTGAAGGGCCTCTGGGTAGGCCTCGAGGTCCGTGGAGGCGAAGTTTCCAGGGGGAGGTCCGCCGGCGTTGGCCACCAGGATGTCGATGTCTCCGAGGGCGTCCTGCGCGGCTGAGATCATCTCGTCGATCTCATCTGGCCTGCTGAGATCGGCCGGGATGCTGACCGGATCGCCCTCAATGGTCTCGGACGCGGCTGCCAGCCGCTCCACGGAGCGGGCCACTATGGCTACACGTACCCCGGCGCCCGCCAGAGCCTGAGCTGTGGCCAACCCCAACCCACCGGATGCTCCGGTGACCAGCGCAGTACGTCCAGCAATTCCCAGGTCCATTTGTCCTCCTCGGTCGTAGATGGCGAACCTAGTTGCTGTTGATGGCGGCGTCGCCCAGGCTCAGCCTGTCGGCTCAACCCTGGACTTCTCGGGGTCACAGACCCAGGGGCCGCTCCTGTCGGCGGCCAGGAACTCGGAGACCTCGCTGCCAGCCGTAATCCACGTTGTGTTCGAATCGTCATCGGAGGTGGCAAAGACGATGCCGATGAGGCGGTCGTCGTCATCGAATGCGCCAGCGCCGCTGTCACCCGTTCGAGTGTCCGCCTCGAGTTCATGACCGGAGCGCTCGTGGCCGCCTTGGCCGCCGATCCGGTCGATTGTTATTTGAACCGCCTGGCGCACCAGATACGGGATCGTCCCGGACGATGATGCCCCCACGATTTCACCGACGTCTCCCGCTGTGGCAGTACCCACCTCCACGGCCGGTTCTGAAAGTTCGGGTACGGAAAGCAGAGCCAGATCCGTGCGCATGTCCAGCCCGACCACGGTTGCAGGGTAGGTCCCACCGTCTGTGGTGGTCACGGCGATAGTTGATGATCCCCGAACCGAGTGCGCCGCCGTCAGCACCAGACCGGTGTCGACCACCACGCCAGAGGAGTTGACCGCCGTGGCGTAGCCGCAGCCTGCTGTCGAGATCGTGACGGATCGCTGCTCTGGTGTGGGGGAGCCTGCGCATGAGGCGGCCAGCAGCATCACAAGGGTGAGCACCGCTACGTGGCCCGCTGACGAGATGGCCCACGTACGCTGGCGGCCATGCGGCACAGCTTTCTGCTTCGGTCGGTGGGGCGCCTTCTTCAGGCCGATGAGCAACCGGTTGCGGTTGCCCTCATGTGGACTCGTCACCGTCTGATGATGCCCTACACGGTGGTGGTGTCGGTTGCCGTGGTGTTCTTGGCGACCGTCGTCGGTGTCGAATACTGGAGCACCCGTATGGGAATCGGTGCGGCCGCTGCGATCGTGGCCGCTACGGCCACCACCAATTATCGGGTTCTGGCCAGAACAACGAGGGGCCTGTTGCTCTGTCGGGGCGGGCGGGTCCGACAGGTCGCCACGTCGATCGTTGAACGGCTCCCTGACAATGCCTCGATCATCAGGACAGGTGGCAACCTCATCACAGGTGAGTGGGATGTCGGGGAGAGGCACTACAGCGTGCCCCGTCGCCACGAGCAGGCGATGGAACAGATCGCACGACCCTGAACGCGCAGCGACCCGGTCACCGACGAATCGGTGACCGGGTCGCTATGCGTTGGTTCCCCCTAGATCTGTGTCTGCTGATTCAGGTACGAGCGCTCTGCGAGGCCGTGCCACTCGGCAACGCCATCGCGGAACACACGCCACGGCTTGAGGATCTCGGCAAAGGCGGCGTCGCCAGCGGCGGTCTCGTTGAGGACCACCTCTGTCTCGCCCTTGAACGCCGCCATCAACTCAGGTGAGAATTCCCTGATCTTGGCGAACTGCTTGACCTTCTGGAGGTCGCGCTGGTTCAGGACGTCGTACATGCCGAGGGTGTTGAGGTTCGACCAGGCCGCTGCGTTCTCAATGGCTGCCTGGTACTGCGGTGGCAGTTCGTTCCATGCATCCAGCGAGATCTGGATCTCAACCGCGGTGCCCGGCTCCCACCACCCGGGGTGGTAGTAGAACAACTCGCCCTGGAACTGGTCAAGGCCCAAGATGAGGTCGTCGGTCGGGCCGACGAACTCAGCGGCGTCAATGGCGCCGGTCTCGATGGCCGGCAGGATCTCTCCGCCGGGCAGCGAGATCTGCTCGCCACCGAGGGCGGCGAGCACCTTTCCGGCCAGGCCGGGAATACGCATCTTGAGGCCCTGCAGGTCTGCTGGGGTCTTGAGCTCCTTGGTGAACCAGCCACCCATCTGGCAGCCGGTGCCACCACATGGGAAGAAGATCATGTTGTGCTCTTCGGCGTAGAACTTCTGGAGAAGTTGAAGGCCGCCACCCTGATAGAGCCATGCGTTGTGCTGGCGTTGGGTAAGGCCGAAGGGCACTGCCGTGCCGAACTGCTGCACCGGCGAGATGCCGACGTAGTAGTAGGAGGCGGTGTGTCCCATCTCCATGCCGCGGTCGCGGACCGTCTGGAGGACCTCGAGGCCGCCGACGATCTCACCTGCCGGCCTGGCGTTGATCTTGAACCTGCCACCGGTCAACCTGCCAACCTGTGTAGCGAAATTCTGGGCTGAGCCGAACAGGGTGATCAGCGCTGTGGGCCAACTGGTCCCCAGCTCCCACTCCAACTCGGGTCCGTCGGCAGCCAGCGCCACCGTGGTGGGTGCAGCTGTAGTGGCCGGAGCGGCTGTAGTGGCCGGAGCGGCTTCTTCTTCGCTACTGCATGCGGCCAGCAGCGTTCCTGCAGCGGCAAAACCGGCCACACCGACGCCGGCCTTTGCCAGGAACTTCCTCCGATCCAGATCGGATTCGGTGGTCTCTACGTCACTCATTGGTGCTCCTCTTGTTTGATGCTGTTGGATATCGCCGATCACCGCTGGGCGATGGCACGACTCCTCACCGATTGGGATGCTCTCACGGATAGTGGCTGGGTGCAACCGTGCGTGGCTGCGTGGCTGCGTGGCTGCGTGGCCCGACCCGGTGGTCTCAGGCCCCGCTGAAGAAGCGGAAAGAGAACTCGGTAATGCCGGGGAAGGCTCCCAGAATGCCCAGAAAGATGATCTGGATCCCCATGAACGGGAACGCGCCCTTGTGGATTTCGGCGGTCTTCACCTCTGGGGGCGCAACGCTCTGCAGGTAAAAGAGGGAGAACCCCACAGGTGGGGAGATGAAGGCCATGTTCAGGTTCACCGCCATCATCACGGCGAACCAGATCTTCTCCACAGCCGTGAAGCCCAGCTCCTGCATGGCGGGCACGAAGATCGGGACCACGATGAACGTGATCTCGATGAACTCCAGGTTGATGCCCAGCAGGAACACCGCGACCATTGCCACCGCCACGAAACCGAACTTGCCTCCGCCCACCGCTGTCAGCCAGTCCGAGGTCTGGTCCGATCCACCCAACTGGAAGAACATGAGGCTGAAGAAGGTGGATGAGAACAGCAGGGTCATGACGAGGACCACGATGTTCGCCGTTGAGGTACCGGCTGCGTAGATGGCGCTGGGTGTCAGCCGCCACCTGGGGGTGATGTGTTCCGCGCCGTCGCGGTGTAACAGGCGGTCGAAGTACCAGTTCAGGACGGTGAGCAGCAGCGCACCGAACACGCCCACCGCGCCTGACTCGGACGGGGTTGCCACTCCCTGGAAGATGGACACCAGGACACCGATGATGAGTACCAGGATCGGCACCACCGAGACCACTATCTCGGTGGTGAGCATTCCGCCGGTGAGCAGGATCGCCAGGATCACGACGAAGGTGCCTACCAGCGCGACCAGCGCCGAACCGGGGCTGAGAAGCAGCGACACCATGCCGAGCAGCAGGGCCAGCAGGGCGGCGATGATAACGGCGCTCCTACGGCTCAGCCTTCCGTCCAGGGTGCGTTGCTCCTTGGGCATGGCGGGACCCATATGCGGTTTGAGGTAGGAGATTCCCAGCGCATACGCCGCGTACATGGCGGCCAGCAGCAGGCCCGGGATGAGGGCACCGGCGAACAGGCCCAGGATGCCTACGCCAAGCTGCTGGGCCAGCAGGATCAGCACCAGGCTCGGTGGCACCAGCTGGGCCAGCGTTCCGGAGGCGATGATCACGCCGGTGGCCAGCTTGTGGTCGTAGCCCAACTTGATCATGGCTGGCAGGGACAGGATCCCCATGACGATGACGGTGGCTGCCACAACTCCTGTGGCAGCGGCCATCAGGGTTCCGACGAGAACCACCGCTGCTGCCACCCCGCCCCTTAGTGACCCCATGAGCATGCCGATGGCTGTGAGCAGGCGCTCTGCGAGGCCCGACCTTTCGAGGATGGCCCCCATCAGGACGAACAGGGGAACGGCCAGAAGGGTCTGGTCCGAGAGGGCCCCGTACCAGCGGCCCGGGAGAACGTTCATCGTGAGCGGGTCGAACTCTCCGAGAATGTCACCGAGGAAGGCGAACGCCAGGCCCGTCGAGGCGAACGAGAACGCCACGTTGTAGCCGGTGAGGATGAGCACCATGAAGACGGCGAACATGGACATGGCAAGGAATACGGTGAACTCCATGCCCAGAATGCCGAGAACCATCGTTGTGCCCACTACTCGATCCTCAACGGGGCATCGGGGTCGTGGATGTCGGCAAGGTCCTCACGACCCATGATTACGAAGCCGGTCTTGATGATCTCGGCGAGGATCTGGATTCCAAAGAGAATCAGTCCAACGAGGAGCATGAACTTGATGGGCCCTACCGGCAACTGGTCGGCGTCGGGCGACTGCTCCCAGGTGCGCCAGACCTTCCAGCCCTCGGGCCAGTCTCCTGAACGCTTCATGCCGAGGGCGATCCGGCTGTAGCCGAACAGGATCCGGGAGCCGGCGATGATGAACGGCAGGAAGAAGAAGGTGTGCATGACGAAGTCCAGCCACGCCTTGCGCCGGTGCGAGAATTCGGCCCACCAGAAGTCGATGCGGGGGTTGACCCCCTCGCGCACTCCGTAGTTCATTCCGATCAGGAACATGAATCCGAACGTCATCCAGGCCAGGCTCGTCACCTGGCCGATGATGATGTCTCTTTCCACGTAGCGGCCCGTGTATCGGGTTACCACGTTGAAGAGCGACACGATGAACACGACCCATCCCAGCCAGCGTGCGATGAGGCCGGTGACTGAGGTGATCTTCTCGATGCCAAGGCGGAATCTGTGGAGTGCGGCCGGCCTGGCACTCATAACGACAAAGGCGACGAGGACAAGCCAGACCCACAATGGCAGGTTCCCGATGAGGCGCTCGGTTCCCACGAGCGTTCCGACAATGGATAGGCAGAGAAAGCCCGCCAGGACCCATCCGAACGGATGAACCTGATGGTGGAACTTCAGATCGGGGGCCTGACCATCGGTGTCTGAGGGCGCGGTCTGACCCGGCGGGTTCTCGCCGATCTCGTCCACCTCAGGCACCTGTTGCCCCCCCCTCGGGTTCGTCTCCGCGGATGAGTAGGCGCACAGGGTAGCCACATATTGCGCTGCTGTCGGAATGAACCTGCGTCGCTGGTGTCAGGTCGTGTTCAGTTCGATGGCGATCTTGGCGGCCACAGCAGCATTGTTGAGCACCAGGGCCACGTTCGTGTCGATGCTCGCCCCTGTCGTTGACCCGGCGATGTGGGCGAGGAGGAACGGCGTGATCCCGGCTCCGGTGATGCCACGGGCATCAACCGCCTCCAGCCCCAGCCCGATTGCCTCTTCAACCGCCCGTCTGTCGGCCTCGTGTTCAGGAGGAACGGGTACGGCAACCACGGCACCGGTCGTCAGGCCCGCAGACCAGTGGGCCGACAGGATGGCAGCGGTCTCGACAGCGTCCCTCGAGCGGACGGTCACCGGCAGGTCCTTTCCACGTGTCCAGAACTCGGGGAACACATCGGTTTTCTGACCGATCACCGGCACACCGAGCGTCTCGAGGTGTTCAAGTGTCCGGGGGACGTCCAGGATCGCTTTTGCTCCGGCGCAGACCACTGCAACCGGGAGCGTTCCCAGAGCAGTCAGGTCTGCTGACACGTCACCTGAGTCTCCGCGGTGCACCCCACCGATCCCGCCCGTGGCGAAAACCCTGATTCCTGCCCTGTGGGCGGCGAACATTGTCGCGGCGACGGTCGTGGCTCCCGTTCCGCCAGAGGCCAGCACCCATCCAATGTCGCGAAGGCTGACCTTTGACACGTCGTCTGAGGTGGCGATGCGGTAAAGGTCCGAGTCCTCGAGCCCGACACGAATCTCCCCATCTAGCAGAGCCACCGTCGCCGGGGTGGCCCCGTTCTCACGGACAGCGGCCTCGATGGCATGGGCGGTCTCCAGATTGCGTGGATGTGGCAGGCCGTGGGAGATGATCGTGGACTCCAGTGCCACGACCGGTGTGCCCGCGTTAAGTGCCTCGGCAACCTCGTCGCTCAGGCGGATTGGTCCGTCGCTCTCGGGAAAGTCGTTCATCACAGACAGTCTCGCCCGGCAACCGCCCGCTCAGGCGTTGTGTGATGCACGGAATCGTGCCGGGGTCTCGCCGGTGAGGCGCCCGAACTGTCGGGTGAGGGTGGCCTGGTCGTAGAAGCCGCACTCTGCTGCCACGACGGCGATCGGGTCGTTCGAGTCGGTGAGGCGCGCTGCCGCCGTGTCGACCCTCACCCTCAGCACGTACTGGTTGGGTGTGATGCCGAAGACCTTCTTCATGCGGCGCTCAAGCTGGTCTTCTGAACAGCCGCCCGCACCGGCCATGTCAGCCACACGGATGGGTTCGGCCAACCTTTCGTGGACGAGGTCCACGACCCGGGTGAGGGACTCCATAGCGATTCCCTCTTCACTCGGTGTTTCAAGGTCGCGGCTCACGCTGACGAGGCCCACGACAACACCGTTCTCGATGACGGGCAACTTGGTCGTGAGGTACCAGCCTGTGGAGTGGTCGGGTCGTCGGATCAACTCCAGCTCGTTGCGGAGCGGCTCGCCGGTGGCGAAGACCTCGGCATCTTGTTGCTCGTAGTGCTCAGCAAGGGCCTCCGGAAAGAGGTCAACGGCACGTGCACCGATCACGTCGCGTCTCGACTGACGCCCAGAGCGCCGCACGAAGGCCTGGTTTACCGCCACGTAGCGGTCGTCGGTTCCCTTCATGCAAAACATCACGTTCGGTAGGGAGTCGAACAGGTCCAGCACCTCGGGAAGGCAGCCGGGAAGGGGCTGTACCTCTGCCGGTTTGTCGGATCCGGGTGCCATCAGGGCGCCGATCGTACAAGACCCTCCGACCCGGGTCCTAGATCATGTGTCCATGATCGATGTTGAGGCTCGACCCGATCCCGTTCCCGATTCGATCGCCGAGGAAGCGGTCAGCCTGGTCAGCCGGTGGCTGGATGTGGCGACCGACGTCGAAACCCGAGATGAGCGCCATCTGGCGGACCGCCTGCTTGGCCTCGTCGAGGACGAGGATGGCGTCGCCTTCACGATGCGTTTCGTGGACAGGGTTGCAAGGAGTCGCCACAACCGCCTCGCCGCACGCCAGCTTTCAAGGCTGGTGCGCGGTGGCCGGCTCCCCGCCTTTCTGGGCCCTATTGACCGGTTGCTGCTGGCCGTTGGCGCACGCCTGGCCCCGTTCCTGCCGGCTCTGGTGATGCCACTGGCGCGCCGGCGAATGCGCGGGCTCGTCGGTCACCTTGTGGTTGATTCTGAACCGGGTGCAATGCACGGACACCTGGCCTCCCGGAGAGATGACGGCTATGACCTGAACGTGAACCTCCTGGGCGAGGCCGTGCTGGGCGAAGCCGAGGCCGGGCGTCGGTTTCAGCGCACCCTGGACCTGATCGACGACCCGGAGGTGTCCTACGTTTCGGTCAAGGTCTCCTCGATCGCAAGCCAGGTGAACCTCTGGGCCTTCGACCACACCCTCGAGCGGGTAAAGGACCGCCTGCGTCGCCTCTACGAGAGGGCGGCCGATCCGGCGTCAGGTGGTGGCCCGACCTTTGTCAACCTGGACATGGAGGAGTACCGGGACCTGGAGTTGACCATCCGTGCCTTCACCGAACTGCTTGACGAGCCGGCCCTGAGACACCTTGATGCGGGGATCGTTCTGCAGGCCTACCTGCCTGATGCCTTTGAGGCACTCCAGAGGTTGACGGCATGGGCCGATGCCCGCCGTGGGGCCGGTGGCGGGCAGGCGAAGGTGCGCCTTGTGAAGGGCGCCAACCTGGCGATGGAACAGGTCGATGCCGCCATGCACGGCTGGGAGCAGGCCCCCTACATGAGCAAGGCCGAGGTGGACGCCAACTACAAGCGCTGCCTCGACTGGGTGCTCAGGCCCGAGCACACCGGTGCCCTCCGCGTTGGCCTGGCAAGCCACAACCTGTTCGACGTGGCCTGGGCACTTCTGCTGGCCGAGGCCCGTGGGGTCTCGGACCGGATCGAGTTCGAGATGCTCCAGGGCATGGCGCCGGCACAGGCGAGGACGGTGCGAGCCGACACCGGTGGGATGCTGCTCTACACGCCGATCGTCGCCCGAGAGGACTTCGACGTAGCCATCAGCTACCTGTTTCGGCGTCTGGAGGAGAACGCCTCGCCCCATAACTTCCTGAGGCACCTGTTCAGCCTGCGACCCGGAACACCCGAGTTCGACGAGCAGGCATCCGGCTTCAGGGAGTCGGTCCGGGACCGCTGGGTGGTTGAAAGTGCTGCGAGGCGTACGGGGGGCGTCGTCGAATCTGAGCCCGTCGGGTTCGTCAACCAGCCAGATACCGACACGGCACTGGTGGCGACGCGGACATGGCTGCACGGTCTCGTAGGGCGCCCGATGATCCCCGTCCGAACTCCGGTAACGACTTCTTCTGACGACGTTGATCGCGTCCTTGCCGAGGCGAGAGAGGCGCAGGCTGTCTGGGCGGACCTTCCGTGTGGCGACCGGAGGAAGGTCCTCCACCGAGTCGCCGATGAACTGATCGCCCGCCGCGACGACCTGTTCGTCTCCATGACCCGGGAGGCGGCCAAGACGTGGAGCGAGGCCGACCTGGAGATCAACGAGGCTGTCGACTTTGCACGCTGGTACGCGGACAGGTCGCTCGAACTGGACGCCATGGAGGGAGCCGTGTTCACGCCTCTGGGCGTGATGGCCGTGATCCCACCGTGGAATTTCCCCGTGGCGATCCCGACAGGCGGTGTTCTGGCCTCACTCGCTGCCGGGAACGCAGTCATCTTCAAGCCGGCACCGGAGACCCCGCGATGTGCGGAGATCATTGCGGAGGCCTGCTGGGCAGCGGGGGTTCCTGCAGACCTGTTGAGGTTCGTCCGTACGCCAGACGACGAGGTTGGACGGCACCTTGTTACTGCAGTTGACGGGGTGATCCTCACGGGCGCCCACGAGACCGCCACGATGTTCAGGTCATGGAAGCCGGACATGGCCCTCTTCGCTGAGACCAGCGGAAAGAACGCCCTGGTCGTCACGCCGCAGGCCGACCTGGATCTGGCAGCCAACGATCTTGTCAGGTCGGCTTTCGGGCATCAGGGCCAGAAGTGTTCGGCAGCCAGCCTCGGCATCCTGGTTGGTGAGGTCTACGGTGACGAGCGGTTCCTGCGCCAGGTCGTGGACGCGGCGGCATCGCTCGTGGTTGGTCCGACGTCTGACCCGGCAACCACCTTCGGACCTCTGATCGGTCCCGCCACCGGCAAGTTGTTCGATGCCCTCACCAACCTCGACGCGGGTGAGAGGTGGCTGTTGGAGCCACGCTGCCTCGACGATGCCGGGTCAGCCTGGACGCCGGGAATCAAGATCGGTGTGTCGCCCGGTTCGTCGTTCCACCAGACAGAGTGCTTCGGCCCGGTGCTCGGGCTGATGGCGGCGCCTGATCTGGACGGTGCCATAGCCATCCAGAACGCGGTCGACTACGGGTTGACGGGCGGCATCCACTCGCTGGATCCCGACGAGGTTGGGCACTGGTTTGAGCGGGTGGAGGTCGGCAACGCCTACGTGAACCGGCCAATTACCGGTGCCATCGTGCAGCGCCAGCCCTTCGGAGGTTGGAAGCGATCCGTGGTCGGGCCCGGTGCCAAGGCCGGCGGTCCGGACTACCTGTTGCAGCTCGGAACCTGGCAGGCGGTCGAGCCGACCCGGTCTGCTACGGCGCTGGCTGCTGCCATGGAAAGCGATGCCGAGTGGTGGGACAACCACTACGGGGTGGAGCGTGATCCGACCGGGTTGTTCTGCGAGGCAAACGTCCTGCGTTACCGGCCGCGCCCCGACGTGATCGTGCGCGTGGGCAGGGACGCAGATTCGTTCGAGGTGGACCGGGTGCTTGCAGCGGCACGGCAGTGTGGTGTCAGTCCAGAGGTGAGCCGTGTCGACCAGGTGGACGACGAGGCGTTTGCTACTTTGCTTGCCGGGCACAGGTTCGGCCGGATCAGGTATGTCGGGGCCGAAGGCGCAATCGGTGACGAGGTCAGGCTGGCAGCGATAGCTGCCGAGGTGGACCTGATAGATGAACCGGTGACGGCCAGCGGGCGTCTTGAGTTGAGGTGGTTCCTGCGTGAGCAGGCAGTGAGCCGGACCCTTCACCGCTTCGGCAACCTTGTGGGGGCGTCCACCTGACGCACGTCTGCCACCAAATCCGTTGTGTAGCTGTATCTGTGCAACGAAATCAGTTGCCAAGATGCCGTACAACGACCATATCCCTTGCAACCGCTGGCCCGGTTTGCGAGACTCATCTCAATGAAGCGACCAGCAATGCGGATTCTGGACCTCTCCGGCAGCCCCGCCTCGATGGGTCACGCCCACGGGGTGGCCTTCGCAGAGGAGATCCGCGCCTACGCCGATGACCGCGTCAGGCTCGCCGGCACCAGATTCTGGGCCGGTGGGGAGCTTGGCCGTGGTGACATCCTGGACATCGCCGGCGCATGCATCCCGGCTCACGAGGCACACTCGGCGCCTCTGTTCGAGGAGATGTGCGCGCTCGCTGAAGGGGCCGGCATCACACCCGAGGAGGCCGTGGTCGTCGGTGGCTTTACCGATTTTGTCGACACCGTGCGGTCCGTCGTCGGTGGGGCCCATCCCGATGAGGTAGTCGAGGACGACTGCACCGCCGTGATCGTGCCCGACGGTCGCGCCGACGGTGCGGGGTTCCTTGCCCAGACGTGGGACATGCACGACTCGGCGACAGAGCACGTTGTCCTCCTCAGGACCAGGCCCACCGACGGGCCCGCGGCACTCGTCTTCACCACCACGGGCTGCCTCGGCCAGATCGGAATGAACGAGGCCGGCGTGTGCGTGGGAATCAACAACCTGGTGGCCGCCGACGGGTGCCACGGCGTGATGTGGCCCTCGGTGGTCAGGGACATGCTGCTCAGGTCCACCGCGGACGAGGCGTTGGAGGCTCTCCTCGAAGCGAACCTGGCCGGAGGCCACAGTTTCCTGATAATGGACTCCAGCGGCATCGGCCACATCGTCGAGGCCATGCCGACAGCCAGGCCCTACGAGTCACTGAACGGCGATGCCCTTGTCCACACCAACCACACCACTTACCCGGATGCATCGGCTGTCGAGGGACCCAAGCCGGAGGGACTCATGGCAAGTTCGAGTCGTCGTCTCGAGAGGGCAACCGAACTGCTGGACCGCACCGGCATCACCAGCGACGACCTGATGGCACTCACGCGAGACCCGGACGCCATCTGCCAGGTATCAAGTGAGCCGTTTCACATCGAGTCCAGTGGTGGCGCCGTCATGCGACCACGGACCCTCGATTTCTGGGCAGTCTGGGGGCTCCCCAGCCAGAACGAGTACGTCCATGTTCCGTTCGGCGGATGAGGACCCCAATGGGTGACATCACCTATGCGCCGATCCAGGCGCGTTGGGCGAGCGAGTTGGCCGCAATCGAGCGGGCAGCATTTCCCACCGCTGGAGCCGTGGACCTTCTCACCGCCGAGGACATCGAGATCCTGTGTGAAGTGTTTTCCGAAGGTGGTTTCGTGGCGCTCGACGGCGACAAACCGGTTGCCATGGGGGTCGGGATCCTCATCGACTTCGACTTCGACGAGCCCCACCACTCGCTCGACGACCTCTGCGGTGAGAACTCGTGCGGCAACCACAGCGACGATGCCGACTGGTACTACGGGGTCACCATCGCAGTGGACCCGCGGTATCGCCGGCTCGGAATTGGCCAGCAGCTGTACGAGTTGCGTAAGGACACGGTGCGGCGACTGGGAAAGAACGGGATCGTGGCCGGAGGGGTAATCCCCGGGTATGCCGACCACATCAACGAGATGACCGCTGACGAGTACGTGGACCGGGTCGTGGCAGGTGAGCTCTACGACCCGACCCTCAGCTTCCAACTCGAGAACGGCTTCGAGACCCGGGGGGCAATCCCTGACTACATGGACGACCCTGCCGTTGGCGACAACGCCGTGCTGATCGTCTGGAACAACCCGGATCTGGCATCCTGATCACACCATTACCGGTGTGGGGGGTCATCTGATGCCAACAGGAATCGAGCGTGCAGAGCGCGGTGCCCTCGGGCACCTCCGGATCGCCGACTTCAGCCGCATCCTGGCCGGGCCCCTTGCGACGATGGTCATGGGCGACCTGGGAGCCGACGTGGTCAAGGTCGAACAGCCAGGCGTCGGTGATGACACGCGCACGTGGGGGCCGCCGTGGTGGGAGGTGGACGGTGATCCGACGAGCACCTACTACCTGGGCCTCAACCGCAACAAGCGGAGCATCGCCCTGGACCTGCGAGACCCCGAGGACCTCGAGATGGCTCGCCTCCTGTGTCTCGATGCCGACGTCGTTGTTGACAATTTCCGTGTCGGCACCATGGAACGGTTCGGCCTGGACAGGGACTCCCTTGTCGAAGGAAGGCCCGATCTCATCACCTGTTCGATCACCGGATTCGGGAGTACCGGCAAGGGTGCCGGTCTCGCCGGATACGACTTCCTCGTTCAGGCGATGAGCGGCCTCATGTCCATTACCGGTGAGGTCGACGGTGAGCCCATGAAGGTGGGCGCCGCCGTCGTCGACAAGCTGGCCGGCCTCTACGCTGCCGTCGCCATCCTGGCGGCTGTTGAGGAGAGGCGCCAGACGGGCCTCGGTCAACACGTTGAGGTTTCCCTGATGGGGGCGGCCCTGGCCGGTCTGTTGAATGTCGGTTCCGCCCACGTGACAACCGGCACCGACCCGGGACGCCACGGAAACCGTCACCCGTCGATCGTCCCCTATCAGCCCTACCGGGCCTCTGACGGCCAGATGGTGATCGCCGCAGCCAGCCCCGTTTTGTGGCAGCGGCTGTGTGAGGTTCTGGAGCGGCCCGACCTGGAGGCGGACACGCGTTTTGTAGACAATGCTGCACGTCTGCAGCATGCCGATGCCCTCGAGGCTGAGATCGAATCTGTGCTTGCACCGGCCAGCGTCGCCGTGTGGACACGAAGGCTGCGTGCTGCGGGGATTCCCGCCGGCCCGATCAACAGCGTTCGTGAGGCGTTTACCGCTGCCGAGGACCTGGGCCTCGATCCCGTCTGGGTCACGGGCGAGGGAACGGATGCCTTCAGGTCTGTTGGATCGCCAATCCGGATGTCGGCCACCCCACCGGGGATTCGCAGGCCACCGCCCGCCAACGACGAACACGGTGATGAGCTCCGCAGGGAGATCAGGGGCGGCTGATAGTCCAGGCTGATTCCCATCTCGACATGGCATTGACCTGGCCGTGTGGTGTGGTGCTCGGGATTCGCAACGAGAAGGTCTATGACCGCCGTCTAGAGGCGGTGTGATGTGCCAGAAATTGTTGTAGTACACTACAACTAATGCTGACCGTGCCCGAAGCAGCCCACCGCATTGGCCGTAATCCGGAGACCGTTCGCCGCTGGATTCGCGAGGGTCGTCTTCCGAGTTCCAGGGTCGGTACCCAGTACCTAATTGACGATGCAGATCTCGATGACTGTGTGGCCGAGGCCGAGATTATTGCCAGATCCGGCGGGGACACGATGATGGATGGCAGCCCCGCCCCCAACTTTGTTGCTGCACTCCGGTCTGCGAGGTCGGGGCGGTGAAGTTGGTGATCGACAGCAGTGCTGCCCTCTATGAGTTGGCGACAGCTGTCGGCTTGGATCCACTTGTAGACAGGCATGACCTCACAGCCCCGGCCCTCCTCTGGTCTGAGGCAACCTCGGTTATCAACCTCATGGTCTGGCGTGACGAGATAACTGACGAGGTTTCTGAGGTCATGCTGGAAAGGCTTCTGGAGGCACCGATTGAGCGCATGACGAGCCGGGCAATCTACGACGATGCAACGGCAGCGGCGCGTCAACTCGGTTGGGCTCGCACCTATGACGCCGAATACGTCGGGCTCGCCAAGGCGATGGATGTCCCATTGTTCACCCGCGATGGTCGCCTCAGTCGTGGTGCCGGGCGTCTGGTTCGAACCGTTGGACCCGACGACCTGTGATCTGATCGGGTCAGATCGCAGCCCGCGCCGAGCTAGGGCTCGATGATCCTGAAGAAGATCGGGAAGTCGGTGAACGTGTCCCACAGAGCGAGCACCCGATCTACGTCACCGCTGATGGTGGCTGCACCCGATCCGACAATGTCGCCGAGCTGGCCCCCCGTTGCCACGAGTTCGTTCAGCGCTGCCCGGTCGCAGGTGACTACGGCATCTGGCAACAGGTGTGACCTGCCCGGAGAGGAGTGGAGGGTGCCGTTGGAGAGTTCGACCCGGACGATCTCGTCAGCGTCGGGCAGCTGCCAGTTGATCCGCATGTGGCCGATGTCTGCCGCTGCGGGGCCGTCGACCCTGACGGCCAGATAGTCGAACACCTGCTGCAGGGTCATGCCCCGCGCCACCTCGGGCCTGGGTCGTTGCATCGCCGGTACGTCGATCGAGCCGTTCCGCAGCTCCTGGGCTCCTGTCAGGTAGATGTCGCGCCACGGTCCCGACTCGGCCCGGTAGGCCAGTTGCTCGAATGCGTCGGCCTGGAGAAGCCTGGCTTCCTCGCAGGTGGGGTCCGCGAACACGGCATGTCTCAAAACCTCGGCGACCCAGCGGTGGTCGCCGGCCTCGTATGAGGCCCGTGCCTGCTCGAGGAGGTTGTCCATTCCTCCCATGAACTCCAGGTAGCGGGCAGCGGCCTCGACGGGTTCATACGGGTCAAGGCTTGACGGGTGGCCGTCATACCAACCCAGGTAGCGCTGGTAGACAGCCCGAACGTTGTGGCTGACCGTCCCGTAGTAGCCGTGGCAGAGCCAGTCATCCCACAACCCGGGGGGCAGGTCGATTCGGGCAGAGATCTCGTTGGGGGTGAAACCCAGGTTGGCCAGACGCATCGCCTGGTCGTGCAACCACCTGTAGAGGTCCCGTTGGTTGGTCAGGTAGTTCCTGACGGCGTCGGTTCCCCAGTGGGGCCAGCCGTGGCTGGCGAACACGATGTCGGTCTTGTCGCCCCATCGGTCGAGTGCCTCGTCGATGTAGCGGCTCCACATGAGGGTGTCGCGAACCAGCGCCCCACGCAGGGTCAACACGTTGTGCATCGTCGCCGTGCAGTTCTCGGCCATGCAGAGGATGCGGTGGTCCGGGAAGTAGAAGTGCATCTCGGCTGGTGCTTCGGTCTCAGGTGTCAACTGGAACTCAATGCGGACCCCGTCCAGCACCAGCTCCTGGCCTGTTTCGGTGATCTCGATTGTCGGGGGCACCAGGGCTGATGAGCCTGTGGGTAGGCCCTTGCCGAGTCCCTGGTCGACATGCCCGTGTTCGTTCCACGGGATCAGCAGTCCGAATTGGTAGGTGGTCCTGCGGCTCATTGCCGGCCCGGCGACCACGTTCTCGGCCACCGCCTCCCGCAGAAAGCCCTCGGGCGCGACGATCGGCACCTCTCCGGACTCGACCCGTTCAAGGTCGACAACTCCCAGCACACCGCCGTAGTGGTCCACATGGGAGTGGGTGTAGATGACCGCAGTGACCGGGCGCTCACCCAGGTTCTCGGTTACCAGCTCGAATGCGGCGCGGGCCGTTTCGGTCGTGGTCAGGGGATCGATGACCACCCAGCCGCGGTCGCCCCTGATGAACGTGACGCAGGAGGTGTCAAAACCGCGAACCTGGTAGAAGCCGTCACAGATCTCGTAGAGGCCGTGCTGGGCGTTGAAGCCGGCCTGGCGCCACAGCGCCGGGTTGACGGTGTCAGGAGCGGGGCCTTCCACGAAATCTGACCGGGAGAGGTCCCATGAGACTGGCAGCCACTGGTTGGGCTGGATCTTCTCGATGACTGGCTCAGCCCTGGTGGCAATGAAGCCACGCGCCACGTCAGCGGCGTCGCTGCCGTCGTCCGGTGGAAGTGACGCCGTAAAGGCCTCCAGGTCGGCCCGGGTGTGTGTTGTGGCGGGCTTCGGGGTGCGAGGGTCGTCGGTCATTGGTGTTCAGCTACCCGGGCGGCTCATGGACCGGTGAAGACCGGGCCCGTGGTTTCGTGGATGGGGACCTCGCCTGGGCCGTCGCCGTAGCGGCCCAGCTCGAACCGTGCGACCACGAAGTGGTGAACCTCGTCAGGCCCGTCGGCCAGTCGCAGCGTGCGCTGGGAGGTGTACATCGATGCAAGAGGTGTCCACTGGGAGACGCCTGTTGCGCCGTGGACCTGGATCGCCTCGTCGATGATGTGACAGACCTTTTCTGGCACCATGGCCTTGACGGCGCTGATCCAGACTCGGGCCTCGGCGTTTCCCATGGTGTCCATTGCTCTCGCGGCACGAAGCACCATCAGCCTCATGGACTCGATGTCGATTCGTGCCCGAGAGATGACCTCCATGTTCTTGCCGAGGCGGGCGATGGGTTTGCCGAAGGCCTCCCGGTAGAGGCCACGGCGGGCCATCAACTCAACGGCCCGCTCGGCGGCACCGATGGAGCGCATGCAGTGGTGGATGCGTCCGGGTCCGAGGCGTAGCTGTGAGATCTCAAAGCCGCGACCCTCGCCCAGCAGGAGGTTGTCGTAGGGAACACGGCAGTCGTCGAAGGTGAGGTGCATGTGGCCGTGGGGGGCGTCGTCGTCGCCGAACACGTGCATGGCGTGGTCGATGGTCAGACCCGGTGCGTCGGTTGGTACGAGTATCTGGGACTGGCGGCGATGGGGTGGTCCGTCGGGGTCGGTCTGGACCATCGTGATCATGATCTTGCAGCGGGGGTCTCCGGCACCGGAGATGTAGTACTTGGTGCCGTTGATGACCCACTCGTCGCCGTCGCGCACGGCGCTGCAGGCGATGTTCTTGGCGTCAGAGGAGGCTAGGTCGGGTTCGGTCATGGCGTAGGCGGAGCGGATCTCGCCGTTCAGGAGGGGTTCCAGCCACTGCTTCTTCTGCTCGGGGGTGCCGACGCGTTCGAGCACCTCCATGTTGCCGGTGTCGGGTGCCGAGCAGTTGAGGCTCTCGGAGGCGATCGGGTTCTTGCCCAACTCGGCGGCGATGTAGGCGTAGTCGAGGTTGGAGAGGCCTTCGCCGGTTTCGGCGTCGGGAAGGAAGAAGTTCCAGAGGCCCTTCTCGCGAGCCTTGGCTTTGAGGGTCTCGATGATGTCGATCTGGCCGGGGTGGTAGCCCCAGTGGTCCTCACGCACCGTCCCGAGGTCGTGGTACTCGCGGGTCACGGGTTCCACCTCGGTGGCGATGAAGTCCACGACGGCGTCGTAGAGGGGTCGTGCCCCCTGCGACATTGCCAGGTTCATGGACTCGTCGCTTGGGTTCTCGATGTGTAGTCCGGGTCCGATCGGCATGGTTTTTCCTCTTTGTGCGGCTTGGGACTGTGGCTGAGTCGTGCCGGAACCTAGGTCAGGCGGGGCATCGGCCCCCAACCGGAAGGACTGGATTGTCCGGGTTCTCAGGCATGCAGAATCATTGTGTATATGTGTAACACGTAATCTGTGTTACACATATACACATGGCAAACCTTACGCTTTCGGTTGATGACGACCTCTTGGCCCGGGCTCGGGTGCGTGCAGTTGAGCAGGGAACCTCGGTGAATGCGGTGGTCCGCGAGCTGATAACCGGCTTCGCCGCCACAGACCGTGTCGATGCCGCTCGCCGTCGACTGGTGGCCCTCTCGATCTCCTCGGCGGCCGGATCCGGCGGAAGGCCTCTTGAATGAGCGGGCCCGCAACCAACAGGGTGTTCGTCGACACCTCGGTAGTGGTGCGCCTCTTTGATGACGACGATCCGCAACGCCAGGCGGCTGCCCGGGCCTTGATGGGCGACCACGGAGGAACGACGCTCATCTTGTCGACAAGGGTCCTGGCAGACTTCTACGACACCGTCACCGGTCGCTTCGCGCGTCCACTGCCTTCGGTCGTCGCCGGTCGCGCTCTGGCCGACCTGGCCGACCTGACGGTCGTTCAGGTGGATCCTGACATGATCGCAGCGGCCGCCGACACCGCCGAGGCCAACGACCTGCAACTCCGTGACGCCCTGGCCCTCGAGGCAGCGGTCACGGCAGGATGTGGCCGGCTGCTGACCGAGGCCATCCCACATGGGACCGTGTTACGGGGTCTCGTTGTAGAGGACCCGGCCAATGGCGAGGAGCACCTTTCAAAATGATGGAGATCACCGGCCTCAGCCGACACGACGTGGATGCGTTCGGAACTCGCATCCACGTGGCCGAGGTCGGATCAGGGCCGATGGTTCTGTTCGTTCACGGGTTTCCCGAGTCCTGGTACTCCTGGCGTCACCAGCTGCCGGTTGTTGCCGAGGCGGGGATGCGGGCGGTCGCACTCGACGTCAGGGGGTACGGGTCGTCGGACGCGCCCGACGAGATCGACGCCTACCGCCTCGTGGAGCTGGTCGGCGACTGTGTGGGCGTGGTCGAGGCCCTAGGCGAGGAGACGGCCGTGATCGTTGGTCACGACTGGGGCTCGCCTATCGCGGCTGCCGCGGCCCGCCTCAGACCTGACGTCTTCACGGCGGTGGCTCTGTTGTCGGTCGCCTACGAGCCGAGGAGCGACCTACGTCCAACAGATGCCTTCACGATGATGGGTGGCGACGACGAGTTCTACATCGAGTACTTCCAGCAGCCCGGTCGGGCCGAGGCTGAGATAGACGTCGACCCCGAGCGTTGGCTGGAGGGCTTCTACTTCACCGCATCTGGTGACTGTCCACCGTTCGGATCCGATGAGAAGCCGATGGGCCTGATAGCTCCGGGCGGGCAGATGAACGACTCCTTCAGGTATCCGGAGAAGCCGCCGGCGTGGATGACGCCCGACGACCTCGCCTTCTACGCGGCAGAGTTCGGCCGCTCCGGCTTCACCGGAGGCCTCAACCGCTACAGGTGTGTTGACCTGGACTGGGTCGACATGAGGGCCTGGCACGGAGCGCCGCTGACACAACCGTCGCTCTTCATCGGTGGTGAGAAGGACGGCCCGACCATCTGGGGAGCCGGCAGCATCAGCCGGTACCCACAGACGCTGCCGAGCCTGCACGCCTCGGTGATCCTGCCCGGCGTGGGGCACTGGATGCAGCAGGAGGACGCATCTGGTGTGAACTCCGCGCTGCTGGATTTCCTGGGGAGCCTCAGCTGACGAAACCGTTCGGGAGGTCACGTAGATCCGGATCTCTACAACCGGGGTCTGAGACCGCCTAGGTTGTGCGGATGGCGGCACGTGTTTCCGGAAAACTGACCAGGTCGCTCGGGTTGCGCCACGTCTTCGCCCTCTCCACGGGGGCGATGCTCTCGTCTGGCCTCTTTCTTCTTCCCGGCCTGGCAGCCGCCAAGGCGGGGCCGGCAGCGATCATCGCCTATCTGCTGGCGGGCATCCTTGCCATTCCTGCGATGCTCAGCGTCGCCGAGTTGTCGACCGCTCTGCCCAAGGCCGGGGGCGCCTACTACTTCCTGGAGCGTGCGCTTGGTCCGGCTGTTGGCACCGTGGCCGGCTTCGGCACATGGCTCTCGCTTGTGCTCAAGGACGCCTTTGCAATGGTCGGCATGAGCGCCTATCTGGTGCTGATTGTTGATGTCGACGGCAGGACCCTGGCGCTTGTGCTTATTGGGGTGTTCACGCTCGTCAACGTCGTTGGTTCCAAGGCCAGCGCGTCGGTCCAGCTGATCATGGTCGCGTTCATCCTGGTCGTGATGGCCTGGTTCCTCGTGGGAGGATTCTGGGAGATGAGGGCGAACGGAATCGACCGTTCGCGTCTCGATCCGTTCTTCACCTCAGGTTGGTCCGGAGTGCTGGCAGTTACGGGGCTGGTGTTCGTTTCCTACGGAGGCCTCACCAAGGTCGCCAGCGCTGCTGAAGAGGTGGAGGATCCGTCGCACCGGATTCCGTTGGGGATGATGCTCTCGCTGGGGGCTGCCACGCTCCTGTACACCCTCGGGGTGTTGGTGGCTGTCGTAGTGGTACCGCCGGAGATACTCCACGATGATCTTGCTCCGATTCACACCGCTGCGGTCGCCGTGCTGCCGACTGTAGGAGTCTGGCTGGTGGTCGTGGCGGCTCTGGCTGCTTTTGCGTCGGCGGTGAACGCTGGGATCCTGGCGGCTGCGCGGTACCCGATGGCGATGGCACGTGACGGCCTGTTGCCTGCCCGGCTTGGAGGGTTGAGCCGCTACGGAACACCGGCGGTCGGGGTCGTGATCACCGGTGCGATGATCGCCCTGGTGGTCGTGGCGTTCGACGCCGAGGCAATAGCCAAGCTGGCAAGTGCGTTCGTGCTGCTCACCCTTGGAATGGTGAACCTGGCCGTTCTGGTACTGAGGGCCTCGCGGATCGTTTCATACGCACCTGCCTTCCGCACCCCCTTCTACCCGTTCACCCAGTTCGTCGGAATCGCCATCTCGGTCCTGCTCATCTCCCAACTCGGTCTGCTTGCACTTGTCTTCATCGGTGTTGTCACGGTGGTTGCATGGGGATGGCACCACCTGTATGCCACGCCACGAACCAACCGGGCCGGTGCCATTCGCCACGTTTTCGAGCGCTGGGGCGAGGGTGTCGACCGCGGCCTGGACCGCGAGATGAGTGCTGCGATGGCCGGCCACGGATTGCGTGGCGACGATGACTACGCGGGGCTGATCGCACGGGCTGCGGTGCTTAGCGTGTCCTCGGGTACTGATATCGCCGAGGCCGCCGAGCGCGTGTCCACCGTGCTTTCGGACCGCATCGGGTTGTCTGCCGAATTGGTGAGCGACCAGTTCCTTGAGACGGGCTCGCTCTGGATCCAGCCTTCTGACGATCATCCGACGGCTACGCCGGTTGCCCTGTTCGATGCCATCGACGAGGACCAGTTGGTGATCGTGCGGGCGGCTGACGGCATCAGGATCCCGGCAGCGTGGGGTGGGTCTGGGGAGAGGGTGAACGCTCTGTTCTTCCTTGCCGGGACGGCGGCGAATCCGGGTCGTTCGCTGCGGCTGGCCGGGGAGTTGGCCGGCTACCTGCACGGTGGGGCCCGCCTGATCGGGTCGGCCGGCACCGAGGCCGAGGTCAAGTCCGCCCTCCTTCCGGGCATGACGCTTCGCCAGTACACGCTGCTTCCTGAGGGGGGCGACGTCGGCCTGATCGGTGAGCGGTTCGGTGACATCGAGTGGCTCGACGGCGTGGAGTTGGCAGCGGTCACCAGGTTCGGGATCTCGCTGACACCTGATGCTGACCTTGTGCTGGAGGCCGACGACCAGCTCACGATGCTGGGCCCCGACGATGTAATGCCGGCAGCAGGCCAGCCGGCCCCCGTGAGGCCGACCCGCCCCTGAGAGCTCATTGGTTTCTCAGCGCTTCAGCAGGCGCTTCACCTCGGCAATTCCGGCTATCGCCTCCGAGGGCGTACCGGCTACGGGTGCCAGGTTGAGGTCGACGGCACCCGCGTCCACGAATGGGGCCAGCCACCCGGCGATCTCGGATGGCGTGCCGACCGGCGAATACCTCTCGAACGCCGAGAAGGGAGCACCGTAGAAGGACTCCATAAGGGGGCCCAGGATTTCCGCCCCCTTCTCCGGTGTGTCTCCCAACCCCACCCACACCTGATACCCGTGCCTCCATGTCACGTCGGTCCGGCCGGCTGAGATGGCGGCTTCTTCAGCCATGGCGACTCCGGCAGCGAACCGCTCAGGTGAGCACCATGAAGCCAGCCAGCCACGGCCACGTGATCCGGCCCTCTGAATGGCAGCACTCGAACGGCCACCAACCGTGATCATGACCGGAGGGTCAGGTTCCGGCCTGACAGAGGTGTTCGGCACCTGGAAGAACTCACCGTCGTGGTCGACGGTAGTTCCGTCCAGAAGTGGGAGGAGAACGTCAAGGGCCTCGTCGGTCCGACGTCCTCGGGTGGCAGGGTCCACCCCGACCGACTCCATTTCGTGACGGTCCTCGCCACCTACTCCGATTCCGAGGGTGAGGCGGCCAGGAGCGTCCTCAGCCAGGGTCGAGACCTGGCGGGCCACCGCCACGGGATGACGGAGGGCAAGCAGGTAGACGCCGACGTAGAGACCGATGGTGGGGTGCAGCCCCGCCAGCCAGGCCATGGTCATCAGGCCGTCCCGTCCCTGGCCTCCACGGAATGTCACATGGTCCGACGTGATCAGGTGGTCGAGGCCGCCGTCGGCGGCGGCGTTCACATACGCGTCCGCCTCCTCGCGCGATCTGAGGCCAGCCGGCGGGATCGAGACGCCGACCCGAACCGGCCCGCTGGTCACGGAGTCTTCTTCTGCCCGAACCGATCCCATGACGTGATGCGTTCGGCTGGCCTGTTACGAGGGGCTACGCCCCAGTTGCCGGTCGGATGCCCGAGGGGCAGTAGGGCCAGGACCTCGTAGCGCTCGGGTATGTCACACAGTTGGCGCACCTCGTCCTCGTAGATTCGGTGCAGCGTGGTCATGGTCGTTCCGAGTCCCAGTGAGCGTGCTGCCAGCATGAAGTTCTGGACCGCCGGGTACACGGAGGCGTGGGTGGGACCTACGGGCATCGGGCCCTCGTCGTCCTCGACCGTCATGTCGATGGCGGGCATGAGAACGAGCACGAGCACCGGTACGTGCTCGAGGTTCTGTGCCAGGTGGACTGTGGCCCGGTTGTTGCGTTCCCAGCTGCTTCTGGCGGCATCGTCTGGGAATTCGGTTGGAGCAATGGCAGCGCCGTACCGTGCCCATCCACGTCTGTAGATCTCGGCCAGAGCCAGCCTTGTGTCCGGGTCCTGCACGATGAGGAACTGGTAGGGCTGGATGTTGCCCCCGCTCGGCGCCTGGACCGCTGCCTTGAGGCAGGTCCAGATGTCTTCTTCGCTGACCGGATCATCGGTGTACCGGCGCATCGCCCGATGGGTCATCAGGCCCTCGAGGAGACCCGGTTCCGGCTCGGTTTCTCTACCCATGCCGCTGTCCTCCTACCTGCCGGTAAAGCGGGGTTCGCGTTTTTCGGCCAGAGCTGCGAGAGCTTCGGCGTGGTCCTCTGAGGTGAACGTGAGCATCTCCAGGGCCGTGGACAGGTCGAATGAGGATCCCATTGTCTGCTTGATCCAGGCGTTGACGGCCTGCTTTGTGTACTGCACCGCCTGTGGCGCACCGGCGGCGAGGCGCTTTGCCCATGCAAGGCCTGCGGCCCGGCAGGTCTCTGCGTCGGGTGTCGATTCTGTGATCAGGCCCAGCCGGGCGGCCTCCTGTGCTCCAACTGCGTCCCCGGTGAGGAGAAACCGCTTGGCCAGTACGGGGCCGAGCGCGAGCGGCCATGCGATCGTGCCACCGTCACCTGCCACGATTCCGACCCTTACGTGGGGGTCGCCCAGCCGTGCCGTTTCGGACATGACCACCACGTCACAGAGAAGGGCGATGCTGGCTCCCAGGCCCATTGCGTGTCCGGTAACGGCACAGACCATTGGTAGGTGGACGTCCAGGAGGTCCCAGATGAGCGACTTTCCGTCAAGTCGCAGGTTGGCTGCGAACCCGGGTTCCTGGAACTCGGGGAACCAGGCGAAGTCGCCGCCGGCTGAGAAGGCCGAATCGGTACCGGTCAGGAGGACAGCCCGGGCACTGCGTTCGGCCTGAAGGCGCGGGAACAGATTCGTCAACTCGTGGTGCATCCGGTCGTCGACCTTGTTGAGGGGGTCGTCGACCTTGTCGATGGTGACGATGAGGACGTCCTCGTCGTATTCGAACTGCAGGTACTCGAAGTCGTCGCTGGTCATGTCTGCGAGTTCACAACAGCGTCGTGTCGGTGTCCAACCCCAGTCGGATACGCCCCGTCAGTTCGTGGATCCTCTCGGCCACCATGCCGTGGGTCGCGGCGACCTGCCCGTCCCGTACCGCCCTCTGGAGGGGTTCTCGCAGATAGACGGCGGTACCGCCCGCCTGTCGCTGGAGGTTGATGAGGGCATCGGCACACCTCTGTGCCGCATCGGCTGCAGCCAGCCTGATGGCGCGACGTTGTTCGATGGTCAGCGGGTCGCCGGCAGACGCCGTTTCCCATGCGGTACCCAGAGCGTCCTGGAGGAAGGCTCTGGTGGACCGGGCGGTGGCTTCTGCAGTGGAGATGGAGATCTGTCCCGACGCCCGTTCAGCCAGAGTGCGCCCGGAGCCCTGAGGCGTCTTGGCCTCGGCTATCTCGACGAACCTGTCGATCGCACCGTCGAGCAGACCGATGGCCACAGCGGCCACTCCGGTAGCGAGCATGCCGTAGAAGGGGAAGCGCCAGAGGGGGCCGTCGAGGCGCGGTTTCGCATCGGGCAACTGCACCCAGCGACCCTCTGGCACGAACGCTTCTCTGGTCGCGTAGTCGGTGGAACCTGAGCCTGAGAGCCCGGTGACATGCCAGGTGTCCACGAACTCGACGTCGCCGGGCTCAAGGAACACGAACGGGGCGAACAGCCCGTCGGCTCTGCGGGTAGGTGCGCCGTCGTCGTCGACCAGGCGCGTACCTCCCCCAATCCAGGTGCAGTGGCGGGTGCCCGAACCCCATTCCCAGGAACCCGAGACGACGAGTCCACCGTCGACTGGTCGTGCTGTTCCGCTGGGAACCGAGTAGCCGCCGGTACAGGAGTCGGCCGGGCCGTAGATGGTCGTGGCGTGATCGGATGGGAGAAAGCCGGCCAGGAGGGATGTGGTTCCGGCGATCATCACGCACCAGGCGGCCCCGCCGTCGTGTCGGGCCACCTCGGCGATGGTGGCCATGCCCGTTGCGACGTCCACCTCGGGGCCACCGAGTTCTGCTGGGACGAAGAAGCGGAACAGGCCAGCTGAGCACAGGTCGTGAACGACATCATCCGGGAGGGTCCGGGTGGCTTCGATCCGTTCGGACCTCTCGGCGATCGAGGGTCCCAACTCACGGGCCACTTGTACGAGGTCCGCCATTGCCCGAATCTAGAAGCAGTGTCGGAGTCGGGCAAACCAGAAACCAGAGTTCATGGTCGGATGGCTCTCAGGGACGTAGGGTTGGACCGTGACTGACGAGGTCCAGGAGGCCGACTTGGACGACGGGAATGGTGCCGCTGATTCTGGGGTTACCGAGCGTGTGGGCAACCTGGAACCGACGTCTCTGTCGGCTGAGCAGGCATTCCAGAAGTATGTGCTGCCCGAGATCGACGTGCTCGGCCGGGTCGCCCTTTCTCTCACCCGCCATTCTGCGGACGCCGAGGACCTTGTCCAGGACACGCTGGTGCGGGCATGGAAGGCTATCGAGCGCTTCGATGGGCGCTACCCGAGGGCGTGGCTGTTGACCATCATGCGCAACACCAACCTGAACCGGGTCCGCAAGCGCCTCCCCGACCTGGAGCGCAACCCCGACGAGGGTGTCTCGGTGCTGGAGACGGCTGAGCCGCATGTGAGTGCCGAGGATGAGGTGGTCGACCCGGTCTTTGACGCCCGTGTGGTCGCTGCACTCGACGGTCTGCCAGACCGCTTTCGTCGGGTGCTGGAGATGGTCGACGTGGACGGCCTTACCTACGCAGAGGCAGCCGGGGTCCTGGACGTACCGGTCGGCACCGTGATGAGCCGGCTGCACCGTGCCCGCCGTCGCATCCGCGACGAACTGGTTCCTGACGATGAGATGGGGGAGGGATGATGTTTCGCCGGTTCCTACGACGAAAGGACGGCGAGCTGTCCTGCCCTGAGGTTGGTCGTCTTCTACAGCAGTACCTGGATGAGTCTGTAGCCGGTCCGTTGGCCCTGGATGAGTCGACCACCGTGAAGGTCAGCGGGCATCTGGCCGACTGCCGTCGCTGTGGGCTCGAGGTCGAGACCTACGAGTCCATTAGGGCTGCTACGGAGCGGTCCGGTGGTGGCCTATCGGAAGAGGCTCTTGGTCGGTTGAAGGAGTTCGGCGAGCGCCTGGCTGCCGGCGAGGAGTCCGACCCGTCCTGAGCCGTGGCTCCAGGTTGCCGTGGTTGGACTATCGGTCTCCGGTGAGGCGAGCTCAGGAGATGATCTGTGTATCGGGTCGAAATGCCGCCCAGGCGAACCAGAAGGTGTCAACGTGCTCAACGGCTTCCAGCCTGGTACCTGCTAGAGGCCCGGCGACTGCTTCACCGAGCACATTCCACTGGCTGTCAGTCCCGTCGTCGGTGAACCATTCGCCGTCGGTGGTGAACTGGAGCTCCTGACCGTTGACCACGGGGAGGAAGGCTCCGGTCGAGCCGATGTCCCGGCCGTCGGCGAGGGTGATGTCGTCGAGCGCTGATGCCGTTCCCGGACGGTGCCAGACGCTGATCCGTTGCCCGGCCAGATCGATGTCGAGTACACCCTCGTCGGTGAGGTTCTCGAGGGTGATGGCAACCGAGTCGTTGTCACGTCTGATTCCGATCACACGCTCCTTGGCCAGGAGGCGCCCGTCGGTGTCTCCGTCGAACAGGAAGGGGATGGTGTCGACGTCGTCGTAGCCGGGGTACGGGTTTCGGCCGTAGTCGCGTGACCAGCCCGTGTCATTGGATAGAACGAGGCCGTCGGGGTTCGTGGCCAGCCAGTCCCCCCATGCCACCGTGGAGACAGGGTAGGTGGTCGCCTGCTCGCCAACCAGCAGGCCGACTATGGCCTCGCCGGTGAAGTGGCTCCAGAGAGACTCCGTCTGGCGGTCGTACATGACCAGCGCGGAGTTGTAGAGCATCCCTGAGGTCCCGAACGAGAGGATCCTGTCACCCAGGCGTCTGTCGTAGGCCACAGCCGTGTTGCACAGGGGGCAGTAGGTGACCGATACGGGGATGCCTCCGACGGTGTCGTTCACGATCTCGTGCCAGGTCAGAATCTGAACCGGGTATGCACGTGATTCGCCGCCGACACGTAGAGCAAGGACAGGCTCGTTCAGTTGCAGGAAGTCGACATTTTGGGCGGTGACGAAGCGGGGCGTGTCGAGAGGGGGGATCCCATCCGGCGGTGGTCCACCAGAACGGATCCTGTTCGGATCGACCAGGGGATCTGGAAAGGCGTCGTCGAACTTGTTGGCGATGGCCGACGGGCCAAAGTCCGGGAGGTCGGCTGCGATCTGTTCAACCTCGAACGGCTTGGTCGGGTCGCTGGTTTCGGTTCTCTCATTCGGCACTGCTGATGGGCCTGGTTGCCGGGTTCTTATGCCGGACACGGCAGCCGACTCGGATGAGTTGGTTGAGATGCATGCGGTGGCGACGACCGCCAGCACCATTAGGAGGGCACCAACCCGGATCCTGTTGGCGTTGATCGGGAGGGTGTCGGTGGATCGGGTTGGGGGGTCGCTTGCCACACAGATGAAACCAGAAGACCCTGTCGTGTATTCCCCTGTTTCGGACAGGTATGACTGCATGCAGATTGCATGCAGTCATACCGGCAAGATAGTTTGGCCTCGTGGCCAAGACCATCCAGGTTCGCGATGTCGGCGACGAGACCCACCGTGCCCTGACCGAGCGCGCCGAAGCCGCCGGACTGTCCCTCTCGCAGTATCTCCGTACCGAACTCGACAACCTGGCTGGCCGTCTCACCGTTCGTCAGGCCTTCGACCTGTTCGCCGACCGCCTTCCGTCTACACCCCTGTCAGATGAGGTGATCGTCGAGGCGATAGGCGACGACCGGGCCGGACGCTGAGCCGTGCTGGTCGTCGATGCCTCGGTCGTGGTCGGTGCCATCACCTCCCTGGCACATCCAGCTTTCAAGCTATTGGCTGCCGACGACGACCTCCATGCCCCACATCTGTTGGACGTCGAGGTGGACAGTGCGCTGGCGAGGTTGGAACGACAGGGCACTCTCGAGTCGGACGTGGTCGAAGATGCCCGGTCCCTCTTTTCGGTTCTTCCCATCTATCGCCATGCCCACGGTCCTGTCGCCAGCCGGGCATGGGAGATCCGCGCCAACCTCTCCATTTACGACGCCGCCTATGTGGCACTGGCCGAGGCGCTGGGTGCATCTCTCGTCACCTCCGACAGGCGTCTGGCAGAGGCTCCGGGAAACCTCGCCGACATCGTGTTGGTAACCACCTGAGGGCCTTCCTCTGGCGGGCGGGCCGAAAATGCGCGACCATCAATGTCTGGTCGGATGCCGGGAACCCCACCATTGGGGGCGGGGCGGCCCGACCCATTGACACCATGGGGGTTTGTGATGGAGGTATCTGTCACGGTCAACGGTGAGGTACGCACCGCTGACGTAGAGCCGCGCACCTTGCTCGTGCATTTCCTGCGCGACGACCTGGGGCTGACCGGCACGAACATCGGCTGCGACACGAGCTCGTGTGGAGCCTGCACCGTTCTGGTCGATGGCCGATCGGCAAAGTCGTGCACGATGCTGGCCGTTCAGGCCGACGGAGCAGATGTGACGACCATCGAGGGTCTGGCCGGCGAAGACGGCCTGCATCCGATGCAGGAGGCCTTTCACGAGTGCCACGCCCTGCAGTGCGGGTACTGCACACCCGGAATGGTGATGGCGGCCGTCTCCCTGGTCGACGAGTACTCCGACATGGACGCCGACGGCGTGCGAGAGGGACTCGAAGGCAACCTCTGTCGCTGTACCGGCTACCAGAACATCGTCAAGGCCGTCCTGGCCGCGTCCGAGTAGGGGGAACGAATCGTGACAGTCACAGACACACCGTTCGCCGGCGGCATCGTCGGCGAGGCACGCCTCCGCAAGGAGGACCCCGCCCTGCTCACCGGCGAGGCGAAGTTCATAGACGACCTTGACCTGCCCGGAGCCCTCTGGGTGGCATGTGTGCGAAGCCCCCACGCACACGCACGCATCAACAGCGTTGACACTTCTGAGGCGCTGGCCGTGGCCGGTGTGGTTGCCGCCTATTCCGGCGAGGACCTGGCCGACACATGGGTTGCGCCGTTGCCGTGTGCCTGGCCCGTCACCGACGACATGAAGAACCCGGCCCACTTCCCCGTGGCGCAGGGAAAGGCCAACTATGCAGGCGACATCGTCGCTGTTGTGGTCGCAACCTCCCGTTACGCAGCTGCCGACGGTCTCGAGGGAGTCGTCGTCGACTACGAGCCGCTGGATGCCGTCGTGTCCATCGAGGATGCGGAATCCGACAGGGTCGTCATTCATGAGGATCTTGGGACCAACGTCTCCTACGAGTGGCCGCTCATTCCCGACCCCGAGGGAGTCGATGCCGCGTTCGAGGCTGCCGAACACCACATCACCGAGACCTACGTCCATCAGCGGCTGATTCCCGCACCGATGGAGCCTCGCGGTGTCGCGGTGGTACCGGCACCACACAACGGCGACATGACGCTCTACTCATCAACCCAGATCCCACACGTGCTGAAGGTCATGGCGGCGCTCACGCTCGGTGTACCCGAGCAGAAGCTGCGGGTTATCGCACCCTCTGTGGGTGGCGGGTTCGGCTGCAAGCTGAACGTCTACGCCGAGGAGATCCTCTGCATGGCCCTGGCGCAGCGACACGGAGTACCGGTGCGCTGGACCGAGAGCCGCACCGAGGCGGCAGGTTCGACCATTCAGGGAAGGGCACAGCGTCAGACAATCGAGTTGGCTGCTGATGCCGACGGGAAGTTGACCGCTGTCCGGGCGACCCTCCTGGCCGACATGGGCGCCTACCTCCAGTTGGTGGCACCCGGTGTGCCTTTGCTGGGTGCCTTCCTCTACCACGGGCTCTACGACGTGCCCCTCTACTCGTTCACCTGCAAGAGCGTGTTCACCAACCTCACCCCCACTGATGCCTACCGGGGTGCCGGAAGGCCAGAGGCCACCTATGCCATCGAGCGTGGAATGGACGCCCTGGCGGTTGCAGTCGGGGTCGGAGCCGACGAGATTCGCTCGCGCAACTTCATACCGACCGAGAAGTTCCCCTACGACTCGCCGGCGGGTCTGGTGTTCGACTCGGGCAACTACCAGCCGGCCCTGGACAGGGCCAAGGAACTAATCGGGTGGGATGCCCGCATGGCAGAACAGGCCGAGCGTCGGGCAGCAGGGTCCACCACACACCTGGGCCTCGGTATCTCCACGTATGTGGAGATGTGCGGCCTGGCACCCAGCAGGGTGCTCGCATCGCTCAACTACGGGGCAGGCGGCTGGGAGTCGGCAACCGTCCGGATACTTCCGACCTGCAAGGTCCAGGTGGTCACCGGAGCCACGCCCCACGGTCAGGGCCACGAGACCTGCTGGTCGATGATCGTCGCCGACCGTCTCGGCGTCGACCCCGACGATGTCGAGGTGCTCCACTCCGACACGGCGATTTCGCCGCTGGGAATGGACACCTACGGCTCACGGTCACTCTCGGTTGGCGGTACCGCCATCTGGATGGCCACCGAGAAGGTCGTGGAGAAGGCGGCGACCATCGCCGCGCACATGCTCGAGGCCAATCCGGAGGATCTTGAGTTGACGGGCGGCGTGTTCAGCGTCAAGGGCAGCCCGGATGCGGAGGTACCTCTGGCCGGCGTGGCGTTTGCGGCGTTCACGGCACACGACCTGCCGGACGGGGTGGAGCCGAACCTCCAGGCTCAGGTCACCTGGGATCCGCCCAACTTCACCTTTCCGTTCGGTGCCCACATCGCCGTTGTGGAGATCGACGAGGTGACCGGCGCTGTTGACCTGATCGACTACGCAGCCTGTGATGACTGCGGCAACCAGATCAACCCGATGATCGTCGAGGGCCAGGTCCACGGTGGCATCGTCCAGGGGGTCGCTCAGGCCCTCTGGGAGGAGGCTGTCTACGACGAGGACGGCCAGTGCCGTTCAGCGAACCTAGCCGACTACCTGGTGCCGTCGGCAGCCGAGTGCATAGACATGAAGCTGGACCACACCGTCACCCCGTCGCCCACGAACCCCATGGGCGTCAAGGGGATCGGAGAGGCCGGAACCATTGCGTCGACGCCGGCCGTCATGAACGCCGTCGTGGATGCGCTGAGGCCGCTGGGTGTGACCGGGATGGCCATGCCGGCGTCACCGATGACGGTCCGACGAGCCATCGAGGCCGCAGGGGGAGGTGCCTCATGATCCCCGCAGCAGTCGGATATGTAAGAGCCGACTCGGTAGAGGCGGCGGTCGCTGCGCTCGGCGAGCACGGCGACGAGGCCAAGCTGCTTGCAGGGGGCCAGTCCCTGATTCCGCTGATGCGGTTGCGTCTTGCAAGGCCGAGCGTTCTTGTTGACATGGGTAGGGCTAATGACCTCCGCGGCATCTCAGTCGACGGTGACACTGTGTCCATAGGTGCGTTGACCAGTCACAGCGACCTTGAGCATTCTGCGGAACTGGCTGCAGCCTGCCCTCTGCTTGCCCATGTGGCCTCCCAGGTGGGTGACCCGGCCGTAAGGCACAGGGGCACCCTTGGTGGGTCGCTGGCTCACGCCGATCCGGCTTCTGACCTGCCGGCGGCTGTGCTGGCACTCGGTGGAACCCTTGTTGCCACCGGTCCTGGCGGTTCGCGTGAGATTGCTGCGACAGATTTCTTCACCGGGTTCCTTGAGTCGGCCCTTGCAGCCGACGAGGTGCTCGCCGGGGTTCGGGTGCCGGTTTCCACCGGTGGCTGGTCGTACCAGAAGTTCAACCGCCGGGCTCAGGACTGGGCAATCGTCGGCGTCGCGGTTGCCGAGGGGGGCGCAGGTGTGGGCCTCGTGAACATGGGTTCCACACCGTTGCGTGCATCGGCGGTCGAGGCTGCCGTGGCTGGAGGTGCGGGTGCCTCTGATGCGGCTGCATCGGCAGCTGAAGGAACCGAGCCTCCCTCTGACAACAACGCCGACCCGGCCTACCGGGAGCATCTGGTCCGGGTTCTCACAGAGCGGGCTCTTGTGGCGGCGGGCGCATGATCAGCATCTCCCAGCGGCACAGGCTGGTGGCTGGTGGTCGTTGGGCACGACCGGGCACGTGGGTGGTCAGGGGCCGTGCGATGCCGGGCATGGACGAGAGCAGGGGCGAGTCGGACCGCTACCGGTATCAGGCCTCCAGGTCTCAGCGTTCCACTCGTTGGCGGGCCCGTGGGGTGGCACTGCAACGCCACCGGTAGGACCCGGCGGCAACGGCCGGATTGCTAGCGGAGCAGTCGGTGGAGCAGTTCGACGCGGCGTGATGGTCGGCCGGTTCTGGCCTCTGCCCGGTCTCCCGACCGTGCCGCCCAGAGTCCCGAGTTGATGCCGAGCCATCGGAACGGCTCTGGCGCCCACCTTCGTGACACGTGCCCGACCCAGGGGAGGTCTGTGCGTTCGCTGTCGGTGCCCGTGATCAACTCTGCCAGCGTGTGGCCTGCAAGCTTGGCTGCGGCCACGCCGTCGCCGGCGTAGCCGCCGGCATGGGCGAGACCGGTTTGTCGGTCAAGTCCCACCGACGGGAACCAGTCCCGCGGTATTCCGAGCACACCGCCCCAGCGGTGGGTGATTTCTGTCCCGGACAGAACCGGGAAGAGTTCGTGAAGCGACGCCACGATCATGTCGTGAATTGGTGAGTTGCGTTCCGTGGTTGTGTCGATCCGTGAGCCGAAGCGGTACGGCGCACCGCGGCCGCCGAAGGCCAGGCGACCGTCGGCGGTCCGCTGGCCGTAGATGGTCATGTTGCGGCCATCGGCAAAGGTGGGTCGGTCGGCCAGCCCGATCTCTTTGAGCACTTCGGGTGGGAGTGGCTCGGTGGCGACCATCAGGGAGTAGAAGGGTGCGATCGTGCGTCGGTAGCCCGCGAGGTCACGTGTGTAGCCCTCGGTGGCCCGGACCACGATCTCTGCAGTGACGGTTCCGCGGTCGGTCCTCACGACACCGGCATCTGTGGACTTCACCGTTGTCTGTTCGTGGATGGTGACACCCAGGCGCTCGGCAACGTCTGCGAGGCCACGCACGAGGCGGGCGGGATGCACCGCCGCCACGTGGTTCATGAAGCGGGCACCCATGATGTCGGTGGCGTTTCCGATTGACCGCGCCTCGTCGACGCTCAGCATCGAGATGTCGTCTGTGGTGAGGCCGACGGCGTGGCGGGCTCTGACTCCTGCACCAAGGCGCTCCAACTGCGCCCTGTTGCGCGCCCACGAGATCGATCCACCCTTGGCGTAGTGGCAGTCGATTCCCTCGGCTGCAGCAACCCTTCCGATGTCGTCGACCGCGTCGTAGAGGGCACGCATCTGCCGTACGGCAAGTTCGGGCGAAGAGGCACGGGCGATGTCCATTGGGCTGACCCCGTACTCGCCCAGAGCCCAACCGCCGTTGCGTCCCGATGCGCCAAAGCCTGCAATGTCTCGTTCCAGTACGAGGATGCGGAGGGACGGGTCGATGCGGGCCAGGTGGTAGGCGGTCCACAGGCCCGTGTAGCCGGCGCCGACGATGGCAACGTCACAGTCCCGATCACCCGGCAGTGCCTGTCGTGGCGCGATTGGTTCGGGAAGGGTGTCGTGCCAAAAGGAGAGAGAGCGGTAGGAGGTGGGCACGGATCTGAAAACTAACTGTTCAGGCCCATCCCGAACCGACCAAGGGTGCGGAGCCACGGCCCCTCCCTGCCCTCTCGACGGTCAGCCCGCTTGATTGCTGCCCGGGTCGCCTGGACGGCGATCCATCGGGCGGGCTCTGGTGGAAAGGGGAACGGCCGACGCTGCACCATCTGGAGTTCGGTGCGTTCGGTGGAGAGTCCGTCCACGAGGTCGAGCGAGACCTGGGCGCCGAACCGGCTGGCGCCGACCCCGAGGCCGGTGTAGCCGGCGGCCCATGCGACCCGACCGGCGTGTGTCGTTCCCCAGGCGCAGGTGAAGCGTGTTGTTGATGCGATCGGTCCGCTCCAGCGGTGGGTGAACCGGAGCCCCTCGAGTTGGGGGAACGTGTGAAAGAAGTTCCGGGCCAACCGGTTTGTAGTGGGGGCGTGGTGCTCAACGGCGGGACCGACGCGTCCTCCGAAGTGGTAGTGGACGTCGTAGCCGCCCCAAAGGATTCGGCCGTCGGCTGTACGCCGGTAGTAGTGGAACTGGTTTCCGGCGTCGGCAAGTCCCTGCCTGTTGTGCCAACGGATTGCAGCCCACTGATCGGCCGACAGGGGTTCGGTCATAAGCACGTGGTCGTAGACGGGGATGACATGGCGTCGGATTCGCGGTAGTGGCTTCCGGTAGGCGTTGGTGGCAACCACCGCCCGGTCGGCGGTGATACTTCCGTTGTCCGTATGCAACTCGAGACCGGTGCTCGCCCGCTTGATGGAACGTACGGGGGAGTGGTCGTGAAAGATGACTCTGAGTGATCTCGCGGCGCTCCGCAGGCCCCATGCGAGGCGGGCTGGGTCGACCATGGCGGCGCCGGTGCGTTGCCAGAGCCCTGCCAGGTAGGTGGGTGAGTCGACCTCGGCGCGCATCGCTTGTGTGTCGAGCATTTCGTGGTCGATGCCGAGCCTGGAGGAGGCATCGGCCAAGTGCCGGAGTTCATCGACCTGCCAGGGCTCGACGGCTATGTCCATGGTGCCGGTCCGTTCGGCATCGCAGTCGATTGTGTGGCGGTCGATGGTGTCCAGAAGGTCGTCGAGGTTTTCGTCGCCGAGCCTCAAGATGGTGTCCAGCTCGTCGGGCCAGTGGGCGAGCCCGTTGCCGAGGCCGTGGGTGAGGGATGCCTCGCAGAACCCGCCGTTGCGGCCGCTGGCGCCGAAGGCGGCGGTCTCGGCCTCGAGCACGACGATGCGGCGGCCGGGGTCTGCCTCGGCGGCGAGGAGAGCGGTCCAGAGGCCGGTGAAGCCGGCTCCCACGACTACAAGGTCGGCGGTCTCGGAGCCTTGGAGCTCATCTGCCGGGTCAGGGGTGTCGGGTCGGTCCAGCCAGAACACTGCCTCGCGGGTGTCGGCCAGCGCCGCTTCGGCAGGGGTGGTCGGGTTGAGGTTCCCATCCTTCATTGCGTTCCTCTTGACAACGGAATCAGTTGGTCTATGGTCTGTCATCGACTAGATCCGTCGCGAACATACCATGTGATGTGCTGAATCAGTAGTAGAGACGCTGCCATGACCGAGGTCCAGGGGGAGAGCAGTTCCAGATATGGGTGACAAGGGTGTGGCCGTCGGATTGAGCGGTGTCGTGAAGCGGTTCGGCGATGTGACCGCGGTCGACAACCTGGACCTCGACATCCGTGACGGTGAGTTCTTCTCCCTGCTGGGACCGTCGGGATGCGGAAAGACCACGACCCTGCGGATGATCGCCGGACTGGAACTTCCGACGGCCGGTTCGATCCAGATCCACGGTGAGGAGATGGGCATTCGCCCACCCAACAAGCGCCCCGTGAACACCGTGTTCCAGAGCTACGCCCTGTTCCCCCACATGAACGTGGCGCGCAACGTCGGCTTCGGCCTCGAAATGCGCAAGGTAGACAAGGCAGAGCGCGAGACCCTGGTTTCGTGGGCGATCGACCTCGTCGAGATGGGCGAGATGGCCCATCGCAAGCCCGCCCAGTTGTCTGGCGGGCAACAACAGCGCGTCGCCCTGGCGCGTGCGCTGGTCAACAGGCCCGAGGTGCTGTTGCTTGACGAGCCTCTCGGAGCCCTCGACCTGAAGTTGCGCCAGCAGATGCAGCACGAGCTGAAGGAACTGCAGCGTGAGGTCGGCATCACGTTCGTCTACGTGACCCACGACCAGGAAGAGGCGGTCACGATGAGCGACCGCATCGGCGTCATGCACGATGGCAGGCTCCTCCAGGTCGACTCTCCTGAGAGAATCTATGAGCACCCGACCACACGCTTCGTGGCCGACTTCATAGGCCAGACAAACTTCCTCGAGGCCACGGTTGCATCGGCCGATGAGGTGGTCCTTGCCAACGGCGACCGGCTTCGCCTCTCCACTGATCACGACGGAGGGGCAGCAGTCGCCGTGACGGTCCGACCCGAGCGCCTCACCGTTCACGGGCGAGGCGAGGCACCCGGTGGCACCCACGGTCTCGACGGCGTGGTCGACTCGGTCGTCTACATGGGGAATGCCATCAACTACACGATCTCGGTCGACTGGATGCACCTGGAGGTCCGCTGCCCAGCCACGCTTGCGGGCGACCGGAAGTATGAAGGGGACGAGGTCACCGTCTCATTTGACCCGGATCACGCGTCGGTGGTCATCGGCTGATGGACGTCGTGGTCGAGCCGGGCCTAGAGCACCAGGCTGAGCGCGCACGGTCGCGACAGGGCCTCCTCATGGGGTTGCCCGCAATGATCTACCTATTCGTCTTCTTCGTGATTCCACTTGGGTTCGTGGTCATGTACTCGTTTGCGACGCGCACCCGCACCGGTCGCACCGAGCTGGCAGGCTGGAACCTCGAGGCCTATGAACGCCTCGGTGAGACCGTCGTCCGGGCAGTGGCGTTCAGATCGCTCTGGATCGCTGCCGTCACGACCATCTTGAGCCTGGCGCTGGCCTACCCCCTCGCCTACTTCATCTCCACCCGTAGGCCGGCCACGAGAAACATGCTGCTCGTGGGCGTCATGATCCCGTTCTGGTCCAACTTCCTCATTCGGACCTATGCCTGGCGTGTTCTGCTGGACAGCGACGGCATCTTCACCAGGATCATGTCCGGGGCGGGCCTGGGCGACGGCCGAATCCTGTTCACCAACAAGGCCGTGATAATCGGCCTCGTCTACGGATACCTCCCGTTCATGGTGTTGCCGCTCTATGCGGCCATCGAGCGGATCGACTGGAGCCTCGTTGAGGGTGCCCGTGACCTCTATGCATCGGGTTGGTCGGCTTTCAGGCGGGTGGTCTGGCCGCTGTCGAAGCCGGGCGTGATAGCAGGCTCGATTCTCGTGTTCGTTCCCTCGTTTGGTGCCTATGTCACGCCGGCCATCCTCGGCGGAAACAAGAAGGGCCTGATGGGCAGCTACATCGTCGACCAGTTCATGGATGCCAGAAACGGGCCGCTTGGGTCATCGCTGTCCGTGCTGGTGCTGGTTGTCATGTTGATGGGAACCCTCGTCTACTTCCGCCAGGGCGGAAGGAGCCTGTGATGCGGTCGCGGCTCGCCGTGGTGGTGATGGGCTGATGGGAAAGGGTGTAGCACTCTCGACGGCCGAACCGATGGGGGCAACCAGATGGCTGCTACGTGGCCACTCGGCGCTCGTCTACGCCTTCTTCTACGCACCGATCATCGTCTTGGTCTTCTATTCGTTCAACGAGAGCCATCTGGTCGGTAGGTGGAGCGGCTTCTCGCTTCGCTGGTACGAGGCGTTCGTCCAAAACGACAACATCCAGTCTTCGCTCTGGGTCTCGGTCAAGATCTGTGCCGCCTCGACCGTGATCTCGGTTGTGCTGGGCACCCTCGCCGCACTCTCGATTGAGCGCTTCCGGTGGTGGGGACAAAAGGCCTTCGACGCCGTCCTCTACCTGCCCATCATCATTCCAGACGTCACCATGGCCGTGATGATGCTGGTGTTCTTCGGCGAGACGGCGCAGTTGTTCAACGTCATCCCGGGCGTCGACCTGACGAACGGACTGGAGAAGCTCGTGCTGTCGCATGTGGCCTTCAACATCTCCTTTGTCTCGGTAGTAGTTCGGGCGCGTCTTGCCAACCTTGACGAGGCCATGGAGGAGGCCGCCGCCGACCTGTATGCCAGCCGGTGGCAGGCGTTCCGGCGCGTCACGCTCCCTCAGATCATGCCTGGAGTTCTGGGTGGTGCCCTTCTGGCCGTCACGCTCTCGCTGGACGACGTAGTCGTCTCAAGCTTCGTCTCCGCAGTGGGGGCGACACCCGTATCGGTCTACGTGTTCGGGATGCTGCGCAAGGGGGTAAGTCCCCTCATCAACGCAGTGTCCGTAGTGATCCTTGCGGCGTCAATGACCCTGGTCATGGCGTCCCTGGTCCTCGAGCGAGCCACCAGCTCGCGAAAGAGGTGAAGTGGCCTGGCAACCGCCCGGCCACCGGAATGAGTGGGGAGGAAACCCAATGAAGAAGTGGATGAGCCTGGTAGCCGTGATTACGGCGTTCTCCATCGTGGCCGCCGCCTGTGGCGACGACGACGATGTGGCCCAGGCGGACTGTGATGCAGGTCAGACCGATGGCGATCTGGCCTTTTACAACTGGTCCGAGTACATGGACCCGGAACTGATTGCCGCCTTCCAGGAGGAGGCCGGGGTGACGGTCACCGAGGACTTCTACCCGTCAAACGAGGAGATGTTCGGCCGGGTCGAAGCGGGTGGTTCCGGCTACGACATGATCATCCCCTCGGACTACATGGTCTCGATCCTCATCTCAGAGAAGATGATTCAGCCTGTCTCCGAAGCGGCTGTGCCGAACAAGGCCAACGTCGCAGAGCGGTTCGCCAACCCGCCCTATGACCCCGGCGCCGTCTACACGGCTGCATACCAGTGGGGCACAACGGGTATCGGTGTCGACACGGGCGTGACCGGTGAGGACGTACCGCACACATGGGGCCTCCTTTTCGACGAGGCAGTTGCCGACCAGTACGGCCTGTCTGGAAGGATCTCGATCCTGGACGATCCGCGCGAGACAATGGGTGCTGCTCTCAAGTACCTGGGTTACTCGCTCAACTCGACCAGCAAGTCGGAGTTGGCTGAGGCCGAGAAGGTCGTCGCCGATGCCGTCGATCGTGTGGCTGCATTTGACTCGGACCAGTACAGCGAGTTGATCGTGCTCGGTGAGACGGTTGTTGGTCACGGCTACAGCGGGAACTTCCTCTGGGACTTCGAGGAGGGCGACAGCACCTATGACTACTTCGTGCCCGACGAGGGCGGAACCATCTGGGTGGACAACATGGCGGTTCTGACCGACGCCCCGCATCCGTGCACGGCGTTCGCATTCATGAACTTCCTGCTCGACGCTGAGAACGGCGCTCAGTTGACCAACTTCAACTGGTACGCCAGCCCCAACGCGGCGGCAGAGGCGTTCATCGATCAGGAGGTCCTTGACAACCCGATCATCTACCCGACGGACATGTCGAAACTGGAGTTCATTGAGGACACCGGCGACTTCGAGATTGAGTACACGGACGCGTTGTCGAGGGCGCGTTCCTGACACGTTTCCCCACTTTCCGGACCGGCCGGCCCCTGGGCGGGTCGGTCCGGAGACCGGGGACGAAACCGGTTTCTTCCAGGTGACCGGGCATTACCAGCGAAAAGAGGACAGGCAGTGACCGGAATCGACAGCGAACACGTACGCCTCGCCGAGTTGGCCGAGCGCCACCTCTGGGGGCACTTCAGCGTCCTCAAGAACACGATCGACGGCACGCGTGTCATCGAGCGTGGTGACGGCTGCTACGTGTGGGATGCCGAGGGCAACCGCTACCTGGACGGCCTTGCGGGGCTGTTCGTGAGCCAGCTTGGCCACGGTCGACCCGAGTTGGCCCGTGCCGCCGGTGATCAGGCTGCGACCCTGGCGTACTTCCCGATCTGGACATACGGTCATCCGTCGGCGATCGAGCTGTCGGCAAAGTTGGCCGAGTTGGCCCCGGGTGACATCAACCGGGTGTTCTTCACCACCGGTGGCTCTGAGGCGGTCGAATCGGCCTGGAAGTTGGCCCGCCAGTACTTCAAGTTGAAGGGCCAACCGGAGCGGATCAAGGTGATCAGCCGCAACCTCGCCTACCACGGAACGACAATGGGGGCACTTTCGATCACTGGCCTGGATTCGATCAAGGAGGTGTTCGAACCGCTCGTTCCCGGTGCCGTGAAGGTCCCTGAGACGAACCACTACAGGTGTCCGACCTGCCAGAACGATCCGCACTGCACGCTGCACGCTGCAGACGCCATCGAGGAGGCGATCCTGAGGGAGGGCCCTGAAACGGTGGCTGCCGTGTTCCTCGAACCGGTGCAGAACGCCGGAGGTTGCTTCACGCCCCCTCCCGGCTACTGGGCGAGGGTCCGCGAGATCTGTGACAGGCACGGGGTGCTGCTGGTGTCCGACGAGGTGATCTGTGCCTTCGGTCGGATCGGACACATGTTCGGATGCCAGCGCTACGACTACCAGCCGGACATGATCACGGTGGCTAAGGGGTTGACCTCGGGCTATTCGCCGTTGGGAGCCATGCTGGTGAGCGACAGGGTCGCAGAGCCGTTCGTGGGAACGGGCGATTCCTTCCTGCACGGAATCACCTTCGCCGGCCACCCCGTGAGTTGTGCGGTGGCGCTGGCAAACCTGAAGATCTTCGAGGACGAGGACATCCTCGGCCACGTTCAGCGAAACGAGGTTGCCTTTCGCGCCGCTCTTGATGATCTGTCGGACCTTCCGATTGTCGGAGACATCCGTGGTGCCGGCTACTTCTACGGCATCGAGTTGGTCAAGAACCGTGAAGGTCGAGAGTCGTTCAGCGACGAGGAGCGTGAACGACTGCTGCGGGGCTTCCTCTCGAATCGCCTGTTGGAGCTTGGTCTCATCTGCCGGGCCGACGACCGTGGCGAGCCGGTTATCCAGTTGTCCCCACCCCTCATTGCCGGCCCGGAGCAGTTCGACGAGATCAACGACAAGCTTCGCCAGGCCCTGACCGGGGCGATGGCCGAGATGGAGGCCTGACCGGTCATGCCCTCTGACCGCAGCGAGGTCTTCCAGCTTGATGAGGTCGACAAGGCGATCATCCGCGAACTTCAGGTTGATGGCCGTATCCCGTTCGCTCAACTGTCTCCGAAGGTTGGTCTCTCCCAGGCGGCCGTGAGGCAGCGGGTGAAGCGTCTCACCGAGCGCGGGGTGATGCAGGTCGTTGCCGTGACAGACCCGCTCAGCCTTGGGTTGACTACCCAGGCCATGGTCGGCATAGCCGTAACGGGCGATGTTCGTGCCGTGGCCGCCGCCGTTGCCGAACTGGAGGAATCAGAGTACGTGCTCATCACGGCAGGGCGCTTCGACGTGCTTGCCGAGGTGATCTGCGCTGACAACGAGGCTCTGTTGGAGTTGGTGAACGACCGGATCCGTTCGATTGACGGCGTCACCTCCACCGAGGTTTCTTCGATTCTGAAAATGGAGAAGTTGGTGTTCTCGTGGGGTACTGGCTGACCGACCCCAGATGCGACCTACCGCAGGGCGTCGGCCATGGCGTCGATGATGCGGCCGATCTCGTCGTCGGTGATGACGAGAGGCGGACAGATGGCCAGACAGGTGCCCATTGGCCGCAGGATGACCCCGGCCTCGAGCATCTTGTCTCGTGCCGGAACGGCGTCACGGCCCAGCTCGGCCGCGTAGATGGCTCCCATGCCGCGCCATGACTTGATCAGGCCGTCGCCCTCGAGGGCCGCGAGGCCGGCCCTCAGACGCTCACCGATGTTGTCGACCCGGCCCACCAGCCCTTCGGCCTCCATCAGCTCGATGTTGGCTATGCCGGCGGCACAGGATGCCTGATGGCCCGAGTAGGTGTAGCCGGTGCGGAGCAGGAAGCCGGGCTCCTCGAGTTCGTTGCACACGGCACGCGAGACGATCACACCTGAGAGCGGCTGGTAGCCGGATGTGACGCCTTTGGCGAAGGTCATCAGGTCGGGGGTGACGCCAAAGGTCTGGGCGCCGAACCACTGGCCGGTCCGTCCGAACCCACAGATCACCTCGTCGAAGATGAGCAGGGCTCCGTTGTCGTCGCAGAGACGGCGCAGACCCTCGAGGTAGCCGTCGACCGGCGGGTACACACCGCCTGCGCCCTGAACCGGTTCGGTGAGCACTGCGGCGATGCGATCACCGTGTTCGGCGAACACCGTTGCTGCCGCCTCGAGGTCATCGTGGGGAACCTCGATGAAGTGGGGAACAAGGTCACCCCAACCCTCGCGGTTCAAGGCAATGCCCTGAGCCGACGTGCCGCCGAAGTTGGTGCCGTGGTAGCCGTTGGTGCGCTTCACGATGATCTGTCGGCCCTCGTGGCCGCGGCGCTGTTGGACCAGCCTGGCCAACTTGAGGGCAGTATCGACCGCTTCGGATCCCGAGCAGCCTAGGAAGACGCGCCCGTCGGGGTGCGGCGAACGTTCCACGATCATCTCGGCAACCCGCGCCGCCGGCCCGCTGGTGAACGGCGCAAACGTGTTGTAGGCCTCAATCTGGCGCATCTGGGCGGTGACGGCGTCGATTATCTCGGTGCGGCCGTGGCCTACCTGGCAGAGCCACAGGTTGGCAATTCCGTCGACGTAGTCCCTGCCGGCGGCGTCAAAGACGAGGGAGCCCTCACCTCGCACGATCTCGAGGTAGTCGGCCTCGGGCTTGGCTGGTGGGGAGAATGGGTGAAGCAGTGCGTTGGTCATCTGAACAGCCTCCTGATCGTGCCAAATGGTACGCCGGGCCGTACCGGTTGGTGGTCCTCCGGTCGTGTTAGGACGGCTCCGACCACCAGAAGCAGAGCCATGACAGAAGACGTCGCGATCCAGACGGTCGTGTCGCTGGTGGCGCTGTAGACGGCGGCAAATGCGAGGGATGCTACGGCACCCGTCGCAACCTCGACCGCGGTCATCAGGCCCTGGGCTGCAGCCTGTCGTTCCTCGGGTACAGCGGCGGATGCCAGCATCGGCGTCGATGGGAAGCCGAATCCCTCGACGACCGAGGTGGCGCTGGTGAGGACTATCAGGGCCCACGCACCTGGGACGATCCCGTAGAACGCTACAACGACGGTCATGATGGCCAGCGTTCCCACCGACCACCGGCGTGCCCCGTACCGCTGGGCGAGGATGCCGCCGATCGGCGAGAAGATCGGAATTGGCACGGCGGCAATGGTCAACGCAAACCCGATGAGTGCCTGGGAGGCTCCCCTGGAGTCCAGTTCCAGGACCCACACCGACTCGAACGTCCCGATCAGGACGAAGTAGGCCGAGCCGATGCAGAGTGCGCCGATTAGTCGCCGGACCCGCAACAGGCCCTTCATCCCGAGTCGCTCGGTGTCCTGCGCGGCAGTGTCGGGTTGGGCCCGGAAGGCCGCTGGGAGCAGCAACAACAGGAAGGCAGCCGAAACCCAAAACCACGCACGGAAGCCGCCGATGGCGGTGACGGCTACGGCTGCGAGCGGCGCTGCGACGAACCCCGCCACGTCGTAGGCACCGAGCCGGCCGAGGTTGCGTCCCAGGTTGTTCGGGTCGGCGATGATCACGGTCCGGCGTGCCGCCGGGCTTCCCGCACCGAGGGCGAAACCGAAGGCGGCACGGCCCAGGACGTAGTGCCACAACTGGTCGCCAACGGCCAGCACAACCAGAGCACCGGCGCCGATTGTCAGCGCCAACTTCAACAACTGTGGCGACTTTCCCCGGTCTGCGAGTGGAGCCATTATGAGGCTGGCGACGAATGCCGTGGCGAAGCCGGTGGCAATTGCGATTCCGATGCCGAAATCGGAGAAGCCCAACTCGTGTTTCAACTCGGCCAGCAGGGCCACGACCCCGCCGAGGCCCGCAGACATCCCGAACACAATGAGGTAGTAGGGGGCCAGGTTCGGTCCCTTGTGCGTGCCGCCGATTTGCATCGGCGCAGTCTGGCATAAGGGGCCGCTTTCGGTAGTGCCCAATAGGCCCCCGCTGTGTCAGGATCCGGGCACCGATGCTGGAGTTCACAGACGAACAGGATGCGTTTCGCGGTGTTGTCCGTGAGTTCGCCGAGGCTGAGATAGCCCCCCATGCCGAGGCATGGGACAGGGACCACACTTTCCCGACCGAGACTGTGCTGGCGATGGGTGAACTCGGCCTTTTCGGGTTGATGTTCGGCGCCGAGTGGGGTGGCGCCGACGCCGGCCTCACCACCCAGTGCATCGCCATCGAGGAGGTCGGGCGGGTCGACCAGTCGATGGGCATAACCCTCGAGGCCGGCGTGTCGCTGGGTGCCAGGCCGATCGCCGAGTACGGGACCGACGACCAAAGGGAGCGGTGGCTTCCGGATCTGGTGGCCGGACGCCGCCTGGCTGCATTCGGCCTCACCGAACCGGGTGGTGGTTCCGACGCCGGTGCCACGTCGACGAGGGCCGTGAGGGACGGCGACGAGTGGGTGATCGACGGTGCCAAGACGTTCATAACCAACTCGGGCACCGACATCACGAGCCTCGTCACCGTGACGGCCCGGACCGACGAGGGGATCTCGGCCATCGTCGTCCCCGCCGGTGCTCCGGGTCTCACTGTTGAGCCCGCCTACCGCAAGATGGGCTGGCACGCCTCTGACACCCACGGTCTGGTCATGGAGGACTGCCGGGTTCCGGCAGAGAACCTGCTGGGTGAACCTGGCCGGGGCTTCGCACAGTTTCTTTCCACGCTCGACGACGGTCGGGTGGCGATCGCAGCGCTTTCTGTCGGACTCATCGCGGCGTGTCTGGACGAATGCGTCCGCTACGCGAACGAACGCACGGCCTTTGGCAGGCCCATCGGCTCCTACCAGGCGGTTGCGTTCAAGTGCGCCGACATGGCCACATCGCTGGAGACCGCACGCCTCGCCACCTATCACGCCGCCGGCCTGCGTGATGCCGGTAGGCCGTTTCGGCGTGAGGCGGCTATAGCCAAGCTGCATGCCAGCGAGGCCGCCGTGGCAGCTACCCGTGAGGCGACGCAGATCTTCGGCGGCTACGGGTTCATCGACGAGACACCGGTTTCGCGGTTCTACCGCGACGCCAAGATTCTCGAGATCGGCGAGGGAACCAGCGAGATTCAGCGCCTGGTCATCAGCCGTGACCTCGGACTGGGAGAGCCCCGGTAGGGTCCTTCGCCGGGGCGGAACAGGTCAGGAGCAGGAGATGCCGGCAGCCAACTGTATGAAGGCCTTCAACTTTCAGGCCTGGATAGACGAGCACCGTGACCTGCTGAAGCCGCCTGTCAACAACAAGCTCATCTGGACCGATGGCGACCTGATGGCCTTTGTCGTCGGGGGCCCAAACGTGCGCACCGACTATCACGATGACCCTGTCGACGAGTTCTTCTACCAGCTGGAGGGCAACATGATCCTGCGGGTCATGGAGGAACCGGGCAGCCCACCAGTCGACTTCCCCATCAGGGAGGGCGAGGTGTTTTTCCTGCCTGCACACACCAGACACTCGCCGCAGCGCCCCGAGGCCGGAAGCGTCGGCCTGGTCATAGAGCCTGCGCGGCCTCCGGGCGAGAAGGACGCCTTCGACTGGTACTGCCCGAACTGCCACCAACTCGTCTATAGGGCAGAGGTGCTCCTGAAGTCGATAGTCACCGACCTGCCACCTCTCTTCGCTGCGTTCTACGGAGACGAGGAAAAGCGCACCTGTGGATCCTGCGGGCACCTGCACCCATCCCGTGACGGCTAGTGGAGGTTGACCTCCATTCACTTTTCTCTGCCGGGGTCGGCGATGTCTGAGCAGTTCGACGCCTCGTCTACTTGTGCTGCACGTCTTGATGCCGAGGATCCGCTGGCGCACCTTCGCGATGAGTTCATCTTTCCCGTCACCCCGGGGGGCGAAGAGGAGATCTACCTTGTCGGCAACTCGCTGGGGCTCCAGCCCAGGGCAGTGCGGGCCTATGTAGATGCCGAACTGGACAAGTGGGGTCGTCTGGGCGTGAAGGGCCACGTCGACACCGATGTGGAGCCGACGTTTCCCTGGGAGTCCTACGAGGAGTCCCTTACCGACCAGATGGCGACCCTGGTGGGGGCGCTGCCTTCCGAGGTGGTGGTCATGAACGGCCTGACCGTGAACCTCCACCTGCTCATGACCAGCTTCTACCGACCGACGACGGAGCGTTTCAAGGTGCTCATCGAGGAGCACGCCTTTCCTTCGGACCACTTCGCTGTGGCGTCCCAGGTACGCCACCACGGCAGGACGGCCGAGGAGGCCCTGGTGACCGTGTCGCCCCGCCCCGGCGAGGACCTCTTGCACATTGACGACATCGCGGCGGAGATTGCCGAACACGGTGACCAGTTGGCCCTGGTTCTGTTGCCCGGGGTGCATTACTACACAGGCCAGGTGTTCCCAATGGCCGAGATAGTCGACACGGCCCATGGCGTCGGCGCCCTGGTCGGCTTCGACCTGGCCCACGCCGTCGGCAACATCCCCCTGAACCTGCACGACGCCAACATGGACTTCGCTGCCTGGTGCACCTACAAGTACCTCAACTCCGGTCCGGGTGCTACGGCCGGTTGCTTCGTTCACGAACGCCACCTCGGCAGGACCGACATCAACCGCTTCGAGGGCTGGTGGGGCACCGACAAGGAGACTCGCTTCCAGATGGAGACGGTGTTTGATCCGATCCCGACAGCCGAGGCGTGGCAGCTCTCCAACCCTCCCGTCTTCTCAATGGCGCCAATCCGCGCCTCACTCGAGGTGTTTGAAAAGGCAGGCGGAATGGGGCCGCTGCGCGACAAGAGCGAGAGGCAGATCGCCTACCTGGACTATCTGTTGGACGCGGTGCTGGCTGGCCGGGTCGAGTCCATTACCCCCCGGTCGTTCGCCCAGAGGGGTTGTCAGTATTCCCTGAGGGTGGTGGCCGAGGGGCACGCAGGCAGGGGCGTGTTCGACGCACTGGAGTCGGCTGGGGTGGCATGCGACTGGCGGCATCCCGACGTCATCCGGATCGCAGCGGTGCCGCTCTACAACTCCTTCAGCGATATCCACCGCTTTGTCCAGATTCTGGACGGGATCCTGTCGTGACCGGCCACGTGACGATCGTGGGAGCGGGGCCGGCCGGGTCGATGCTCTCAATCCTGCTCGCCCGTCAGGGCGTGTCCGTGACCATGTACGAGAGCCGTCCCGACATGCGTACCACCGACATCTGGGCCGGTCGGTCCATCAACCTGGCTCTTGCCACCCGTGGAATCGAGGCGCTCAGGGAGGTGGGGGTGATGCCGCAGGTCGAGGAGATCCTGATCCCGATGATGGGGAGGCTGATCCACGACGACGATGGTGGCACCTCGATGCAGCCCTACGGCAGCCGTCCGCACGAGTACATCAGCTCGGTGTCACGCACCGCTCTCACAAGCATCCTGTTGGATGCGGCGGAGGCCACCGGACAGGTTGACATCCACTTCGACATGCGCTGTCGCGGGGTCGACTTCGACGGGGGAACCCTCCACTTCACCAACTCGACATCCGGCCAGACGAGCCACGTTCCCTTTACGACCGTGTTCGGTACGGACGGATCCGCATCGGCCGTCCGTGACTCCGTCGTGGGAGCAAACGGTGGACGGGTCGACCTTGAGCCTCTTGAACACGGCTACAAGGAGCTGACAATGCCTGCGGGCTCCGACGGTGGCTGTCAGATCGAGAGGGAGGCCCTCCACATCTGGCCCCGA
>JACNLA010000017.1:0-4930 GCA_014381745.1 Actinomycetota bacterium | reverse complement strand
AAGCGTGCGGTGGCCCTGGAGTTGGACCGCCTGTGGCCCGAGAAGTTCACCCCCCGGTACGCAATGGTCATGTTCAACACCATTCCCTATGCCGAGGTTCAGCGTCGGGCTGCCCTCCAGGGAGACGTCCTGGACCAGCTGACTGCGGGCCTGAGCGACATCGACGAGGTGGACTGGGTAGCCGCCGAGAAGATGGTCGCAGAACTCGACTTCAACCAAGCAAGTGGAAGGGGAACCTGACAATGGACCTCACATACGGCCGCTACCTCAAGGTGGACGAACTGTTGGACCTTCAGGAGTGCCTCTCCGATGGGCCCGAGCACGACGAGATGTTGTTCATCGTCATCCACCAGGTCTACGAGCTCTGGTTCAAGGAGGTGCTCCACGAGGCGGACATGCTGGTCGTCAACATCGAGGCGGGTCGGCTGGACAGCGGAGCCCACCAACTCAAGCGCATCCTGAAGATCCTCAAGACGCTGGTTGCACAGTTGGACGTGCTCGAGACCATGACGCCGCTGGAGTTTCAGTCCTTCCGCAGCTTTCTCGAGAGTGCCAGCGGGTTCCAGTCGGCACAGTTCAGGGAACTCGAGTACGCCCTCGGCATCAAGGACCCGCAGCACCTGGATCGCTTCGATGAGGGTTCAAGGGAGCGTCTCCGCCTCGAGCGCCGCTACAACTCTCCGAGCATCTGGGCCACTTTTCTCACCTACCTCAGCGGGGCAGGGTTCGCCATCCCCGCAGACGTGTTGGAGCGGGACGTGACGGCCCCCACCGTTGCCTCGTCCGGTGTTCAGGAGGTTCTCTCCGATATCTACCGGAGCCGCCCGGACCTGACCGAGATGTGCGAGTCCCTGACCGACCTGGACGAGGGCCTTCAGGAGTGGCGCTACCGGCACGTCAAGATGGTGCAGCGGACCATCGGCGCCAAGATCGGCTCAGGGGGATCCCTCGGCGTCGAGTACCTGCAGTCCACCCTGTTCAACCCGGCGTTTCCGGATCTCTGGGAGATCCGGACGCGGTTCTAGACCGGCGACAGGACCAACGAACCGTGCGGAGATGACCACATGAGCCACGACCACCACAGGCACGACCACGACAAGGGCTTCATGGCCAACGTCCACTGGTTGTTGAAGATCCACAAGTTCTGGCAGGCCGACACCAACCGGGCGATCATCGACATGGTCGATCCGCAGCCAGGGGAGAGCCTGCTCGACATCGGAGCAGGCATGGGTCCGGCGACGGTGTTGGCTGCGGGCCGCGGCGCCTCCGTCGTCGCGGTGGACCCATCGGGCCTGATGAGGTTTATCTGTGGAGTGCGGCGGCTGTTCCAGCGTGGCCGATCCCGCATCACCGTCGAGTCCGGTACGGCCGAGAACCTTCCGGTGGCCGGTGACTCGATCGACGCCCTCTGGACGGTCAACTCGGTTCACCACTGGGTCGATCTGGACCTGGCCTTCGCCGAGTTGGAGCGGGTGCTAGCTCCCGGCGGAAGGCTCGTTCTCATGGACGAGGACTTCACCCACCCCGACCATCCGATGCACGAGACCCACCACGACCACGAGGACGAGATGACGGCCGTCCACGTTGAGGCCATTGCTGCGGCTCTCTGCGATCTGGGCCTCGAGGCGACCGGGCAGAAGACCATTGCGGCAGGTGTCCCCGTCAAGCTGGTTCGGGCGACAAAGCCGGCCTGACCGGGCTTCCCCGGGGGTCGGGTCAGAGCCCTACAAGTTCACGAAGGTCGGTCTCCCTTTCGGGGGTGATTCGGCGTCCGTGGTGCCGTAGTTCCAGTCCAGCGTTTATTGCAGCGACGAGGTGGTCGTCGGTACCCGGCGGGTTGTCTCCGAGTTCTGTGGCGAACCATCGCTCAACGTCGGGCCACCTCCAGAGTCGATACCGACCGCGTGGGTCGGTCGCGGGGGCCGGGAAGCCGCCCGGGCCGCGGTCGCCGGCGACCAACAGGCGCACGCTTTCACGTGTGCGGCCGGTTCTGACCGCAATGTCAGCCATCGCAACGAGTCCGGCGTCGGCCAGGCGGATGACCTCCAGGCCATCTATCAGTTCTATGTCGGCAACGGCAGACAGGATGGCCTCGTCGATGCTGGTTGCCTGACGGTCGAAGTCGAGGTACTGCACGCTGTCGGTACGGCCGACCAGAGCATCGTCACAGCCCGCCTCGTACAGCGAGTCGATGAGGTCGTCGACCTGGAGGTCGGGGCCGTCGACTATCAGAGTGAACTGGTAGGTCTTCATCTAGTTGGACTCCCTGTCAGGCCACTCATGTGGACAGCGGTCGATTGATCTGCGTATCTGTCGTGCATGGTTGCCCGGGTTGCGCGGAGTGGACCAGATCGAGATCTGACAGCCTTGGCGTCCGGTCTCTCCGCAGAGCATCACTCCCCAGCGGTGCCCTGCCCCTGTTGGTGTGACCGCCCATCCAGCCTCCTCGGCATCGGCGAGAGCGCCCTCGACATCCTTCTTCGGGTGTCGTGCCCTCGGCATGTTGACACGATACAACAGGTGTTGTGTCGTGTCAACGCCTAGCGGCCGGCCCGGCCAGGCTCAACAGCTCGGTGCCCCCTCAGGCTGTGACCGGGTCTACCGGGGTGATGTTGCCGAGGGCGGCCTCTATATCGGCAGCGCCGTCCAGGCAGAGGTCCTCCCGGTAGCGATCGGCGATCACCTGCACGCCCTGGGGGATGCCGCCTGACACCCCGACCGGGACAGCACACGATGGGATCCCCAGCAGGTTCACCGGGGTGATGCAGCGCATCACATCCAGCATCAGGTCCATTCCGCCCTCGCCGACGTCGGCATCGTGGGCAAACGGCACCTGGGTCCACACCGGCGCGATCAGCACCGGGTTCTCGGCGAAGAAGCCCGCCCACGCGGCACCCAGCCGGTGATACTCGGTGTGAATCAAAATGGCGGGAACATCGTCGGGTGAGAAGCGTTCGATCAGCTCGTTCAACAGGCCCAGGGCCTCGTCGCTCATGATCTCGGCTGCTGCTGCGACGGTTGCGGGCATGTCGCAGCTCAGCATCCGGGCCCAGACCTCCTGGCACTGTTCCATCTCGGGTGGGGCCGCCTCGACGATCTCCCAGCCGGCGGCCTCGAGGGCTCCTGCGGCCCTTGCGACACCGTCGGCTACTGCCGGGTGGACGGGGCCGCCGGGTACCTCGGTGAGGATTGCAGCTCGTCGGGCAACCGGAGGACCATCGAAGGGAACCGTTACTGACTTGGGGTCGCGTGGGTGGCGGCCTGCCATGACCTCTACTCCCAGCCTCAGGTCGGCGACATGGCGCGCCATGGGACCCTCGACGCCCATCAGCTGGAATGCCAGGGTCGGGGTGTCTGACGGAGGCATGGTGCCCGCGCTCGGGAAGCGCCCGAACGAGGTCTTCAAAGAGGTGATCCCACAGCAGTATGCGGGGTTGCGCAGCGAGCCACCCAGGTCGTTGCCCAGCCCGAACGGAGACATTCCCGTCGCTATGGCCGAAGCCTCGCCACCGCTGGAACCGCCGGCTGTGATGTCGGGATTCCACGGGTTTCGGGTGAGGCCGTGCAACGGGTTGTTGGTGCTGATCCGCAGGCCCATTTCGGGAAGGTTCGTGCGGGCCAGGGGTATGGCACCGGCTGCCTTCATGCGCTCGACTACTGGCGCATCGATGGGGGGCATGGCCTCGGCCATCGCCGGCACACCCTGGGTCGTGGGCGAACACGTGCAGTCCAGGTTCTCCTTGATGGTGATGGGCACTCCGTGGAAGGGTCCCAGTGGCTCGCCCGCGGCGACGGCTGCATCGGCTGCATCTGCACCGGCCCTCGCTCCGTCAGTCAGCACGCGCACAACGGCGTTGAGGTCACCGTTCACCTCGTCGATGCGGGCCAGGTGGGCGTCGACCACCTCTCGGCTGGAGGTCTCGCCCCCGGCGATCATCGCCGCCAATTGGTTTGCCGCCCGTGTCCACAGTTCGTCGCTCATGGTGGCAACCTAGATGGAAGACAGATCGGGTTACAAAGGGGGCGGCATGGGCCGTACGACGGCGAACGGAATCGAGATCGAGTACGAGGTGTTCGGCGATGGGGCCGATCCAGCGCTGCTCCTGATCATGGGCCTGGGTGCGCAGATGACCACCTGGCCCGTCGAGTTCTGCCGGCAACTGGCGGGGCGCGGCCACCACGTGATCCGTTTCGACAACCGCGACATAGGTCTGTCCAGCCACCTGGACCATCTGGGTGAGGGTGATGCAATGGCCGCCCTCGGTGCAGCGATGGCCGGCGAGGATTTCGATGCGCCGTACTCGTTGGGTGACATGGCTGCTGATTCGGTCGGCCTGCTGGATGCCCTCGGCCACGAGTCGGCTCACATCGTTGGTGCGTCGATGGGAGGAATGATCGCCCAGCGGTTGGTTATCAACCACCCGGAGCGGGCCCTTTCGTTGACCTCCATCTTCTCCACGCCCCGTTTCATTCCGGCCGACCCTGAGGTGGTTGCCATCTTCAACTCACCGGATCCGGGAACCCTCGAGGGTCGGATTCAGGCAGGCATCGACGGCGCACGCATCACCTCGGGTGGAGGCTTCCCGTTCGATGAGGACCTGGTTCGCCAGTACGTGACCGCCAACATTGCTCGCTCATGGCACCCCGAGGGCCAGGACAGGCAGATGGTGGCCATCGTCGCCGACGGCGACCGTACAGAGGAACTCCGTTCGGTGGACCTGCCGACCCTTGTGGTCCACGGCACACACGACCCGCTGGTGGTTCCCCAGGGGGGCCAGGAGACCGCCGATGCAATCTCAGGGGCGGAGTTGATCTGGATCGACGGGATGGGCCATGAACTACCACCGGGAGCGTGGCCGACGATCCTGGACGGAATCAGCGGCCTGGTTGCCGGCGCCGAGGCCTGAAGTGTGGGCTTACCGGCTCAGGG
>JACNLA010000007.1 GCA_014381745.1 Actinomycetota bacterium | reverse complement strand
AGAGCACCTCCCTTACAAGGAGGGGGTCGGGGGTTCAAGTCCCTCCGCGCCCACCAAAAACAGACGGGTTAGATGGCAAATTTTGGAGTCGGACACCTCCCGACGGCGCCAGAATGTCGCCTCCATCCACATTTCATTCACGAGAGAAGTACAACCATTGCGCCTATCCGTGATCTTGTGACATGACCCGCCGCCTGACTGACCACTCAGTCCTCACCTTCGACTGCTACGGGACACTCATTGATTGGGAGACCGGGATATGGGATGCATTCCAGCCACTCTTGGCGGAGAACCCGCCAACGGGCTTACAGCGCGACGCCCTGATTGCGGCCTTCAACCACTTGGAAGCGGAGCAGCAGTCCGCAGCGCCCACCATGAGTTACCCCACCGTTCTGGAATGCGTACACCGGGCGTTGGCCGAGGACCTGGAGTTGAAGACGTCGCCAACGCTCGATCATGCGTTCGGAGCGTCAGTCCCATCTTGGCCGGCGTTTCCCGACTCAGCCGATTCCCTCAATTTCCTGTCAGAGCACTTCAGGCTTGCGATCCTGTCCAATGTCGATCGTGAGGGTTTTGCCGCCTCCAACACGTTGTTAGGCGTCGAGTTCGATGCCGTCTACACAGCTGAGGACATTGGTTCGTACAAGCCTGACCCCTTCAACTTTGAATACCTGATCGAACACGTGGAGTCCGACTTGGGGTACGGCAAGTCAGACATATTGCATACGGCCCAGGGCATCAGACACGATCAGATCCCAGCCCGAGCAATCGGTCTTGCCAACGCGTGGATTGATCGAACCCGCCTATCTGAAACCGGCATGGCCGGTCTTCCAGAAATCGACCACATATTTTTCTCCATGGCCGAAATGGCCGCTGCCGTGAAAACCGAGGTGACCTCTCGATGAGCAACGGGGCCTTGGTGCTGTGAAGACCTCTACCTCTGTTCTGGCGACCGGCGCAGCGATCCTGATCGGGGTTCTCGTGGCCTTCGCTGGGAGTTTTGGGGGCCTTCGCTGGGGCGGCTTTCCGATCTTCGCGTGGGCCGCCCTCCTGGCCTTCTTAGTGCAGTGGGTCGTGTTCGTTCCTTCATGGTTCGCCCACACTGAGCACTTCTTTGACTTCACGGGATCCCTCACGTATCTCGCCGCGGTCGCCTTCGCCCTGGTTACCCGTGGCTCCGTGACTCCGTACTCTCTGCTTGTTGCCGCCATGGTCGCGGTTTGGGCGTTGCGGCTCGGGGCGTTTCTCGTGACTCGTGTCAGGGCCGCTGGTTCCGACACCCGGTTCGATGCCATGAAGTACCGCTTCGCCTGGTTCCTTATGACCTGGACCTTGCAGGGACTCTGGGTTCTACTGACCGCGGCGGCTGCCTTGGCCGCCATCACCAGTCCCGAAGACCGGCAAGTCGACGCCTTAGTCCTCCTAGGGGCGGCTATCTGGGCGTTCGGATTCGGCATCGAAGTCACAGCAGACGAACAGAAACGCAGGTTTCGCGCACAACCCGAGAACCTGAACAGGTTCATCACCACCGGCCTCTGGGCGAAATCACGGCATCCCAACTACGTCGGAGAAATTCTTCTCTGGTTCGGCGTGGCCGTAGCGGCCTTCCCCGCCCTTTCAGGCTGGAGCATGGTGACCCTGGTCTCGCCCCTCTTCGTGTGGCTTCTCCTCACCCGGGTCAGCGGAGTTCCACTCCTTGAAGCGTCAGCTGACCGGCGTTGGGCCGGCGACCCGGAGTACGAGGCCTACAAGATCTCCACTCCGACGCTGCTGCTCAAGATGCGGTAGCCGACGAAGACGGTTCCGAGGTGTTGGTGGCCACCCAGTCGTCGAACTCCTCCCAACGGGTATCTAGCCAGTCGACCACCTCGCTTGCACCAGGGGTCTCATTGCGCGAGATGCGCCTTGCATGGAATCGGATCGGAACCGGGAACGGGACGTTGCGCCACAAGTCGCCGAGGGTTCGAAAGTCGTGGACACCCACGTGGTTCAGGAACAGCAGATCGGTCGACTGTGCTGCGTCCAGGATTGAGAGCAAGCCGGCGGTCCGGATTGGGAGCACGTGCCGAAGCCGTCGCGCCGAAGCCACCCGCCCGGGCGCCGTTGTTCCGAGCGTGTCAATCGCCTGTTTCCGTTTGGCTTCTGAGTACCGAGTTCCTTCCGGGAAGATGACGATCGCTTCGTCGTCTTCGAGGTCCGAGGCGAGCCGCGCGATGTTGTCCAACTCGGGCCGGTTGTCAGTCGAGTTACGGTCGACGAAGTAGTTGGGTAGTCGGTGGCCCACTACGTCGAGACACGGATCCCAGAGCAGTTGCCGCTTCAGGACGAAACGGGGACGGAGTCCAGCCGTAGCGAGGATGGATGCAACAAGCAGAGCGTCACCCTGGCTGCCATGTCGGGCCAACACGATGAGCGGCCCCCCCGCCCGGAGTGCCTCACGGCCCTCTAACCCGTGCGCCATGCCGAGGAGAGACCGCGCTCCCCGTACAAGGTTGGTCGACCACCATCGCTGGAGCCGGCTGTGAGCGTGCAGGGAGTTGCGGCTGTCCAACTGACCCAGGAGGGAGTACCGCACCCAGAGCACGGCAGCCCAGATCACCCCCGCAGATTCCAGCCCGGCCCACCAGACCGCGTAGATAGCGAGCCGGACCGTTGATCCGCGTCGCCGGGCCAGCAGGTCCACGACCCCGCCGATGACAAGCGCCGGTAGGAGCAGCACGACGAAGGCAAGGAAGCCGGTCAGGATGGCAGGGACCGTGAAGATGCGACGGCGCCACCGCTCCCTCCTCGTCGAGTCCCGAGATGACCAGACTCGCGGTTCGTGCATTGCGCTAACCACGAGCACCGCGCGGTGCGGCGGCGCCGAGACCGGCACTGGCCAGAAGCCTGGTGGCCTCGATCACGACAACTCTGCGCTCGTCGCCGCGATCCTTCGGAGGCCGGTAGCGGGCGGCGTAGGCGGCGACCGCATCGGCACAGGCGCCCGGATCGCTGGTGACATGGGCTACCCCTTCGATGGTGAGCCAGCGCCCACCGTCGACCTGGCAGATGGAACCCCGGAGTTGCCCTACCTCGAGCAGCTTTGCCTTCACACTTCCCGACCAGGTGATGATCCGGGCCGATCCCGTGTTTCGGTCCCACGTGAAGCCAACCGGGGTGGTGTGGGGATAGCCGTTGGGCCTCACGAGTGTGAGCACGGCCAGGTGTCGTTCGCCCACGAAGTCCTCAAAGGGAGGCCCGGGATCTGGAAGAGAGAGCGTTGGCATGCTTGGAGACTCAGCCAGCCCGGTGTGCCCGCGACCGGGGAGGCGATTCGCTGGGGCCGGCGAGTTGGTCCCGGTGGCAGTAACCGATTTCCAGTTGGACGACGGACCCGTGGCTTGCGCTTCGAGTGGCGGTCACGAGCGCCTCGTGGGAAAGAACGATCAACACGCTGAACCATCCTTGAACATGCCGGCGAGTCGTCGGAGGTTCCGCTGCCAGATGAGAGCGAGAAGCGGGCGTGCTACCGCAGCAGCAGTGCGACCCCCCAACCACCAGGGAAAAGAGAGGTCCTCATCCCAGAAGAAAGTCGTCCCGCCGTTGCTCTGGTCTTCGAGACGGAACCTGCCGACTCCGGTAACGAGGCCGCGATGCTCAACGCCCATAAGACGGCCATCCTCCCAGTCAGTCACGGCCATTCGGTCGAGTGTTCGGAGTGGCCCGACTCGGGTTTCACACTCGAACGTCGTTCCCACTCCGGTCGCCTGCACCGAGGTGAGCCGGATCTCGGCGGCATCGGCCATCCAGTCTGAGTGCCGACGGACATCCGCGATCACCTCCCAGACGACAGCCCGGGGGGCGTCGATGCTGACACTTGAGCTGAAGTGGGCCATCAATTCGCTCCTCGGGACTCCAAGTTGGCGGTGGCGATCTGACGAACGCCGCACATACTGGCCCATGAGTTTGCCGACCGCCCATCCGATGGCGTCGGATCTGCGAGGAGGAAACTGACATGCGTACTGTGGCGGTGACTGGCGCCTCAGGGCTGATTGGAACCGCCCTGACAGCTGCTCTGGAAAAGCGCGGCGACCAGGTTGTTCCCGTTGGACGACGCCCACCTGCTGGTGGCGTGGCCTGGGATCCGGTTGCCCGCCGGATCGACACAGCGGCCCTCGAAGGTATCGACGCCGTCGTCCACCTGGCAGGCGAACGCATCGACGGCCGGTGGACGGCATCCAAGAAGAAGAGAATCCTCAATAGCCGCGTAGAGGGAACTGAGGTACTGGCCGAAGCATTGTCCGGGTTGGACCGGCCACCGTCCGTCGTCGTCTCGGCCTCCGCAATCGGCTTCTATGGCGACCGCGGCGATGAGGAACTCACCGAGGATTCGGAGCCGGGGACCGGCTTTCTGGCCGAAGTTTGCAAACGATGGGAGGCGGCGGCAGCGCCGATCGCCTCGGCCGACACCCGTCTGGTTCTGGCCCGCACCGGCATCGTGTGTACTCCCGACGGCGGTGCACTGGGGCGAATGCTGGCCCTGACCCGACTGGGCCTTGGTGGCCGGCTTGGCAGCGGCCGACAGTGGTGGCCGTGGATAACACTCGAAGACGAGATCCGGGCGCTCCTCCACCTATTGGACACGCCGGTGGCGGGCCCAGCGAACCTGGTGGCCCCCGGAACCTGCCGCAATGTTGAATTTGTTCGCGAGCTCGCGCGTGCCCTTCGGCGTCCAGCTGTGCTCCCCGCGCCTGCCTTGGCGCTACGGGCCGTCCTCGGTGAGATGGCAGACGGGCTGCTGCTGGCTAGTGCCAGGGTTCGACCAGTCAGGCTGGAGGAGTCCGGATTCACCTTCAGGTCACCGGATCTCACCTCTGCAATAGCCGAGATGCTCTCTCCTGGTCAGCCGAGGTCCTAACAATCCCGAACCTCCCCGTGGGAGACGCCGAATAGCCAGCGTCCTACTCCGGTTGAGCCAGTTATCGACTAGGCCAAGGCGGGGCCTTCAGCGGCGACTATTACGCCTCCTGTCTGATAGCCGGCACGGAGTGTCCCCAACTAGTCTTTTGAACAACAGTTGTGTCGTCTGCGCTGAAAGGCTGGGGAGTCCTGTGGGGCCAAGAGTCGGAACGGATCGCTTGCTCTACGAACGGCACGCCATCGCTCCCTACACAGGTGCGATCGGCTGGCGGAGCCTGTTCAACATCGCGTGGTGTGTCTCCGGCTGGGTGCTGATTGTCAGTCTCGAACTCGCAGGGAAGATCCCGTTGTGGCTGGCAATGTTTCTTGCTGCCGTATTTCTCCAGGCTTGCTACATGCCGATGCATGAATCGGTCCACAAGACCTTGTCGGGCGGAAGACGTTCCTTGGCATGGGTGGATCGAACGGTCGGGGCCCTAGCCGGATGGTTGCTTTGCGAGTCTTTCAAAGCACACCGCATCACACACTTGAAACACCACACCCACACCAACGAGGAAACCGATCCTGATGTCCTGAACTCAAAGGGGTCGCCCAGTCAGATACTCGGCCGGGTGGTGGCTGGAACCGTGCTCTACCCGCTTCAGCCGCTTCTCGCCGTGGCCCCACCTCTACGCCGCCTGATCCCTAACGGCTTGGCGGTCCGACTGGGGCAAATGGCCGAACTTCGTGGACCAGAGGCGGTAGCTGCTGCCCGACCGGTAGCCCTTAGCCACTTCGCAGTACTCCTCGTTGGCACAATCTTCGGATACGGCGAGCTGGTCTGGCTGCTTTGGTACATCCCAGTCTGGGCTGCCAGATTCTGGTTGTCGCTGGTGTTCGGTTGGCTTCCCCACCATCCGCATACCGAAACAGGCCGTTATCGCGACACCAGGGTGTTCACGTTTTTCGGGTCGACGTTCCTGATCCGGGGACACGACTATCACCTGCTGCATCACCTATTTCCGGTCGTGCCCCACTACCGGCTGCGGGCACTGTGGCGCGATATCGGCGAACACCTCAACGAACAGGGGGCGAGAATCGAAGGTCGCGCGACTCGCTCTTTGTCGACGGGGTAAGTCACGACAACTGAAGTAGGCGCCAGTGGGATTCGTAATCATGAGGTACTTCTAGCTGCCGGCCTGATGATCGCTATGACTGACCTGCTCAGCATCGGTATCGGTTGAGTACAGGACCTGCCTCAGACCAGGCGCTATCGATCGCTTCAACGGGGTTTCGCCAGTTTTGAAGCGCAACGCCTCAAACATCGAGTCCCTCCCGGTCGAGACCACCTTGCCGCACCGCTGATCGTGAGCAACTGCACCTCAAACCGGTGCCGTAGGTTCCAGGTCATGGCCCGAGAGTCGGACATGTTGAGAGGCGTTGCGGTAGGGGCCGGATCGGCAATTCTGGCGCTCGGAGTGGGGGAGTTCCTCGGGGTGGCTCTCGCCGATGCGTCACTTGTCGCCTCCGTCGGTGATGTCGCAGTGGACCTTGCGCCCGGTTGGCTGGTCCGACGAACCATCGGCATCCTGGGCGTAGCCCAGAAACCGGTGCTGCTGACGGGCATCGTCTGTGTGGCGGTGGTGCTGGGCGGCTGGGTCGGCTCTCGTGGGACCTCCGGTCGGATCGCCTTGGGCCTCGCTGGACTGCTGGGAGCGCTCGCCGTCCTCAGGTCCGGGGCCGGCTACTACCTGAGTGGTACGCATCCCGACGACATGGACGACCGGTCGGTGGATGACCTGGCTTTCGAGATCGTGTCCGATGTCCGGGAGGGAATCGACGGTACCGGGGTGAGGGCAGGGGTGATAGGTGAGATCGGCTGCACCTACCCTTGGCTACCCAACGAGAAGAAGAGCCTCCGGGCAGCGGTGGCCGCACAGGTCGAGACCGGGGCGCCACTCATGGTTCATCCCGGCCGTGATCCGATGTCGCCCGTCGAGATCGCCGAGATCGTGGATTCCGAGGGCGGCGACCTCAGCCGCACGACCATCTGTCACATCGACCGCACCTGTACCGATCGGTCGTGGCTGGCTGATATGGCGGCAACCGGTTGCTACCTGGAGTACGACCTTTTCGGCAACGAGAGTTCGTGGTATCCGCCAAACCCAGCGGTCGACATGCCGTCGGATGCCGAGCGGATGGATGTCATCCTTTGGCACTTCGAACACGGGCTCGAGGGCCAGGTGCTCCTTTCGCACGACATCGCCACCAAGCATCGGCTACACGCCTACGGAGGCCTGGGATACGACCATTTGGTTACCAACGTGGTTCCACGGCTACGTCGTCGGGGCCTGTCGGAGGCCGACGTGCGGACCCTGATTGTCGACAACCCGGCCCGAATCTTCGCTTTCACCACGGGCCAGTAACTTCGGCCGAGGTCGGTAAGGTCGCCCTCCCGGGCGCGTAGCTCAGTTGGCTAGAGCACCTCCCTTACAAGGAGGGGGTCGGGGGTTCAAGTCCCTCCGCGCCCACCAGGAAACACACAGGTCAACTGCGTAAACCAGCGGGAACCTCTAGCGGTCGGTCTTGCTAGGTATGAGGTTCGTCCACAAACTGTCCACGCGGTTTGGTGGTACGCCCGAGCCGGATACGACGGTAGGAACGCATCCGGCGAACCTAGCCGTCTACCTGCATGTCTGTGGAGTGTAGGGACCGCTACCAAAGAGCTTCTTTCCGATATACACGGAGTGATCGTGACCCGGTCCGTCGTAACGAGACCAAGTTATTGAGTGATCGTGCGAATGGGAGTCACTGCCATACCAAGGGGCACTCCAACTCTCCGTTGTACCCGCGTAGTAGTCAAACCTTGCAGCGCCACTGCTAGCGCTGAGTTCCTCAAGGAGTTCGTAAATGAGGTCGTCAATGCATCTATTCAACGTGTAACCCGTGATGGCCCCGGTGGCCTCTGGCCCTTGGGCGCCTGTCGCACCTCTAGGACCCGTCTCCCCCCCTTGTCCTTTCTCACCTTGGAGTCCTTGAGCACCCGTTTCACCTCTGGGCCCCGCCTCTCCCTGCAGGCCTATTGGTCCCTCAGGCCCCGTGGGGCCCATATCGCCCTGGTTTCCCTTGTCGCCTTTCGGACCTCGAAGAAGCTCTGGATGCTTTTCCACTAACGATTCGACTAGTGGGCGAACTTGTTCTTCTGTCGGCGACCAGTCCACCTCTTGAAGTGCCGCGACGCCAGCGTCCAATGCCTCAGCGGTTGTCGTTAGCGCAGAGACATCGCTTTCGGTCGACGAGAGCTGCGCAGTCAGGGCGGACACCTCTGTCCGTACATTTGCCAACTCTTTCAGTTCGGCTAACTCGTTCTCGAGTTCACTAACCCGAGTTACGAGTTCGCTGTCGGTCGAACAGGCAGAAGCGCCAATTAGTGAAGCGCCAATTAGTAATGCAACGAAGGCAAATAAGTGGGTCTTTGAGGTGTCCATCGCGGAAGTCTCGCGAATATCCGAAGGACCTGCATTTGGACGCCTCCGCGTATCTACACCTTGCTGCTCCGGAGTCGCACCGCTCGCGCATAACGGAGACCATCGAACGGTGGCCATCTAGCCTCTGCCTCAACACAGGCAGGGGTTCCGGATTAGTAGTACGCCCCCCAGAGCGGGCCCATATAGCCAAAACCGAGGTAAGCAGCCACTCGTCGGCACCACCGATGGTAGTCAGGACAGGGCGCACGGTTCTAGGCGCTTCGGCGATCAAGTACTCCTGCCGCTTCGCTCCTCAATCTTCTCGGCTGTCTTATATCCAAGGTACGAAAGACATCCACAGAGAGGCGCTCCAACCAAATAGCCCCAGTCTTCAAAGCCCCCCTTGATGAACCACCACAGGTAGCCCGGGGCAGCAATTGCGGCAACGATCCAGCAGATTTGAGCGACCACGTTCACAACCGCTGTAGCCACTCCCTTGATTCCGGTACCTGTGCCCATGGTGCTAACGAAGGACTCTGGTTGCTGAGAGAAGGACTCTGGTTGCTGAGACTGGTACCCGCAGCTTCCGCATACGGAGCCAGGCAGAACAGCCACACCACATTCCTTGCAAGGAACCGTATTGAATTGCGTATCGGCTACCTGATTGCCGCACCGAGGACAAGATTCAGCTAAGTCTGAGATCTTCCTGCCGCACCCGGGGCAATCGACGAGGCTCATCTAGCCAAGTTTCGCTCGTCCATCACAGCGATTATGTCATTGGATCTCGGTGGAGTCCCTGTGTCGCCGGTTCTTTGGCGGCGGGCGGGACACCCGCAAGTCTTGGCTTTATGGGTACGCCCCCCGGGACTCGAACCGAGAACCTGCGGGCCGGTTAATCCGAACGAGTTGTCGCTACTGGTAGAGGCCGATGTGGGCGAGCCGGTCGGCTAGTTGGCGGTCTTCGTTGGGGTACAGGTGCCCGTACCGGTCGAAGGCGACTGTCACCGATGCGATACCGGCCCGTTCGGTGACATGTTTGATGGACGCCCCGGCTTGTATCCAGGCTGAGACGGCGGTGTGGCGAAGGTCGTGTATGCGCACATGACCAAGGCCCGCTGCTTTGACTGCGGGGTAGAAGTGGCGGCTTCGGAAGTTCGACACGTCTAGGAGCCCCCCGTCGGGTCGGGTGAACACTGGCGAATCACCGACCGCTCCGAGGTTCTGGATGCGGGCCGCTAGTGGGGGAGACAGGGTCAATGATCGGATGCCGGCCCAGGTCTTTGGGTCTCCGAACGTGGGTGGGGTGGTGTCTTTGAGTAGTTGTCTCTTCACGTTGATGGTGAGGGTGCCGGGCTGATAGTCGCCGCCTTGCAGTCCGGCAATCTCACCCACTCGTAGCCCCGTCTCGGCTGCGAACAGGACCAACAACTCGAAATGGGGGGTTATCGCCTTGGAGAGGCGCACCACCTCATCGGGCACCAGGAACCGCATCTCAGTCCTGGGGATAGGAGGCAGTTCGATTCCCGCACAGGGGGATTGGGATAACAGTCCATAGTTGACCGCGATCTGCACAGGGGCCGACAGGGTTTCGAAGACCTTCTTCACCGTGGCTGGCGCATAACCGCGTTCGGTAAGGGAGTTGACCCATTTTTGGACGTCGGAGCGATCAATCCTGACCAGGGGCATTACCCCAAACACCGGTAGGACGTGGTTGACCATCCGAGCCCTACGGTCGGACCCTGTCCGCTGGCTCACCGGGCGGGCCAGCTGCCATGCCTCGTCAACCCAGGCGGCCAAGGTCACCTGCCCGGCTTTGGGATCTACCCAGTCCCCACGGTCCAGGTCGTGTTCGACCTCATGTTTGAACCGGTCGGCATGGGCCTTCTTCTTGAAGCCCTGTGCGTGTTCCCGACCGGCCCTGTCGCGGTAACGAACCTGGTAGTTACCTGATTCGCGTTTACGGATCGATGCCATAGCAACTCCCTTCAAGCCCGAAAACTAGAGACCGCGTGTGACACCAAGTGGGGGAGTACAGGCCCGGACAAACCACCCCGACACCGAGTTTCGTAGGCCACCCGGCAGCCCACACAGCGGTCCGCAGACGCCACCACAGGACCCCCACAGGCACGGGGGGGATGTGCCAGCACCCCTAGTCCATATAGGTGTTCAGGGCACCCAGAGGGCACGTGGACACCGGATTGTTAAGTAACTTGATCAACTTGATCAATCCCTAGCCTTGATCATCTTGATCAAGTTGGTTGGGGAGCGACCACCAGGTTTTCTTGTCTCGTTTGCTTGTCTGGACGGCTAGTTTTTCACGTGCTCTACGCAGCGTCATTGGCGTTATTTCAGATAGTTGAGCAAGGTTCTTCACGTCTGTGCCGAGCATGGGTCCTTCAGCGAGCGTTTCGGTGAGCCACTCTTTGGCGGCAGTGACCAGTCCGCTAGAAACCGGCCGCATTACCCCTAAGTCGTCGGCCGAGAGATCACATGGTTCACCCCAGGCAATAGTTGGTAGACCGTTGCTTGCCTCAATCGTGAAGTGTCTCGACTTGAGATCCTTGCCGACGTTGCATTTCGCTTGGGCAAGCACCATCGAATGCCCATCGGGGTGGCGGCCCACCGACAGGACCGCTCTAGCCAGGCCAGAAAATGCAACACTTCCCATTCCTCGGTGAACAGCGAGCTGTCCACCCGATTTCGTGTTGTGTCGAATAGCCAGCACAGTTGCACCCGATTGTTGAGCTGCTCGGATTAGCGGCGTAAGTGCTCTGCGAACGTCCTGGTCACGGTGGCTATCGACCTTGGATCCGAGAAACGCCATCGTCGTGTCAAGAACCACCAACTTGAAATCACCGGTATCCATTTCATTTGCAAGCCAAGTTGAATCATTGGGGAAACTTGGAATGGGGCTTTCTGGATGTAGGAACTTGATACGTGCCATATCGGCACCCGCTTCATCGAGGCGAGGACGCAAGGTGTCACCGATATCGTCCTCAGCGCTAATAACCAAAGCATTGCAAGGGTCAGACGCCTCCCCACCTGGCATGCTTTTGCCAGATGAGATTCTTGCGACCAGGTCCAACGCGATGGTTGTTTTGCCACAGCCCGGATCGCCATCCAGGAACACAAGTTTCCCGGCTGGAACCCATCCATCCCACAGCCAGGAAACAGTGACCGGCTTAACGTCTGTCGCCGAAATTAGGAAAGGCGTGCTCATTGCCACACTCCCGGTTCCGGGTCCGAGACCGCCTGGTGGGTATTGGCATCTACAAAATCGTCAAGGTCGCGACGCCGGTATCGCAGCTTCCCGCCGATCTTGACGTAAGCGATGCGGCACTCGTCCCGCATTCGCCGAATATGTCGTATCGAAGTATTCAGGTAGGCAGCGGCCTGCTCAGGATCCAACAAATCAGAGCCAGCGCTATTTGTTTTATTAAGGCTCACAGCTGTGAGTTCGGTATTCATGATTCAACCCCTTCGAGTTGTTAAATATTGTTAATAGAGCCCACCTGCATGAGTTCCAAGAGTTCCATAATGGCTCGAATCTGCTGCAGCTGGTGAGATCGACTGTACGTACGGGCGTGCGTGGACCGCTAGGGGAAAAGTTGTGAATTATTGGGGTCAATTCGGTAACAATGGAAGGAAAATGATGCTTTTTGATGTGGACTAACTGGTTGTGCGGTATGGATGAGCAGGAAGTGGGTGAAGTTTTCATCCTGTTGGATGTAGCAAATATCCCTGCCAAGAAGGTGCGGTAGCGGTGTGCAGCCGCTGGACACCGTCCAAGTTCTTCACACAAGATGGGGGGAACTGCAATCCAGGAAGGTTCGAGGAACATCATGTTCTGGCGGGTCATTGCCATAATTTGTGGCCTCACGTTTCTCGTGAACGGATGCCAGATTCTCGGCGACGACCAATGCCGGTCTGTTGATATTGGCGGGACTGCCCGCGCAGTACAGGCGACGTGCTATCAGTCAGCTAGCCAGGGTGAGATGTCTCAAGGAGCCGCCGGCGGGCTTGGAGTACTCATCGGACTTGGCATTATCGGCTTTGCCATCGGACCTGCAGTTGCCAGAGCAGCTGCCTCAAACAGTTCTACTTATCAACCGCCAGCCTCCGGAAGAAGTCGGCCCCCCAGATCGAGACCCACATCGGCGAGCGACCACGCAATGCGCCTCCTAAAGGCTGCCGCCTGGATATTGAAATCGGTAGCACAGATAGGCGGGAGAGGATCGCCTGAATGGAAGCGCGCGCGTGACGCCCTGGTGATGCTAAGCGACGGATTGCTGACCCCATCCCAAGCTGAAGGGCTTCTTGACTCAGCGAGCAGCGCCGATCTTGAGGTGAGGCTGTTCGAACGAGACGACCGCCTTGTTCTGTTGCGAATTGCCATTGAGGTTGCTTTCGCTGACGGGCGAATTAGCCCAACAGAAAAGTCTGCGCTCGAAGGGCTAGCGATTCGTCTTGGCTTCACGAAAGAGCGCGTCCATATCATCATCGATCTCCTTAAAGGGCAGGCAGGTAGCCGCACTGACGACTTGCAGCCCGCCTATCAAACACTTGGAGTCAAGCCAGGATCACCAGTTGGTGAGATTCGTGCTGCATACAAGAAGCTCATGCTTCAACATCACCCGGATCGGGCATCTCCAGCTAACCGTGAAGCAGCAACACGCAAAGCAGCAGCAATTAACGCCGCATACGACCTGGTAATGGGAAACTTGGAGCCAGGCCAACCTAAGGCTCCGCCAAGAAGGCAACAGTCAGCACAGAAGAAGCCGTCACCTCGGGCAAAGCCACCACCACGGCGTACTTCCGCCCCGCCAAACGCGCCCCCAAAACCGAAGCCGTCTCCAAAGACCAAGCCTCCGCCGCCACCCAAGCAGAAACAGTTGCCGATCTGTAACAACTGTCAACGACGAGCACTATCTGACACCCCCGAGTACTGCTGGCACTGTGGGACCAAGATCCTCCCGACGAAATAGATGCGAATGCGCCGCCACATACCAACTTGGGCCAAGATTGGTTAATGGTGAATCGCACCTGTCCCAATCCTGACTGCAGCACCCCAGTTCTTCGCGACGACCAGCGGTTCTGCGAAGCATGTGGAGGATCCCTCAATCCATCTGAACCAACGACGAAAAGCGCCAGTCCACCAAATCCGCAGCCTCCTGGCCCTACGAAGAAGCCCCAACAGGAAAAGTCGCCACCACACCGGACCGCAAGCAAGGCAGCAACGGACGAACCAGTAGACCCCAACGCACCCATCTCGATCAGACGACCGTTTGAACCACTATCTGACACAGATCCCACTGAAATCGGGCGTTACCAGATCCTGGTTCGCCTGGGAGCGGGCGGATTCGGCACCGGGACGCGGTACCCGGTCAGATCCCCTTGACGGGATCGTGTATTACCACAATTATCGACTGGGGTGTACACCCGTATCAGGTGGATGTAGCGTTCTGCCCATCGGGATCTCTGTAATGGGATATCCCGGTATGTGGGATGGTGGCTGACGATTGGGATCAATTCCCAGAGGGAGTTTATGAGGCAATGAGAACTGGACGATCCAGCAGGATCATTATCGGGGTCTTGGTCGCGCTAGCTGTACTCGCATCCGGATGCGGAGACGCAGACGAGGCCAAGCCGAACATCACTCTCGTGACGAACCCGTGGACGGCGTCGTTCCTCAACGTCGCTGTCGCTGAACAGATTCTCGAGAACGAGATGGGCTATTCCGTCGAGGTAATCAACATCGACGAAAACGAGGCTATGTTCACGGGCTTGGCGGATGGCACCTTGGACGCGGTGCTTGAGATCTGGCCTTCGGGTATCACGGTTGGTGAGCAGGCGTTCTTCGACGATGGTTCAGTGGTCAACATCGGCGAGTTGGGTGTAATCGGCAAGATCGGCTGGTTCGTACCCCGCTACATCGTGGACGAGCATCCCGAACTGGCGACATGGGAGGGCTACCGGTCGGCCGAGGCTGGCGCGCTGTTCTCCATTGCCGAGACTGGCGACAAGGGCCGGTTCCTCGGCACCGACCCGAGTTACTCCCAGTTCGACGAGTACATCATCGCCAACCTGAACCTGCCCTTCGAGGTCATGTACTCTGGCTCCGAGCCGGCAACGGTGGCTGAGCTGGATGCCAGGGTGTCTGCACACGAGCCGATTCTCATGTACTGGTGGACGCCAACTGCAGCCGTTTCGGTGTTCGACCTCGTGAACGTGCCCCTTCCGCCCTACACCGAAAAGTGCGGTGCAAGCCAGGCAGCAGGCGACGATGGTGTCGACTGTGACTATCCCGAAGACGTCATCATCAAGGCCGCATCCGGCAAGTTGAGGGAGAAGGCCCCCGATGTCTTCGAGTTCCTGAATGCATTCACCATTACGACAGACGACCAACTCGAGATGCTTCCCGGAGCCGAAATCGACGGTGAGGATGTGGCGGATGTGGCTGCCAAGTGGATCAGCGCCCACAAGGATGTCTGGTCAGCCTGGGTGAAGTAGAACCCTTCGGTCACGAAGTATTTGTGTATGAGGGGAGCCGACGGTCCACGGGCCGTCGGCTCCGCCTCTTTCATGGCCTGTCAGGTTCTTGTGGGAGACTTCGGCTGATCATGTCGGACGAACCGATTGTGACGATCGATGACCATCGGTGAAGGACAGTCAGCCAGTCTCGAGGTCGAGGGAGTGTGGAAGGTATTCGGCCAGCGTCCTGATCGGGCCCTGGCGATGGCTGACGACGGTAGGAGTAGAGCCGAGATTCAGGAGGTCACGGGCCAGACCATCGGTGTACGCGACGTCTCCTTTGAGGCCCACAAGGGCGAGACCTTCGTGGTCATGGGCTTGTCAGGCTCGGGCAAGTCGACCCTTGTCAGGTGTGTCGCCCGTCTGACCGACGTGACGCGCGGCGTGGTCCGTCTGGATGGTCGGGACCTGACCGCGATGGACGAGGCCGACCTGCGACAGATTCGTCGTGACAAGATGTCGATGGTCTTCCAGCACTTCGGGCTCTTCCCGCACCGTCGTGTGATCGACAATGTCGGATACGGCCTCGAGGTCCAGGGCCTCCGTCGCGATGAGCGCCATGAGAGGGCGGAAAGGGTGCTGGATCTCGTCGGCCTGGAGGGCTGGGGAGACCACTATCCCCAGCAGTTGTCGGGCGGAATGCAGCAGCGAGTCGGGCTGGCGCGTGCGCTGGTTGTGGAGCCCGCCGTCCTGTTCTTTGATGAGCCGTTCTCGGCCCTGGATCCGCTGATCCGCCGTGAGATGCAGGAAGAACTCCTGAGACTCCAGGCATCCATGCACCGGACCATTGTGTTCGTCACCCACGACTTCGATGAGGCCATCAAGTTGGGTGACAGGATCGCGATAATGAAAGACGGTGAGTTCGATCAGGTGGGTACGGCCGAGGACCTGATAACGAGGCCCGCTACCGACTATGTACGGGAGTTCACCAAGGCCGTGTCCCGGGCAAAGGTGCTGACGGCGTCGAGTGTGATGGATGACGATGCCGTGGTTCCAGCCAGTCGCTCCGTCAGTCGAGGCACATCGGTGGAGGCGATTATCGCCCTGTTGCTGGCTGATCCAGAGCCCATCGCCGTGGTGGGTGAGGATGGTGAGCGGGTCGGTTCGGTGGACCGTTCAGCAGTCATCGAGTTGATCTGAAACTATCAATGGACCTCGCCGGTGGCACCGGATCCCTCCTCAGGCGTTGGTGGCACTGGCTGTTGTTGTTGGCTGGCGTCGCCACCCTCCAGTGGCTGTTTCGGACAGTCGATTCGTTCCCAGCCGGCCTGGACACGTTCTTCTCCGACCCGATAGACCGATTCGCCCGCTGGTCCCAGGCCAACAGACGGACCCATTGGCTATTCACCACCATCTTCAACCCGTTCAGCGATGCGGTCCGTGTAGGACTCAACAGCGTGGAGTCGGCACTCCTGTGGGTTCCCTGGTTCGTGCTCCCGATCGCTGTCTTCCTGCTGGTTGCCAGGTCGCGCAACCGGTTACAGGCCGTGGTCGCCAGCCTGGCAATGGCCTATCCCGGTGTGGTCGGGCTCTGGGAGGTAACCGTCGAGACGCTGGCCCTGATGACGATCGCGGTCCTGTTCTCGGTTCTCCTAGGGGTACCGCTCGGGGTCGCATGCGCCCTCCACCAACGTGTGAACCAGGCCATGCGGCCGGTGTTGGATGCGATGCAGACCGTGCCGGCACCTGTCTACTTCGTGCCGATGGCCCTCTTCTTCGGGATCGGTGCCGTACCGGCCACGATGGCCACCGTCATCTACGCATTACCGCCGGTTGTGCGACTTACCACCCTCGGGATTATGGAGGTGCCTTCACAGGCGGTAGAGGCCTCGACGGTGTTTGGCGCCAGCCGTCGACAGACCCTCAGGAAGGTCCAACTTCCCATGGCGATGCCCACGATCATGGCCGGCGTAACCCAGACCATCATGATGGCTCTGGGAATTGTCGTGCTCGCCACCCTCCTCGGTGCTGGTGGACTGGGTCAGGAGGTCATGGCAACCCTCACTCAGCGTCGGACCGGGCGCGGAATCGCTACGGGCCTCACCGTTGTGGCAATAGCCGTGGTCCTTGATCGCGTCGGCCGAGCGATTGCAGGAATGGACAGGTCCACGGCACCTGGTCGAATGGTTACAGGCATGGCGATAGGCGGAGTGCTCAGCCTGGTTCTGGTCGGTCGCGTCGTGGGGTGGATCGACTTCCCCGAGATGTGGGATGTCAAGGCGTTCGACCCCATCGACGACCTGATGGATTGGATTCGGGACAACCTCCGGTGGTTCACCCGCGGCATGAACGACGCGGTCATTATCTGGTTTTACCTGCCGGTACGGGACTTCCTGACCGAGACTCTGGCATGGCCGGTACTCGTGTTCGGGACCGCGTGGACCGGGTGGAGGGTCCGTAACTGGCATCTGGCGGTGTTCATTGCCGGGGCACTGACGTTTATCGGGCTGATCGGCATGTGGGACCTGTCGATCGACACCCTCACTCAGGTTGTGGCAGCGGTGATCCTGTCGGTTGTCATCGCCATTCCCGTCGGGATCTGGGCTGGGCAGAGCCGCCGCGTCGAGGCGGCACTCGGGCCCCTACTCGATGCCTTTCAGACCATTCCGTCCCTCGTCTACATCATTCCGGCGGTGACCCTGTTCACGGTCGGAGTCGTGCCAGGAATCATCGCTTCGGTCATCTATGCCCTACCGCCGGGCGTCAGGATCACGGCCCTTGGAATCAGCCAGGTTCCCGAGGAGAGCCTCGAGGCATCAGAGATGTTCGGTGCATCGCCGAGGCAGACCCTTATTCGTGTGCGACTTCCACTCGCTGCAGCGACGATCATGGTCGGTATCAACCAGGTAATCATGATGGTGCTGGCTATGGTCATCATCTCCGGCCTCGTAGGTGGCGGTGGGCTGGGGTTCGAGACGGTAAGTGCAGTCAAGAACAGCGATGTCGGAATCGGTTTCGAGGTTGGTGCCGCAATCGTGGCAATGGCCATGGTGCTCGATCGCCTTACCCAGGCTGGTGCGGACCGTTTCCGGCCACCCGCGGCGACCTGAACGCAGTCAGGTATTGGTCAGCGGTCAGATCCGGTCGCAGGCCACGTTCTCGGGGCCCCGTCGACGGTAGGTGTCGACGAACTCGGCAACCTCTGGGACCACCTCCGGGTAGACCTTGAGTCGGTTCCATGCGGTGGCGATCACAGGCTCGCCGAGCGAGGTGTGCGGCGACACGATCACGTGCGAGTCCCAACCGTCGGCGACCTCGGCCAGGGCGATGCCCAGTTCGGGTCGGGCCACGTCGTACCAGAGCACGACCACGCCGTGCTCGAGCGCATGGACGGCCTGACTCAGGTCCAGTTGCGTCGGGTAGTTGCCGCACAACGGCGCCCGGCTGCTGTGCACGCCGCTGGTGGGAGTGAGCGACGGATAGGAGACCCCGTTGGCGTGGCCACGGCCGTCGTCGGGTGGACGAACCACCCCGACCAGTTCGGGGCCCGGACGGACCTGGGTCCAGACCGCGAACCCGAACAGGGAGGCAAGCACCAGCCCGGCCGCCGCCATGGTGACCTTCTTCCTCCGGGCCCTCCGCACGGCGTCGGCTGCCGCCAGTTCCCGGCTCTCCTTCGCTGCGGCACGTCGCTCGGCGCGCTCCACCTCCTGTTCGGGATCGCGTTGGCGGCGCTCGGCGGCGCGCTTCTTCTTGGCGGCCCTGGCCCTCTTGCTCTGCGGATGCGACACCCTGTGGTTCCTCTCGTAGCGCCAGCGCCCGGGAGGCTAACTGCAGTCATCGGCTCAGTTCACGCGGGAACCCCGTGCTCGACTCGATGTATTCCCGCATTCACCCGGTTGCCAAAGCGGCGCGCAACTGCTCGAGGGTCGGCGAGCCCGCCATGCCGTCTGGGGTATGACAGTCATGGGTCAATACTGGGAGTGGGGATATTTGGAGAGCACGAGGCCAGCGTCTGGACCGAGAATTACGAGTTCACGTTCTGTTGCACTATCAGAATGCAGTGGAGTTACAACGGACCGCAATGGGGAACTTCATGGTTATCCACGACTCAGTTAGCTCCTTCAACCACGTACTACGCCAGGTGGCTGATACGAGACAACTCAGGAGATGAGTCCTGGTCGGCAGCTACCGCGTTCATGACAACCACCAGTGAGCCGCCGTCCACCACTACAACTACTACTCAGGCCCCCGCAACCACGACCACCACTACGACTACTCAGCCTCCGGCCACGACCACTGAGGCTCCACAAATTGTCACAATTTCGACCCTGGATTCTGCCTTCGGAAACTTGTGGTGGCCATCACTTGCGGTCGCTCCAGATGGGAATCCAGGTGTTAGCTATCGGCACCCAGATGGTGTGAAGTTTGCTTCATGCACCGACGTGGTCTGCACATCAGCCGTATTGGCAGTCATTGACAGTACTGCCGGCGGAGCCGGAGGAACCTCTTTGGTATATGGAAGTCAAGGCCATCCCATAGTCGCGTACCGCCACCATTCGGAAACCGGGCTAAGACTTGCAACCTGCACTAGTGAATGCACGCATCCTCAAGTCACCTACTTGATCGACAACGGCTATCAGCTGAGCACGGGCAACTACCCGGCGGTAGCACTTAAGAGCGACGGCGTGCCCGTCATTGGGCATCTCTACGGGAGTGGTGGACAGGCCCGGATAGCAATTTGTATCCAGCCTGATTGTTCATGGTTTAACAACGGGAACAATGGCAATGGCATTGTCACCGCAGATTATGACGCCGCTGGTGTGGTAGCGGCGGGGAACACCGTGTATGGGCCGCTTCTGGTCTATGCCCGCCCGCTAGTGAGCGGCCCAAATACGTTGCGAGTGGCTCAGTGCGTCAATGCCAGTTGTTCGTCGTGGAACTTCTCGGATGTTGCTTCAATCGGTAGCACGAGCAATGCGTACCCATCGGTAGCGGTAAACAACAGCGGAATGCCTGTGATTGCCTACTACGACCGTGACGACATGGACCTCAAGGTGGTCGCCTGTTCCAGCCAGAATTGCTACCCCGGAATTGGAAACTCCGCTGGAAGCAGCCAACTTGTTTCGGTCGTTGACTCATCTGGAGACGTTGGTACGAACAGTTCGATCGCCATCCAAGGCAACAACAACCCAGTGATCGCCTACTACGACATTACGAGCGGGGCACTCAAGGTTGCCGAGTGCACGACCCCTTCCTGTTCAAGCTCGATTATCAAGACCATCGGACCTGCCGATGACTCCGGCCGCATGTCTATTGCGATCGGCAACGACGGCACGCCACTCGTCGCATACATCGACAACAACAGCCTCAAGATCGCCAGGGTCCCCATCGGCTAGTTCAGCCGAGTAGTGGACTTAAAGCAATCTTCTTCTGCGGGCCTCCAGTCCTAATTGGGTCATCCACAAACCATCCACTCGTCACCGGCAAACAACGGTCACCGACGGTCAACGCTGGATAGACAAACAGGGTTTGAACAGGTCAGATGCCAAAACTTGCTGGTCAGAGAATCCCTGCGATCGGACTTACAAGGAGGGGGTCGGGGGTTCAAGTCCCTCCGCGCCCACCCAATACACCGT